>JAZDHG010000099.1:0-3200 GCA_043806135.1 Candidatus Omnitrophota bacterium
AAAAAGTTTTTCGACAGGGAAATGGTAGTTATCGGGAGCTTGGCCAAGGAATAAAAATATAGATAATAAATAGAACTGATTTTAAAAGGGAGATTAGGATGAAAAAAATTGTTTATTATATTATGGCCGGCGGGCAGGGGATGCGGCTTTGGCCGATGAGCCGGGCTAATTTTCCCAAACAGCTGCACACGCTTTTGGGGGACAGTTCCCTGCTGCAGCAGTCGGTAAGCAGGGTTTTGAAAATAACCAGCCCGGAAAATATCCTTTAACGTCAAAATAAGTGACTTTAAGGAAGTGATTATAGACAGGGAAATTAGTTGAAAAATTGAAATACGGATTTAATCAAAAAAGATGTTGACTACTAATTAAATATGTACTATAATTTATATATAACTAAACAATAATACATAATTATGAATAAAAAAATATCTAATCTTCTACAAGTAAGAGAAGTATTCCATCTGGAATTCTTAAGATGGTTTGGAAAAAAAATTAAACCGTCTTGTTGCGCTCTTAAAGGCGGGGTAAATTTGCGTTTTTTCTTTAATAGTTTTCGATATTCAGAGGATATGGATTTAGATATTCATACTGTAAAAGTAGAGATTCTGACTGATGTGGTTATGAAAATACTGAGATCTGTATCTTTTCAGGATAGTCTTAAATCGTTTGGGATTGAGAGAATTATTCCTCCTGATATTGCAAAAGCAAAATTAACGCAGACAACTCAAAGATTTAAGGTTCATTTAATTACTCACGCGAACGAAGATCTTTTTACTAAAATTGAATTTTCACGCCGAGGATTCAAAGGAAAAGTTGTTGTTCAGCCCATATCAGCTTTTATTTTGCGTTTGTATAAATCATCTCCCTTAGTGTTTTCTCACTATGATGCGCAATCTGCTATAATTCAAAAAATAGAAGCTCTTTCAACAAGAGTTATTGTTCAAGCAAGGGATATTTTTGACTTATATATTTTGGCTTCTTACTATAAACCTTCGGAAAAACAACAAATCAAAATGGATAAAACTAAATTTAAAAAAGCATATGAAAATGTTTTTGCTGTTAGTTTTGAACAGTTTCGCGATACTGTAACTTCTTATTTAGCGGCGGATGACCAATCTGTATATAGCGCAGCTTCCTTATGGGATGAGATAAAACTGAATGTAGCCGCTTTTATTGAGGAAATTCGAAAAACTTATGCCTAAATGCTCTATCTTGAAATTTATTAAAGAATTACACCGGCCTGTGTTTACAACACTTGAATTATCAGCTCTCTCCGGTAAATCTTTATCCGGCACAACTCAGGCGCTTAATTATCTTGAAAAACAGGGAGTAATTTTTAAGATATATCGGGGAATTTGGTCTGAAGTTTCAAGCAAATCTTTAAGCCCTTATGTTGTGATTCCTTTTTTGCTTTCAGGGCACCGCAGCTATGTATCTTTTATAAGCGCGTTACATCTCTATGGAATAATCGAACAGATTCCTCAATCGATTACACTTGCTTCAACAGTTCATACCAAGATAATCCATACAAAGGCAGCGACTTTTTTTGTCCACCGCATAACGCCGTCTTTTTTTAAAGGATTTAAGTGGTATAAAGGCACAGAAAGTTTTTTAATCGCCGAACCGGAAAAAGCATTAATTGATTGTTTGTATCTATCAACGCGTAAGAAAAAGCAATTTGGGTATTTCCCTGAGCTATATTTTTCTAAGTCATTTAGTTTTAGGAAGGCCAGAGAGTGGGTAAAAAAAATCTCTGATGTTAGGATTAGATTTTCAGTTGAAAAAAAATTAAATGAAATTTTTAAAAACAAAGATATTTATATATAGAATTTGAATCATGAATATCATTTGAGCTTAAGCATCTAAAAGGTGAATAATGGTTTTGAAGTTCATAACGTTTGTAAAAAAGAGGGAGGCTTAAAAGGCTGTGACTAGATTATTTTCCTCAAAGTATAAAATTTGTGGCACAATTTTTGAGTATGATGCAATTTTAATGGAATGCCAAAGGAAAGGTTTTATATGATGAAAAAAGTAGTTTATTATATTATGGCCGGCGGGCAGGGGATGCGGCTTTGGCCGATGAGCCGGGCTAATTTTCCCAAACAGCTGCACACGCTTTTGGGGGACAGTTCCCTGCTGCAGCAGTCGATAAGCAGGGTTTTGAAAATAACCAGCCCGGGAAATATCCTCATCGGTACAGGAGAGGATCTTTACTTTTCCATAAAAGAACAATGGGAAGGCTTATCATTAAAATGTAAGCCGTGGCTGATATTAGAACCCAAAAGCTGTAATACGGCACCGGCTATTGCCCTGGCTGTGCATGCAGCACGGGAAAGGTTCGGTGAAGATGTTATTATGGTCACCCTGGCTGCTGATCATGTAATAAAGAAACAGAAGAGATTTGAGCAGCTTTTAAAAACAGGCGCTGAAATAGCCTCTCAAGGGGATATCGTTACTTTTGGAATTGTTCCTACATATGCGGAAACCGGCTATGGATATATCAATACCGGCAAAAGATTAAAAAAAGATGTTTATGAAGTTAGCCAGTTTAAGGAAAAGCCTACCCAGAAAGTGGCTAAAAAATACGTTAAAAGCGGTAAATATTTGTGGAACAGCGGGATGTTTATATTTGATACCGCGGTTATGGCGGAAAGTTTAGAAAGATTTTCCAAAGATGTGTGGAAAACAAGCCTGCAGGTCTGGAAAAACAGAGATGAGAAAGATGGCAGGATCAAGTTTGAGGCCAGGTCTTTCCGCCGCTTTCCCGCAATATCAATAGACTATGCGGTAATGGAAAAAGCAAAAAAACGCGCAGTTATAAAAGCGGATTTCCAGTGGTGTGATGTGGGATGCTGGCATATGGTGCATGAAATATCTAAGAAAGATAAAAACGGCAATGTATTCTCAGGTGATGTATACGGTGTGGATACAAAGCAGACCTTTATTAAAGCGGAAAAAAGGTTTGTCGCTGCTGTAGGGCTTAATAATCTTATTATTATCGATACACCTGATGCATTGCTGATCTCGGATAAGGACCGGTCGCAGGATGTAAAAACTGTGGTTAATAAGTTGAAAGAGGATAAGTCCGAGCTGACAAAATTTCATACAACTGTCTACAGGCCATGGGGTAATTATACGGTTTTGGAAGTGGGACCGGGTTATAAGATAAAAAGAGTGGTAGTTAAGCCTAAGCAGCAGCT
>JAZDHG010000100.1:0-16335 GCA_043806135.1 Candidatus Omnitrophota bacterium
TTAGAGATGCAAAAGAGGAGAATAAACTTATATCGGCCGGCCTGAAAAATAAAAAGAAACTTTTTCCACTTAAAAGTTGCAGGTTACGGCTGCCAAGAAACAACCTATCTCTAACGGGGTTTACCCCGTTAGAGAAAGCCACCGACGAAGTCGGTGGTGGAATACCTTATAAAGTTGACATTGGTTTAAAGCCACCCTCAGCATATGCAGCTTGCCCTGTGAGAAAGTTTTTTTTTAACAGAGAAAAAGAACTTTGTTCTCTAACGGGGTTTACCCCGTTTAGAGATGCAAAAGAGGAGAATAAACTTATATCGGCCGGCCTGAAAAATAAAAAGAAACTTTTTCCACTTAAAAGTTGCAGGTTACGGCTGCCAAGAAACAACCTATCTCTAACGGGGTTTACTTTAATAGAGGTTCTGTGCGTTATAGTCATAATCAGCGTGTTTTTTTCCCTCAGTATACCTATGTTGTCCAAGACAGCAGGGAACTTTCACCTAAGAAGCAAGGCTTCTCAGCTCAAGTCAATGTGCGAATTTCTGAAAAGAACCTCAATTTCTGAGAACAAAACATATAAGTTAGTAATAGATTTTGCTCAAAACTCATATTCGGTCCTGCAAAGTTCCCATAAAAATCCTGATGAATTTTTGACAGCAAAAGATTCTTTGCTCAGGACCCGCACTCTTCCCAAGAGCATGTCTTTTTTTTCTCCTGCCAATACGACAGAAAAGCAGGAAATAGTTTTCAAACAAACCGGGGCGGTATCTTCAGCTGAATTTTTTATAACCAACAATAAAGACACTACGGCAAAGTTATCGACAACGCTGAGCGGAGAGATACTTTTGGAGTATATATGAGGGCAAGAACAAAAAAGAATAATGGATTTATTCTGATCGAAATACTTGTATCACTATTGCTGCTTTCAGCAGGAATTCTTTTCTTGGTCCAATCTCTTTCCATGATCACGAAAAGCAACCAGCAAATAAAGAATAACCGCTTGGCCTATTTGTTGATCGACAATATTTATAATCAGCTTTATTCGGGAGAGCGCATCCTGCCTGGTAAAGTTATTTTAGATAAAAAAGAGTATTTTTGGGAATTCACTGTCGATAATACAAGTGATATATTGAAGCACCTGACGATCACTGTTAACTGGGACACAAACACCTCTTCATCCACTGCCAGCTTAACCCATTCAGCTATAGGCATAAACCAATAAATTTCTATTAGTATACCCTGTTAGAGAACTTTGTCCTCTAACGGTTTGCGCCAACGGTGGCTTTCTCTAACAGGGTAAATCAGTGTAATCAGGCTTTTAATCTGTGTAATCAGGTTCTTTCGTTCAACTTAAATAAGAAAGAACCAATTTTTTCATAATTCTTATCAAGCCTTGTTGACTTTTTACCTGAGTGGTTATAAACTAATAAGATATGACGATAGCGGTTGGGGTAGGCACAAGTAAGGAGTTTGAATCTTTTGCAGCCGGATCATTGGCTGCGGTTAATGCAATAGAAAAATTGGGAAGTAATGATCCTGATTTTGTTTTTTGCTTCGCGTCTTCGCGTTTTGATCATGTACAGCTGGTGCGCGGCATAAAAAGCGTCTTACCAAACGCACCGCTCATAGGCTGCACAACCGCGGGAGAAATAACCAATGCAGGCCCTGCAAAAAAGTCTGTCATTATCTTAACCATAAAATCGAATAGTTTGCATGCTGCGTTTGGGATAGGTAAAAATGTGAGTAAAAACTCACGCGGAGCTGGACAGGAAGTAGCCCGCGATACAGTATTAAAAACAAGAAAAGGGGCAATTCGTCATGCTTTTATGATGCTTCCTGACGGGCTAAACGGTAACGGGGTCGAGATCATCAGAGGTATACAGGAGGTGCTCGGCACCAGTTTCCCGATAGTCGGCGGCTCAGCGGCTGATGATTTCCTTTTTCAAAAAACTTTTCAGTACTTTGAAGAGAATGTGTATACTAATAGTGTCGGAGGCATTCTTTTCTCTGGAGACATAAGTGTAGGCATAGGAGCAAGGCACGGCTGGTATCCGCTAGGCAAGCCAAGAATTGTAACCGAAGCTGATCATAATATAATTAAAAAGCTCGACGGTAAACCTGCCGCGAGAATTTATGAGGATTATTTCGGCAAAAGGGTTGCCGATCTAAAGAATGAGCCCATGGCCAGAATGTCTGTAATGTATCCTCTGGGCATGTCGATCCCGCAAGAGGAAGAATGTATAATACGTAACGCACTGCGTGTTGACAAGGAAGGCTCATTGATCTGTGCGGGTGAAGTTCCCTGCGGGTCTGAAATCCGAGTAATGATGGGCTCAAAGGAAACCGCCTTGAAAGCGGCTAAAAAAGCCGCGGAAATAGCTCTTAGCGGCCTCAGAAAGCAAAAAGCTGACCTGGTGTTTGTATTTGATTCCGTATCACGAGAAAGACTGTTTGGCCGAAAAAGTGAAGAAGAAATAGCGGTTATAAGAAGTATATTCGGAAAAGACACCCCAGTGATTGGTTTTTATACATATGGAGAACAGGCCCCGCTGGGTGCGACGATAAATCTTGGTCAAACATTTTTTCATAATGAAACTATTGTAGTGTTCGCAATCGGAGAATAGCATAGAATGAAGATCAATATATGGCTGATACTCATAATCGGAGCTGCAGTATTGAGTGTTGTGGTCATTGTTAACAACATGGTCGCAAAACTTATGGGCGGTTTCATCCTGCTTGTTTTACTTGCTTATCTTGCCGAAATATCCCGTGAAGAACGCGAGCAGATAGATAAAATGCAGCACGCCTTAGACAAACTGCGAAATGCATACGGCGAGCTTGATGAACAGGCAAAAATCATTATTCGTACTGACTTAGAATTAAACCGCACTCAGGAGCAGCTGGACAAAAAGATAAACGGGCTATACACACTGCACGAGCTTGGAAAACTCATTAGTTCAACTCTGGAGACCGAAAACCTTTTTTCTCAGATTACTGAACCGCTTATACTTAAGCTCGGGTTTGAAAAAACCATAATATTTTTAAGAAACAAAGATACCCAAACACTGGAATGCAAAGCAGCTATTGGTTTTTCTTCGCTGTTGATCGACAAGATCAAACAAGCGAACATTGAAAAGGAATTCCTGAAAAATGTTTTAGAAAGAGGTTCTTCTGTCTGGGTTAAAAGCGAGGAATCTTCCACAGAAGAACAAAAAGCCTGGCTAGGGCTGTTTGAAGTATCCTCTTTTGTTATTGTGCCGATGGTAATAAAAGAGTCTGTTGAGGGTTATATTTTCGTCGGCAACCAGACGAGTTATAATTATGTATCTGAGGGGGATATAGATTCTCTTTTTATACTTTCCAACCAGTTCGGCATTGCCCTTGACAATGCACAGCTTTACGCCCAGTTAAAGCGTTCTCATAATCAGTTGGAAATCCGTGTGCAGGAACGTACAAAAGAATTGGCCGAAGCAAACAAGCAGCTTATAAAACTTAATAAGATGAAATCCGACTTTGTCTCTGCCGTATCGCATGAATTACGCACTCCTCTGACATCAATCAAAGGATATGCGGCTATTTTAAGCGCTGGGCGATTAGGAGATGTAAGCACCGTACAGGCTGAAAAGCTCAATAAAATCAATATTCACAGTGATGAATTGATTAAACTGGTAAATGACCTTTTGGATATTGCCCGTATTGAGTCCGGCAAGATCGGCATGAGCATTAAGCATTCCGCTCTTAATGAGATCATTAGGAGTATTGCAGACTTGTTCTTCCCGCAAACTGATGAAAAGAATATCAGTCTTCAGCTTGAAATACCTAAGGAAGAAATTATGGTCTGGATGGACCCCAGCCAGATATCGCGTGTATTTATAAATCTGATCGGAAACGCCATGAAATTCACCCCTGAAAAAGGCACAATATCAATACGGGTCAACCCAGGAGAAAAATTCATTAATGTAGAAATAGCTGACTCCGGTATCGGAATAAGCGAAGCTGATATCCCACGTCTGTTTGACGAGTTCTACCGCGTTGATAATGCCATAAACGCTGAAAAAAAAGGTACAGGTCTGGGGTTGTCTCTTGTTAAGAAGATCATTGAGGCTCATAAGGGTGATATCTGGGTTACCAGTGAAGTCGGCAAGGGAACAATCTTCCATTTCACTTTATCCATTGAACAGATTGCGGATACACAAATAAAAATGAATTAACGGGATAGAGGAGCACAATGGTAAAACAGAAAATTCTGATAATCGACGATGAACCCGATATTAGAGATGTTCTAAAGATTACACTTGAATGTGAGGGATTTGAAGTTTATGAGGCCAAAGACGGTGTAGAAGGACTTGAAAAAGTGCATAAAACATCACCTGATCTTGTTATCCTTGATTATAAAATGCCGAAGATGGACGGACATGAGGTTTGTCAAATTCTTAAAAAGGATATATTACTGCGCCATATGCCGATCATCATGTTGACCGGAAAAGGTGAGACCCAAGATAAAATAAAAGGTATAAATGCTGGAGCTGATGATTACCTGGTAAAGCCTTTTGATCCCCAGGAGCTTGTCGCACGAATAAAAATGATCGTCCGGCGCAGCACGCGGGACCTTGATGCTAATCCTCTTAGCCGGCTGCCGGGCAACGTTACGATAATGAACGAGTTTGATGCGGCAATTAAAAGCAATACGCCCTTTGCCATTTGCTACGTAGATCTGGATAAATTCAAGTCATTTAATGACACCTACGGATTTGAGCACGGCGATGAAGTTATTCGTGAAACGGCACGTATTATTTTAAATTCTGTCCATGAGCTTGGCAACAGAGACGATTTTGTCGGGCATATAGGCGGAGACGATTTCGTTTTTCTGACCACAATAGACAAATCTGAAATAATCTGCAATAAGATCATCGATATTTTTGACAAAATAGCCCCTTCTTTTTACAATCAGGAAGACCGGGGACGCGGGTATACAATTGCCAAAGACAGGCAAGGAAATCAAATAGAGGTTAAACTGCTTTCCGTTTCCATAGGTATTGTAACAAACGAATACCGCGCTATAAATCATGTTGTGGAAATAGGGGAAATCGGTGCTGAATTAAAGAAACTCGCCAAAGCAACTGAGGGAAGCAACTTTGTAAAAGACAGCAGAAAATGAGAGTTGGCAGTAAACTTTTATTTCAGGCAAAATAATGCTTTTCAAAAGCGTACTTCCTGGCAGTACGCTGATCGATTTTATTGCTTTCCATCAAAAACTTCAAAGACTGATCCATGGTCTGCATTCCTTCTTTGCCTCCGGCCTCTACAATATTTTTCACCTGAAAGGTTTTATTTTCACGAATAAGATTCTTAATCGCCGTATTGTTGACCAGAACCTCTGTGGCAAGATGCCTGCTTAAACCGTCACGTGAGGGAATAAGCATCTGAGAAACCACTAATGCCATAGCCTCAGCAAATTGCACTCTGATCTGGGCCTGCTGTTCAGCAGGGAAAACATCAATAATACGGCTTACAGACTGCGCGGCATTACGCGTATGCAGGGTAGCAAACACAAGGTGACCGGTCTCAGCCGCAGTTACTGCATTGGAAATCGTCTCTAAATCTCTCATTTCACCTACAAGGATAATATCCGGATCTTCTCTTAAAGCAGCACGTAGTCCAGCTGCAAAACTTACCGTATCTGTGCCAATCTCACGTTGATTTATTATACAACGCTTATGCTCATGTATATATTCTATAGGGTCTTCAAGTGTAATGATATGCGCACTTCTTTCCATATTAATTCTGTTGATTATTGAAGCAAGCGTTGTAGATTTTCCGCTTCCAGTTGGTCCGGTAACAAGAATAAGACCTCTTTGTATTTCACAGGCTTGCCTAACCGCAGCCGGAAGACCGAGAGATTCCAGTGGTTTTATGTTTTGAGGAACCAACCGGAAAGCCACGCATAATCCATTTCTGTCCTTATATACATTGATCCTGAATCTTCCCCCCCCGTCTAAAGTAAGACCAATATCAATTTCTTTTCCCTCCTTCAGGCAAAGCAGCCTTTCTTCCGGCATTATTTCAAGCAGAATAGCCTTGATATCTTTCTCTGTTAAAACAGTACTTTCTATAGGTTCCATGCTGGAGGCCAGCCGCATCATAGGAGGTAACCCTACACATAAATGAAGGTCTGAGATATCCCTTTTTACAATCTCTTCAAAAAGTTTTTTTGTTTTCACAACAGCATCCTTTTCTGATAGTTAAGCAATCCTTCCTGAATATATTATTCTAAATAAATTATGCTGTCAATCAGTATGATTTTGGTTGACTTTTTCAACTTGAAAATTTAAACTATATTTTCAATAGAAACGAGGCGAAATTTGAAGAAGATTTATTTTTTAGGTTCAATTTTAGTAATTTTATGCCTATGCCTGCAAACTTTCTGTTTTGCGCTGGATTGGAAAACAATGCATGAGAAAGCAAATAATCTTCCCCTTGAACAGGCAATTGCACAGGCAAACGAAGAAGCCGGACATATCGATAGCCTGTATATTCTTGCCATTGCTTACTTTAACAATCATGACGACACCCAGGCAAAGGAAAAATTCCTGCGGATTCTGGGACTCGACCCCTCTTCACTTGAAGCAAGGTGGGGGATTGCCGAGTTTCAAAGAAGGATATATAAATATGATATCGCCAAAGATGCCCTTACAAATATCATTCAAAAAAATCCTGATTTTTTTCCGGCTTATATCAGCCTGGCTTATATTAAATACATGGAAACTGATTTTGAAGAAGTGGTGAATCTCATGGGAACCGTTATAAATCAGGGGCTCAAAAATACTGATCTAACAACTCATGTTAGAGCACATTGTCTTTATGCTGGCGGTAAGGGGATGCTCGCATATCAAGGAGGTCCGCTTTCAAAGGTTGCAAACGGTCCTGCTGTATTCAGGCATTTGAAAATAGCACAGCAATTGGATCCTACAAACGTCGCTGTATATTTCGGCTTTGGCTGCTATTATCTTTTGAGACCTGAAGGAAAAGGCCAAGACCTTAATAAGGCCAAAGGCTATCTTAAACATGCTTTACAGATCGATCCCTTATTTGCTGATGGGTATGTGCGTCTTTCACAAGTATACACCTTTCAAGGAGATTCAGCTAAGGCCAAGAAATTTCTCGATAAAGCGCTCGAAATTGATCCGGACAATTTGCTGGCGGCTGATATTATAAATAAAGAATGTAAATTTATTTGTGACTGGAAATAACTGGAATTCATTTAAACCAGGAAGTGCTTTTATAAAAAAAGCGGTTTTTATTCTTAAATTTATGTTCTCAATGAGTTGATTTAGACAATTTGGACAACGATTAAAAACATTAAACACCCTTCAATTCAATGCGTCATCAGTATATGTCATTTATTCTAAAAACATGCTGAAAAATATGCTGTTATACACTTGATTTTCAAAGAAAAAGATGCTCCAAAAAATAATCCCTTTTTTATTGACTGAAGATTTTAATTGGAGTATGATTATTCATAACTTATTTATTCGATAATTATCACCAAATGGAGAGAAAGTCATGTCAAAAAAATTACTTTACGTGTTAGCCTGCCTGCTTTTTGTGTTTTATACTGCAGCCGGATATTGCCAAGAATCCCCCCAGGACACAAACCATCTTGAAGATAATGGAGCACTTAACGCTCTGCAATCAAAGCACCTCATTTATAAAAGCAAGATGGAAAAGGAAAAAATCGGATTAATCGAGTCAATAACTAATGGTCAAGTTATTATTAACCTTGGCAAAAATTTTTACGTCACTCAAGACATGGAATTCAAGGTGTTTCGGAGGGAAAAACGCATTGAATTGCTTGAAGAAAGCGAATCTATCCTAATCGGTGAGCATTATATTGCAACACTTAAAGTGACCGAAGTAAATGAAAAAAAAGCACAATGTAGAATTATTCATTTTGAACCCACCGATTATATAATGGTAACAGACAAAGTTGTCAGTGTCCCGGGCACAGGTTATGAAGAGATATTAAAGCAGCGGGAAGCAGACAAAAAAGCTCTGGGATCTTTTTTAGAAGCAAAAAAAGCATCAAGAAACAGCCAGGAAGCAGCCATAGAGCTTTACAAAAAAGTACTAATTGAATTTCCGCAAAGCACCTATGCTCAAGTGGCAAAAGAAGAATTGGATAGATATAAAAGAATTACTGATAATTCGCCTTATGAATTTAAGCGTATGCAAAGCTTTCGCCTTGAGAAAAGTGACGCATCATCTCTTAGTAAGGATATCGCTATTGATTCAAACGGTGATATCTGGCTTTTAAATTCCCAAAAAATACTGCTTGAGAAATACAGCATGTCCGGTGAGCTATTAATTACAGTTGAACGGAAAAACAAACACGACCTGGAGATAATGCGAACGCCCACCAATCTTACTATAGATGCTGATGATAATATCTATGTGCTTGATTCCGGACTTCAAAAGGCATCTAAATTCGACAAAAACGGAAACTTTATAAATGATTACGGCTCGCAGGAGTCACAAAAACCGCTGGTAAAACCAATTGATATAGCTGTAAGCACGAATCAGGATGTATTCATACTGGATGCAGGCATCTCCAATGTGATTGCCTTTAACAAGGATAATGAATTCTGGGCTAGTTTCGGGAATTTTGATATAAGTAATACCCAGATCCCGGATCCTATCGCCATAGCTACAGATGAATACGATAATATTTATGTGCTTGATCAGGGAACAAAGTATCTACATACATTCAGCAGTGATCTACGTATAAGGAAAAGAGAGCTTATTTCTAACATTTTTGAGCCAACAGATATGGTTGTAGCTTTTAACAAAGCGTATATTTTAGATGCACAATTATGCTCAGCAGTTGAATATGATCTCGCTTTAGGAAAAATTAAACAAAGTTACGGCGTTAGGGGGAGCGGGCAAGGCAAGCTGAGTGATCCCACTGGAATAGCTATTGACAGCGAAGCAAATATTTACATTGCTGACGGCGCTAACTTTAATTTTCAAAAATTCTCCCCTGTTACAGAATTTATTTTTAAGCTAAAGAACTCTCAAATAACAAAAGTGAGCTCGTTTGCAGTAAATGATTCCGATAACCTTTATATCCTTGATGCTCGAAGCGGAGAATATCAGGAATTCGACAAATTTGGGCGCGTTCTAAAGCAGGTTTCTTTAAAAAGTGAATTTAAGGCTCCCAGCAAAGTAGTGATTGATTTCGAAGCTAATGCGTATGTTCTTGACTCCAAAACATTTAAGGTGCACAAATTCTCGCAAAACGGGGAGATTATCACAACTTTTGGCTCAAAAACTATGTTCAAATCTCCTATAGATATCTGTGTGGACAGCCAGTCCAATATTTATATACTTGAGGACAAAGAATACACGGTAAAAAAATTCGACTCAAAAGGAAATCACTTAATGTCATTTGGACAAAAGCTGATAAAGAAACGCAAACAAATCAAAGGCCAGTTCAAAAAGCCCAAACATATTGCCATTAACAGCAAAGGAGAAGTTTTCGTTCTAGATGTTAATCTTAAAGAAGTCTTTAAATTTAATTCTGAAACAGGGGAATTGATCTCCAGTTTCAAGAAAGCAGACAAGGATTTTTTGGATCCTGTGGATATTGCCGTTGATGGTCTGGGATACATATATATAGCTGATGCAAACGATAGTAACATTTATAAATTTCAGGATAATGGCACTTTGGTGGGAACAGTCATTAGCACTGACTTAATAAAAGTACAGATTAAGCCAATCTCCGCTATTTCAGTTAACGGAAGCGGTAGTGTTTACGCCCTCGATAGCGCTACTGATCAAGTTTTCGAATTCCAGCAGTAGTTTTAAATTTAGTTGACAATTCAGCGGAAATGGTGTAAATTTTAACTGTTAACGCTTCAATGGAATGAAGATGCAATCACGGATGTGGTTGCATCTTTTTATTTTGATTACACAATGGCGTTTTAAGGTCACAGGTGACAAATATTATTGAGGAGGTACAAGATGGGAATTGAAGTTATCTGGGCATTAGGATTATTCGGTATACTGTTGCTTGTCATCAGCCTGAACGGCATCTCAATATTTTTCAGAAAAGACAACTACAATACACATATAACATTTCACAAAAATTCATTTTAAGCATCCTTGCTTTTAAAAATCAGACTAACTGCTTGATGCTCTTAGATTAAACTAGCTAACCAGTCACATAGCCAGTTAAAATTTGAACCTTTAAACGATTAACTGATTTCAGATAGAAAGAAAATAAATCATGAAAAAGTATGGAAGAAGATATTATGATAGTTTTTGCCGGTTTTGCGTAAAGGCTAAGCAAAGTGTTATGTTTTTTCAGGGAATATGTTTGAGCTGTTTAATAAAACGGATTCTTATCAGGCCCGTTTCCTTATTTGAACGTCTGTTTATTAAATAATTATACTCTTTGGATTTGAAATTTTAGTGGACAGACACTAGTTGTACCTGTTTTTATTATATGAAACATTAGCAACTACACTGTTCTTTTTGGTGGCATAACTCCTATATACCCCAAGTACAGAGGGAAAGTTATAAGGGGTCATAGCCCATTTCGCATATACTTTTCTTAGGATTATTTATTTCACTTTAGAATATTTTTTATTTTAAACGTAACTAGTTAAAAATACATATGTTATCTTCGCTGAGTCCTGCTTGCGTAACTTTAATACTTATGATATACTTCAATGAGTTTTTTAGGAATCATATTCAATTAATTTAAAATCTTATGGAAAGTCTAATAAAAAGATTACTAGACAAAAAAAATATTAATGAGGAACAGCTTTCTGTAATAAAAGGGTTGCAAAAAAGTACAGGAAGGTTTTTCTCTGATTTAATCACTGAACTTGGGTTTCTTTCTGAAGGGGAGCTAAAAGCGGTCTTATCCGAGTTCCTTATGATTCCTGCTTTTGATCCTCAGGATGAGAGGATCAGCCTGGAAGTTACAAAATTTATGCCTTGTGATTTTGTTAAAAAATATAATATTTTCCCGGTATGCATACAAGATGGTTGTTTTTTTCTGGCTATGGCCAATCCATTAGACTTGGCCACTCGAGATATAGTGAGAAATGTTGTAAACATGCCTGTCAAGCCTCTGGTTAGTACAAAAACTGAGCTAAACTGCTTGATCGAAAAGCACTATTCTAAAGATGAGTCCGATATAGACAGTATTATAAGAGAAATGAATACTCAGACAAATGATAAAACACTAAGTGAAAACAAGACAACATCGGAACAAGAAGGACAGATAATTAATATTGCAATTGACAAGGAAAATGAGTCACAGGTCGTTAAGCTGGTTAACGTGATTCTTGGTGAGGCAGTGAGAATGCGGGCAACAGATGTTCATATTGATCCTCAGGAACGCTTTGTAGATATTCGTTTTCGTATCGATGGAACATTAAAGAGCATTTTAAAGGTGCCTAAGGAGTTACGCGCAAGCTTAGCTGCGCGAATAAAAATCGTGACTTGTCTCAATATCGCTGAGACCAGGGCATCACAGGATGGAAGAGCGAGCATATTTGTCACAGGCAAGAAGATAGACATAAGAATTGCAACAATACCAACGTTTTATGGTGAAAAAATATCTATGCGCTTACTCGATAAAAGCGAGGCTAAGATAGAATTGTCTAAGATTGGTTTGATCGAGCAGGAAATAAATATAATTATAGATGCTGTTTGTCAGCCTCAGGGTATTATTCTGACCACCGGGCCAACAGGTTCCGGTAAGACTTCAACCTTATACGCTGCGCTTAATTTCTTGCGTACTCATACGAATAAACATATTGTAACCATAGAAGATCCTATTGAATACCTTATGGAAGGGCTAAATCAAATCCAGGTTAACCCGCTCAAAAATATTACCTTTAGTACCGGACTTAGATCAATCTTGAGACAAGACCCTAATGTTATTCTTGTCGGTGAGATAAGAGATCGAGAGACAGCAGATATTGCCTTTCGAGCTTCCTTAACCGGACATTTAGTTTTGTCTACTTTACATACCAACAGTGCCGCAGCAACGCTCACAAGGTTATTCGATATCGGCCTTGAGCCATATCTAATTGGGTCAACTTTATCCTTGATCATTGCTCAGCGGCTTATCAAAATGATTTGTCCGGACTGTATCGCAGAACATAAACCAGAGCGGCATATTATTGATAAATTTAAAACTTATATAGATCAATTCCACATTAAGACTTTTAATATGGGAAAAGGCTGCAAAGAATGTAACCATACCGGCTATCTGGGCAGAACTGCAATATTCGAAATTTTGCGGGTCAATAATAAAATTAAAGAGCTCATTGCCCGAAGAGCTCCAGAAGATGTTATATATCGTGTTGCAAAAAATAATGGTTTACGGTCTTTGGCTGAAGCTGGAATTGAAAAGGTTGCTCTAAAGTTAACTGCTTTAGAGGAAATTTTTGATGTTGTTGAAACGTCCGGGGGCATAGGAAAAACAGAAAGCACTGAAATTCCAGAATTGAGCAACAGCATAGTAAAACTGGTTTTCGGAGATGATAAAATAAAGGATATATATGGAAAATAAAAGATTATGGAGACGTTTATTGACTGAAGGAAAAGGCAACTTTTTAACTAGGGATAGAGACTTATTTGGGTCCATGTCTGTAAACAATTATAGTCGAAAGGGTTTTAGAGCCTCATTAAATAAATCAGTTGAACTTGGCAGCAATTTACTGGTTGAGGTTAATCTGCCTAAGTATAATATGCCGCTATGGGCAACTGGAAGAGTAGTATGGACTAAAATCAATGAACAAGACATAAATGACAAGTTTGAAGCAGGTATTGAACTAAACGAAATCGATCTTTTAAATATCGAACAGGTTCCAGATGAATCCTATAAAGATAAATATTTGACACAAACCGCTGATTATGCATTTGGGCTAGGCTTATATACAAAGATGACTAATGGTAATTTTTTCAAGACATCTTGCAGCATGGCTGGAGTATTTATAATATATTTTCTATTGGGCAGCTTATTTACTTTGATCAATCCTTTTATTGCTTTTTTTTATGCGGCTACCATATTCTCCTATTTTTTATTTATTATTTTTAAAAAAAGAAAAATTATTTTCTCTGACGAATTTAACATCAACTCGTTATTTCGTAAGAAGAACTTACTACGCATTGCTGGAATGATACTTAATAATCTTTGCTGCGGCCTGTACTTTATTATCGGCTTTGCAGCTCAAAAAAGAAGTGATTTGCAAAATAACTAAACTCTGTGTATTTTAACAGCAAAAAAATCAATAATGTTTTTTATTTTATTAGGGATAGCTGATCACGCTATCCCTTTTTCATTGACTAACAAATAACAAAGAAGTATCATTTATCTATCACATTGGTGTACTTAATTTTATGGCCATTCTTATTTATGGTGGAAGAATTTTGGTAAGACAATAAGAGTGAAGTGGTTAGATAGAAACGAGAATGGCCCATGAATCTGTAGGATCATTTTTAATCTGTGAAATCAGGTTCTTTCTGCCACCCTAAACAAGAAAGAACCTGATTTTAGCACAAATACTAAAATGAGTGGAAGTGTCCTTGAATGGAGTTCACCGCAGTAGCTAAGTGTCAGGTTTCATGAGGTATATTTTAAATAAAATGGATAAATTAAATCATCGTGAAAGATACAGGTTCGTCTGGCCCTGTATATTAATAGTTTTAGTATTCGGCGTTATTATTTGTGTAAAAGTTTTTGCCGAGGTTCCGCGGATTGCGAGTGAAATTACTATTACAGGGAACAGGCTTATGGTCGCACTGCGGCAGGAAGATGGCGTTTTGGCTGATGCTCGCCCTTATATAATTAAAGGCTTGAGCTGGGCAGCGGCAACAAAAGCTCCTCATGAGGGGCTGAATCCGTATGCCCCGGAGGAAGATGTCGCTTATGGATTCTTTTTTAATTGGCCGGGTCGAGTTCCCCAAGGACATGAACTTTTTGCTTACTGGTTTGCCCGGCAGTATAAAGAATACTACGCTACCGATATCCCCCTGATGAAAGATATGAACGTAAACACAGTACGTGTTTATTCGCATTTTGGGTTAGAAGGGGAAGCTGACCTGCGGATACTGGATGAATTATATTATAATGGGATCATGGTGATCATAACTGTAGCCACCTCAAAGGAAGATCTGGAAAACAGCAGGTATCTTGAAATAGTAAATATGTATAAAAGCCATCCGGCAATTCTAATGTGGTCCTTGGGCAATGAATGGAACCTTGAACGCAATAAATATTATGGTTATAAAACAGTATCTGAGGCTGCTTTAGCTATTCAAAATGCCGCATTAAAAATAAAAGAGATCGATATCCTGCATCCGGTGTCTTCTTGTTTAGGGGATAGATTTACCGATAAGGTGAAAGAGAATACAATTGCCGCAATCCTCAAAAAGTGTCCGGCCGTAGACATATGGGGGCTTAATATTTATCGAAACAGAAGCTTTCGTGATCTTTTTCAGCAATGGAAAGAGTTATCGGATAAGCCTATGTATATTAGTGAGTTTGGGACAGATTCATTTAATACCAAAAAGTACACCTGTGTGAATGAATTTCAGGCTGTGGAGTGCAGCGGTGTATATGATGAGGATTTGCAGGCAGACTTTGTAATCGTTTTATGGGATGATATCACTAAAAATCTCTCCGCTGTCGATGCAGATAAAATTTGTTTAGGCGGCCTGGTGCATGAGTTTAATGACAGCTTGTGGAAAGTCGGCTCTTATCATGTTAATTTAGGCGGCACAGTTGAGTACGAGGATCCGGATCAGGGCTACTCTTATGAAGAGTATAATACGCAGGGCTTTGTTCTTATCGGCGGTCATCCGGATGATGTGGCTAATGAAGAATATTTTGGAATTGTTGATGCGCAGCGCAGACCTAAGAAAATATTTTATGAACTAAAAGAATATTATGAAAAATTAAAATCTCTAGAGGAATAGTTTTTATTTTGAAGTTTTACCTATTCCTGCTGTTAGATTAACTATCCGGGGTAGCTAGGCGCGCTATCCCTTTGTTATTGACTTATTTCCTGTCAAGTAGTAAAATTTATTTCATTATCAAACTACAAAATTATTTAAAATCACTCTAAATCTATTGCAAATGCTTATGATTAAAAAAACCAACCTATTAATATTACTATTACTATCACTGCAATTATCTGGCTGCGGGCGTGAACCTGATGATCAAAAAATCAATGCCCTCAAAAAACAAACTAAAGTTTTAAAGCAAAAGATAAATTTATTAGAGAATAAAATAAGCGAAAAAGAGTTTAGTGCCGGCAGATTTATAAATGAAGCAAAATTATATATAGCTGTGGGTGATAAAGCAAAAGCAAAAAATTTTATTGATTTACTTTTTGAAAAATTCCCCGATTCCAAAGAGGCGGAGATCGGAAAAGAATTGATGTTTGAAATGGAAGATATTAGTGCAGATCAGCTCACGCGGGATTCGGAACTAGTATATGATTTTAACCGCCAAAAGATTATTAAATATCATCAAAACTATCTAGGGCTAATGCTCGGAAGTGGAGGGGAGGCTGATGGTGAAAGTTTAAGTTTTGAATTAGCGCAGCGGAGAAAAGACTATATATTTGGAATGGGCGGAACTTGGCTGGCTACGAATGATGTTGATAAAACCTATTATGTCAGCGGCTCAAGCTCTTCCTTAAACAGCGATCTTGGCTATAATAACAATGGTGATGAGATTGAAATATACGGTTTGTGGGGAAAACGCCTCAAAGAAAAGCTATTTTTTGCCTGCACTGGCGGCTTTTCGCAGCAGGAAATGGTACATTTAGAAAAATCCTCATCATCAAGCGCTATTTATGCTACATCTACCAAAAAAGAAAACTACGTAACTTACTCTTTACAGCTGCGTCATATACTGGACAATAAAAATATGCTGGTTATCGGCTACCATAATCGCCGCGGTTTTATGGCCGGAATAAGTTTAAAATTATAAATTTTTTTAATTTAATTAATTTCTAAGGAGTTTTAAGATGAAAATTAGAAAATTTCGATTGGCAAAGAGGGGCTTTGCATCATTGATCGGGCTTTTGCTAACGCTTGTAATAATTGCCGTACTTTTTTATTTAGCTGCAAATACTGCTGCAAAAAGAAGTTCAACTGAAACTCAAGCAGCCCGGAAAAACCCTAAATCAGTACTGGATAAAGCAAGAAATACTGTAAGCGATATAAATAAAAGGCAATCAGAAAACCTGGGTAAGTAAGCACATAATAACCTTCTGGGGTCATAGTTCAGCTGGGAGAACGCCTCGTTCGCAA
>JAZDHG010000101.1:0-10908 GCA_043806135.1 Candidatus Omnitrophota bacterium
TTCTTTAATGCTTCTGCTTTTATAACACATCCATTATTCTTCATTTTATTACTCTCCACTTCTAATAGCTTCTATAGGCCGCATTTTTGCCGCCCGGTATGCCGGCCAAATGCCTGACAAAACCCCTAAAATAATAGCGCCAATAAAACAACCTATAATTATCTGCGGCGTAAAATGCACGATCTGCCCTGCCGGAACATATCCGGCTTTGGACATTACCGAACGGATAAGCTTTTCAATAAAACTTCCGCCAAACACAGCGATAAAGGTTCCTACTATTCCGCCTAAAGCGCAAATAATAATTGTCTCCAGCCAAATAAGTTTAAAGATATCCATTCTTGAAGCTCCGATTGCCTTCATAATTCCGATTTCCTGAGTCCGCTCAAATACGGACATCAGGATCGTGTTCATAACCCCGATTAAAGCTACGACTATGGCGATAAAAGCAACTGACATAACCAGAATCTTGGCAGTTTGAACCAGATTAAGGATTGTGCCTTTAACCTCCGCCAGACTGACCACCTGTGTTTCTCCGAGTTCTTTACGGTTGTATATCCTATCCGTAAACATCGGCAGCCTAGCTAAATCATTTAACCTGATTCCAATTCCGGTAAGCGCTTTATATCTCCGGAAAATTCTCTGCGCATCCTCAAGTTGAATAAAATACGAACCGTCGTCTTTAGACCCGCCGCGTTCCAGAATCCCCACCACCTTGAAGTTATAAGCGTTAAATATCGCTTTTTCCACCTCTTTTTCTATCTCTCTTACCTCGCCGCTAACAGGGTCGGTTATTTTTTCTTTTACTTTTTCCTTCGTCATCTCCTTGACCTTAATTGTCATCTTCTGTCCAACCTGCACAAAACCCGTTTGCGCAGCTTCCCAACCGAGCACAATCTCCGTTTCAGATTTCTCATCGGGTTTATTGTTTACAATCTTAAGATTACCTGCTGAATCTGTTTCAATTAAATCAGAAGTGATTTCTTCGGTATTAGGATACGCCAATTCTATATCACCGACATTATAACTATCCGGCGCCTCGCTTAAAATAATCCCTGTTACTTTACTGCCCTCTTTTAAAGAAAATTCATCTTCAGCTTTTAATACCATATCGCTGGAATAATTATTCGCTTGCTCAACCCCTTGCGCGCCTTTATCAACAACTTTAAAACTGTTTACGCCTGGCTTATTCACATCGCCTCTTATTTGCGTACCGTCTTTTAGAGTAAGGACTCCAGTCACACTTAAAACATCAGCTTTATTGTAAATCCGGGAAGGAAGCATAATCTTTATGCTTTTAAAAGCCTTTTTCGTTTCGATATATTCTCCGCTGACCGGGTCAAGTTCCTTTCCGGAAACCTTTTCATATTCACCTTCCCCCACAATCAAACCTTTAACTATACGGCCGTTCTTAAGATAAATTTCGTCAGGTTTGACTTCATGTGTGTTAAACCATCTGCCCATTAGCCCGTCAATTTCTTTATCAACTTCCTGTCCGGTTACCGGGTCCAAAACCCTTTCTTTATGTTTACCTGAGGCAATTTTCATCATCGGGCGTAGTGCTATATAGCTATCTTTATCAATACCCCAAAAGGTATAGAAACCGTTGCCGTCTTCCTTGATTAAAGGATTCATAAGCATCGGGGTTAGTTCAGCGACTTCTTTATCCTGTTTTATTTTAGCCACAGTATCGTCAGTGAGATAACGTAAAGCTCCTGTGCCGGCCAAAGCCACCGTAGCTAATTCATAAGGACAACCTTTAGCGGTGACTAAAACCTGATAGCCCATGCCGGAAACATCTTTCTCCAAAGCAATCTGGTAACCTGCATTAAAACCCAAAAGGCTGACTAAAACTGCTACTGCTACACCCACGCCCCCAATAGTCAGGAATGAACGAATCTTACGCCGGTGTAAATTCTTATACGCTAAGTTCAAATACTTACTCATCTTAAACTCCTCTCTTTTTCATCAAATCTCGCGAACTTAATTGTTTTTCCTTAAATAACTCTCCATCTGCCTCACATCCAGGTTCAGGTTTTTTATAAGGCCATCCTTATTTATCAGGATATTTGTCGGCACCCCGAAAATTCCGTAAAGCCCAGACACTTCACTCTGGCTATCTAACAATATTTTGTAATTTATTCCTCCTGATTTAACAAAAGAGACAACCTTATTTTTTGATTCACCAACATTTATTCCGATAATCTCAATTTTATTGTTATAAATTTTGGAAAATCTTTCCAATTGAGGCATTTCCTGCCGGCATTCCGGGCACCAGCTTGCCCAAAAGCTCAGAAGTATCTCTTTGCCTTTTAACAACTCCGTAAAAGAAACTTTGTTATCCGCCAAATCCAATAGAGTAAAATCCGGGGCCTTATCTCCAACGGTCAGGATTTGCTTTTTTGCCTGACAACCTGCCGGGATAAGAAGCAATAACATCATAAATATAAAAATAAATATTTTTTTCATTTATCTAATCACTAGGCCTTTTCCAAGCAACTTAATCTCTTTATCTGAGCCTTCACTTTGATAAACTGTGCCTTTAACTAAAACCTTCTTACCCACCCTTTGAGGTATAGGAGCAAACGAAGAGCCGTGCATTTCCACATATATTGAGGCTCCGGAATTTTCATTTACCCGGATCCAGCCGCCGGTAGGGCACTCGCTGGAAATAACTCCCTCAACTACTACTTCCTTATCCTGATAATTCTGCGGATTTACCAGAAGCGTAGCAATAGCGGTTTTCACTTGAGTTTCATCAGGAGCTTCTCCGAATTTTTCGATCTTAGGGCCGCAGCCTGCTAAATACAGCGCCAAAAAACCGATCACAATCAATCCTGAAATTAAATATTTCTTATTCATCTTTTTACCTCCTTTTATTTAGCGGCTATTTGTTTTGGTTCTTCAAATATTCTTCAATTTTATTCATAATTTCATCTTTTTTAAAAAAATTATGCAGATAAAACTCATCAATGCTAATAAGCCCTTTTCTAACTGCTTTGATTAACAAACCGGAGATGTCTTTACCGTTCACCGCAAGCCCTGCCAAAGGTGCGATCTTGTCTAATTTCTCGTCAATAGTATTAGTTTTCGATAATACGTCTTTGGTATAAAAATGCACAAGTGACAACCCCTTAAACTGAGGAAACTCAACATTGTTTACTTCTACTGAAATAATCTTACCTTTTTCTTTATCCTGCGCTCCCACAGCCACTACCGCGGTAAATCTTACTTGCGCGGTATCTATAGACAAAGGCATAACATAGCCCAAAACACTTCCCCTCACAAACGGCTCTTGGTAAACCAGGTTCTTGTAAACCACATAAACAGGATAAACCATCCCCGAAGGTTCCGTATTATTATCCAGCTTCTCTCCTAAACGCTCTTCAATAACGCCTATGTTATTTTTTAAAGAAACAAAATCCGCGACAAGTCTTGAAGCTTCCGGGAAGGATTTACGAATTAGTTTTAGCGCATCCGCAGACAAAAGGGGAATTTTATCCTTGTTTTCCGCAAAAAATTTTACTTTTTCAAAAACTTCGCTTTTTTTAATTTTATTATTAAACTTAAAATCATCCAAATAAACCAGAACTTTCTTTATCCCGCGTAATGTTTTTATAAAACCTTCATGCTCTTTTTGGGACGGATTCTGTATAGCGTTTATCATATCCAGCGCCAAGATATCCTTATCTTTAACCGCTAAATTCACCAGTTGTTCATGCACATAAAAATGTTCCAGAGTCAAACCAATAAACTGGGAATAGAACTCGCTTGTCTGCAGCTTTTCTTTTTCTAAAGAAGGCAATTTCTGATAATAAAATTCTTTAATCCTTTCATCCAAATTAAAAGCAAACATCAACTGCGAATTATCCGCGCCCGGCCAGCCCTGATTAGCCCCAAAAACCCAGCCTATCCTATCCGGGCCTTTGAGTATTTCATAGAAGACATAAGGAATATCTTTAGTTTCCCAGATAGGGTCCCATTTATCACCTAAGCGGTTTTCCAATTCCCTATATAGTGTTTCCCCGCCGATTTTACGTTTATCTCCGGTTTCATCGGTACGGATGAATTCCGAGCGGTAATTTGTCCTTTCCGGGAAAAGGCGCAGAGTATCCTGATCCGCGTTAGTCAGTTGGCAAGGTACTACCTGAGATTGCGAAAACGCATTTGATTTAACCAAGACTAAACTAACTAAACTTGCAATAATAATCACACTTAATCTTTTAACCATAAAACCCCCCTTTACCCGTTAGAAGGCCCCGCCATTTCTGGTGGGAATACACCGATAAAATTCTAATTTCTTATCAAGAAGACCGCTTTAAGCGCCGTCCTTTCTAACTGGGCTTACCAGCTAAACAAGCCGCCTTTCTGTCCGTAAAATAATATCCCTACCCAGGTGTCTTCCTTTCCGAAAATAGTATCCAGGTCGCGGGAAACCGCAAACTGAAGATTATAATTAGCTGAAAACCCGTAAATAAGCCCCCACCGTATAGTAGTATCGCTGTCTTGGCGGGAATGGTTTAAATCCTGAGTTAAATTTTCAAACTGTACTAAAGTAGACCAGCGGTTACTTTTACCTAAAGCGTATTTTGCTTCTAAAAACTCTCCTAGCACGTTCTCTTTTCCGGCATCAACTCCTGAAGAAATTTCAAATCTTAAACGTGCCGGACCGGCTATTTTCTGAGCGTCTATTCCCGCGCGCCACCTTTTAATAACATTCCCCATGAATTTTTCTTCTTTTTCTTCCATATCAAAACTGCGCAATCTTTCCACTGCCATCGGATCAAAAATCCTGCCAACTAGAAACGAAACTCCCAACCAATCGTTAAGATGCTCTCCAATGCGTGGAGTGGAAAGCTTTCCGGCCAGAGCAAAACTATTTTCTCTTTCAAAATATTCCATTCCCGAACCACGGGTTAGTCCAAGCTGATATTCCAATTTATCGTTCTGCCCTTCCAGAGCAACTCCCCAATCCCGGTCAATTCCACTAAATTCCATTGCCGGGCTTTGCAAAAGCGTTCCGTGAGTATCAATCCATGGCTGAATTCCATAAGGAACGTAGAAATGGCCGATTCTAACATTAACCATGGGCGGCAAAGCCCGCAGTCGTAAATACGCATTATGAAATTCCACCTCCCAATCATTTGACTTTTCCGTGTATTCACGGTTCATTTCCTGCCCAAAAGCAAATTGATCATTATAATAAGTCGTTCTGAACTGCACATTCATGTCTCCAATTTGACCATCAGGCCCGGAAAAAGTGCCAAAGAGAATAAAACCGGCTGAATTTTTACCCTCAGCCTGCCCTAACTCAAAGGCATAGCGTCCGGAAAGATAGATCTCTTTATAAAGAATATAATTTTTAGAATCAACCAAGGCATTAACTAAATTGCCAAGATAAGGCTTATGCTCTTCCGCCATCTTGGTTTTCTCTAATCCATTATTAATTTGATCAAAAATATCATCGCTGGCTAAACTCAACCCGTTAGTGATAAATATGATCAGCAATACACCCAATAATATCTCTTTTTTAATCTTCATGATCTTCTAAATTTTCCGACAAGTTCCAGGAGTTCATCTATCTTTTTTTGCTTTTCTGTTTCCGATTTACCTTTTAATGCGTCTATTGCGCAACCTTCAATGTGTTTACGCAAAATCTTCTCTTCAGCCCGTAATAT
The DNA here is from genome assembly GCA_043806135.1 of Candidatus Omnitrophota bacterium. GTDB lineage: Bacteria > Omnitrophota > Gorgyraeia > B26-G9 > B26-G9 > JAGLQQ01. Next base: position 5,676 of record JAZDHG010000101.1, read on the forward strand.
CGCTCCTATCACAGAATTTAATTGTGTAATAATATCCAAATAATATCTTTTTTTCTATCATCCTCTGAATACCTGCGACCCGGCCTTCAATCTTCTTTAAAAACCCTATCTGCTTACAATTTCCTGAACTGCCGGATGAGCTGAAGTATCTCTTCAAGTTTTTTTGCACGCTCAACTCCTGACCTTCCCCGCACGGCTTCACTTACACACCCCTGAAGGTGCCTGTCCAAAACTTTGTCCTCTACAGACGCAAGGGCTCTCATTACCGCATGTATCTGATAAAGGATATCTACGCAATACTTGCGCTCTTGAATCATTTTCTGGATTCCTCGCACCTGGCCTTCTATCCTTTTTAATGCCACAATACTTTCTGTGTGACTCGGGTATTTTTTCGCCATCTTCACTTCCTTTCTTTAGTACATTTCAAGTATACACTAGGGGGGTATAGTATGTCAAGTATTGTTTTTAAAAAGAGAGATAACCCCCGTAAGACCGCCCGGGAATACAGCCCAACAGAAAAACCCTCTGTAAATAAGTTTCCCTTGCCCTTCGACTTGTCTGCATATCTAATTTAATTAAAAAAAACAACTCGCTCCACTGCACAGTTGTTTACACTGAGCGAGCCCTTCGACAAGCTCAGCGTAAACTCAGCTCATCCTAATCAACATAAAAACGACTCGCCCCGCAAGTCAGTGTTTACACTGAGCGAGCGAAGCGAGTCGAAGTGGCGTCCCTCTAATATTCCATAGGGAGAAAAACCTCTTGAAATCCGGGTTCCTCTTTCTTATATATTTAAATTACGCTATGTTGTTTAAGTGTTTTTTTCGAATGTGTTAATAACGAAACTATAATCAATGTTGCGAAACTAAGCGGTACGGAAATAATTGCAGGATTATTTATCGGCACGAATGCTTTTACATTAATAATATGGTACACATTGGTATATGTCTCTTGGGAAAGCAGGATTAATCCAAGCGCCGAGACTAAACCAACCACGATAGAGGCAACTACCCCTCTTGAAGTAGTTTTCTTCCAGAAAAGTATCATCATGATTGCCGGCAAGTTCGCAGAAGCGGCAATTGCAAATGCCCAACCCACCAGATACGACACATTCATGCCTTTAAAAATGATTCCCAATATGATGGCAACCGCTCCTACCGCAATAGCAGCTATCTTTCCCGCCTTGACCTTATCATGATCGTTCATGTTCTTCCCCATAAATCTGTCCATAATATCATGAGCTACCGCACCCGAGGCGGCAATAATCAACCCGCTTACCGTCCCAAGGACCGTTGCAAAGGCAAGCGCGGAAATGACTGCAAATATTGCAATCCCGAATGATCTGGCCAAAAGCGGTGCGGACATATTATCATTAGTAAGATCAATTACGCCATTGACCATTGCCCCCAGCCCCATGTATAAAGTCAAAATATAGAAAAGCCCAATCGCGGCAATCGCTACAATGGTCGATTTTCTTGCACATGCAGGACTTCGGACTGTATAGTAGCGGATTAAAATATGCGGTAATGCCGCTGTTCCAAAGAATAATGCCAGCATTAAAGACACGAAATCGATTTTATCCATAAGTGTCGCGCCTTTTGCAGAATCAACTTTGAATTTCAACCCCGGCTTCAAGATTTCCCTGCCAGGTGTCGGATTCTGATGATAAATGGTATATTTGATTCCTTCATCCACTAAAAGAATTTTGCTCCATCTTACTACAGTGCCATTTTTTATCTTTTCTATAAATGAAAAGAAATCAAGTGTACCTGTTTTGGTATCAGTTTTTCCATCAATCAAGCTCATATGCCCTACTTGATAGAACTGTGCCTGTTCTTTTGGCGCCCCATTGTACAAAGTTACATTGTTAGGTAATATTGCAATGTACAGCGTTTCTTCTAAAAGGTTTGTTTTAGGATTATACTTCCAGATAGTCTCACGGGAATCTTTCAACAAAATCACAAAATGCAGTTGTTTTTCACCTTCCCCGGAAGTGAGTACTTTTTTGACTGTATATGAATTATCCGCCAAGGTATACAGCTCATTAGTGAAAGCCGTAACAGGTATTGTTTTTAAACCCCGGAAAGCTACATCTCCGCCCTGATCAGGGTTAGTTGAAATTCCCCTCGAAAAAACCAGAAACACCAGAACCAAAGAAAAGATAATCAGCATAGTCCCTTTAATGAACTGAACGTATGTAGTCGATGTCATGCCCGCAGTAGCAACTATGATAATCACAATCACGCCAACTAAGATAACTCCTGCCTCATGAGGTAGACCTAACAGCGGAGTCACCAGGCTGCCTGCCCCGACCATCTGAGGAATAAGGTAAAAAATCGACACCAGTAACGTACTAACGGCAGCGGCAAGCTGAATTCCTTTTGAGTTGAATTTTGCATCCAAAGCATCGGCAAAAGTATATTTCCCCAACCGTTTCATAGGCTCCGCGACTACGAATAACGCGACAATCCATCCGGAGAGATACCCTATAGAGTAAAGAAACCCGTCAAACCCGGCTACGGCAATCATCCCGCAAATACCCAGAAACGACGCAGCAGAAAGATAATCACCGGCAAACGCTATGCCATTAACCGACCAGTGAATGTTTCCCCCAGCGGCAAAAAAGCCTTTTGCCGATTTTGTCCTGCTGGCGAAATAATAAGAAATCGCTAATACCGATAGAACAAAAAAAATAAAGAGCACAATTGCCCATGGGGATGCTTGATAATTCATACTATTTCTCCTCTCTATTCTCGGGAGGATTAAGCAATTCTTCGGCGTGAGTACTTACTTGATTGTAAATTAACGCGAGTACCATCGCAAAAAGTATCAAACCAAAACCATAGACAATCGCCACATTGAGGCTGCCAACGTCGATCCCCATAAACTGAGGGCTGGCCACATTGATAAAAATGAATCCTGCGTACACAAGTGCATACAACAGGCATAACCACTTACCTAAAAGCTCCTTCAAAGAAGACGCGCTGTCTTTCTTCCACTCAGTACTCGTATGCACTATATTCCTCCTTTTTAATAATTATAAAAAACATACTTTTGTTATTACAACGATCAAGTTATTATACAATAATGTCCAGCAATAAAGAATTTTTTAAAAATTAGCACTCTAAATAAAAATCCGTATTTTCTGAGACAGTTTAAATTTTTATTAAAGCCTGAACCTGTTATGTTCAATCCCGCTTTTAAAAAAAACCTAAAACCACCTTTTTAGGTTGTCTTATTTTTTAGCGTCGCTGGGTAAAGCAGGTTAGAACCTGTTTCTTATAGTTATTTTGCAGTCACCTCAATCACAATTGGCTTCCAATCAAACTGTTTTTGGTCTTTTTCCACAACCTCTGTACGCCGCAGACAAGTAAGCGTTATCTTTGTGCCGGAAGCAATACCTTCCATAAGTGAACTGAAATGAGAGAGATTCCTTACCTTGACGCCGTTGACCTCGGTGATCACATCCAGGGGCTGAATATTAGCCTTGTCTGCAGGCCCGTCAATAGCAACAAGCGTCACTAAAACATTATCAATCCTTGTCTTTCCTAACGCCTCTGCCTGCGCGGGAGTAAGGTCGCTATAGGATAATCCGAGTTTAGATAACTTCAGGATGAAGCCTTTTTGCGCGAGGAAGGAAGCGACGGCATTTCCGAATCTACGCGCAAAATCTTCATTTTTGAAGTAAAAGATATATAAATCACCTGAACCAACGCCGGCAGACATTCCCAGACACCATTTATTATTAGCGTCCGAGATATACTTTAGGTTTATTTCCTGAATGATATTTAATGGTACGGAAAATGAATCACCTTTACTCTTAAATTTTGTCCAGTAAATAACCATTCTGATAGCCACCTGCTCTGGCTCTAATGACCCTTTATCCGCCTCTTTCCCCTTCTTCGGTTTTTCAATCTCTAATTTGACATAGGGTTCCACACCCTCATCCCCTACAGCCACATTATGACCGGGGCCCAGGTAGTCAATGAGAAGTATATTAGTAGCGGCCACTTCCTTAAATATGGCATCAACCTGCTCGACTGTTAGATTTGTCTGTGGCTCATACCAGTACCACTGCGTTGAACTCAGCGCAGGCCAGACAGTTGTGCGCCAGGGAAGTTGCGGTGAATCTGCGGCTGATATGCGCGTGTTAATGAATAAAAGACAAAAACCGATCACAATGATGCCAAATACACATTTCGCGTTCTTCATTAGCACATCTCCTATCTAAGTAATTCCTGTTTCCGCAAAACAGAATACATCCCTAATCTTCAAATCGCACTTGATACATCAACTACCTTAATATATACCAAATTCTGTAATTCGGAGAGGTAATTCCTCGTTTAATATCCCTTTTTGCTCTTAAGTTCCTGAGCCTGTTTTTTGATTATTCCCATCTCTTCCGGGTCAATGAGCTTTGATATGGTAGCCATAAGGCCAGGGTATTGTTTTTCTATTCCCTTAGCCACATCATTCCTATTTCCTGTCTCCAGCAAATCCTTGATGAGTCTGTCATCTTTTCCTGTTTGTTGGTAACTGCCGATCTTCTGCAGCCTAAAGCTGATCAAGGGGATGGTTTTTGACCACACCGCTTCGCCAGTCATAATTTCTTTCAATACGAGAGTGAATTTTCCGCTGACTGTAAATGGATCCGGACCTTCCTGCCAGAAAACCGTTAATTCCAGCGTCGGAACGGCATATAAGTCGCTGGCTTTCTTATCTTGATATGGCATTAAGTCATAAGAATCAAAAGGGCCGCGGAGAGTAATGCCCTTTGCCGTAAAAATCTTGGTTAAATCTTGTTTCATTGCAGCGTCTAAATTGGCGAATTGCGGCCAGGTGAGCCAAATCGTACCGCTATTGGATTGATAATTAACACTTTCTACCGCAAAAGTTACGCCGCAGGAACCGGGCGCTGCTTGAGAATCTTGCGCATAATTAAAATTCGCCGTATAGACAGCCTCTTCTTGTTGCTTCTTCGATGCCGCTGTAGCATAACTAGTAATAATTACGGATAAAAGAATAAACACGGACATTATCAGATATTTTCTTGGCATATTTTTTCCTTTCTTCTTCTAAGTAATATATTGGAACTCACTCAAATATCACGGGGATATAACCTCTTACTATTTACAGGTATGTATTATAAGGCTGACTAAGGTGATTATCAATAAAATTGTAGGGTCAAAGAAAGATAGATGAGAAAATTCTGATTTTATGCGATTGAAACAAT
>JAZDHG010000102.1:0-3147 GCA_043806135.1 Candidatus Omnitrophota bacterium
TGTTAGTGAAAATCTTTCTTCCACAGGAAACTTTTTTGAAAGTTGGAAAATTTCCATTGCTGTGCTAAATCCTAACTTATATACATCTAATTCTCTAACACTATTTATCCTTTTCATATCGCATCCTTCATCTTTTGCTTTTCGCTTAACGCATTTTTTGTTTTCTTCGTCTCTCGTCCTGTCGTCCTTCATCCCTCAATCTTTTCGCGTCCTTCGTCCCAGCCTTGCCGCTTTTCGGCAGGCGGTCGTCACTCGGACTTCAAAACTCAATTACAAATGTCAATACAGCATTCCCGCTATCCGCTGTTTTTAGAAGCTGCCTCTTCCAATACATGTGTATTCAAAACCCAGTTTTTTCATCCTTAGCGGGTCGTATAAGTTTCTGGTGTCTACTATAATGTTCGACCTTAGCAGTTCCTTAATTTTTACTAAGTCCAGCTGTCTAAACTCATTCCATTCTGTAAGTATAACTAAAGCATCGCTGTCTTTAGCAGCCTCAAACGCGCTCTCACAAAACTTTACATTTTTAAGCACCTTTTTGGCTTCATCCATGGACACAGGATCAAATGCCTTTATCTTTGCCCCCAGCTTCTGCAAGCCGGCGATTATTGTAATCGAAGCTGCTTCTCTCATGTCGTCAGTGTTCGGCTTAAAGGCCAGCCCAAGAATACCGATGGTCTTACCGGAAATATCCTTTACCGCGTCTTTTATAACTGAGATCATTCTTTTTTTCTGAAAATCATTAACCTCGATAGCTGACCTGACGATCTTTATATCGTAGCCAACTTCTTTTGCTATAGTCGTTAAAGCCTGCGTGTCCTTGGGAAAACATGACCCGCCATAACCAGGTCCGGTATGCAAAAACTTTGTTCCTATCCTCTTATCCAATCCCATCCCTTTGGCGATCATATTTACATCAGCGCCGACTTTTTCGCATATACATGACATCTCATTAATAAAAGAGATCTTTGTGGCTAAAAAAGCATTAGAAGCGTATTTTATCAATTCCGCTGTTTCAAGATTAGTAATAACCATGGGAGTTTCGAGTAAATATAATGGCCTGTAGATATCTTTCATTATAGCGATCGCCTGGTCGCTGTCTGATCCGATGACAACTCGGTTCGGCCGCATAAAATCTTCGATTGCTGAGCCTTCACGCAAAAATTCCGGGTTGGACACTACGCTGAATGTCGGCATATAGCCGTTACTGCTATGGTCTTTGGCCAAATTCTCAGTTGAGTTTATCTCATCAAGTTTTTCGGCAATAACAGCACGAATCTTAGCGCACGTCCCTACAGGAACCGTGCTTTTCATTATCACAACCTTGTAACCATCTAAACACTCAGCTACTTTTTGGGCAACAGCTTTGACATTGGTCAGATTTGGCGTACCATCTTCTTTATTAGGCGTATCTACTGCTATGTAAACAGCTAAACAGGACTGAATTCCCTGTTTAAGGTCCGTAGTAAAGCTTAAACGCTTTTCTTTTACATTTCTATGGATCAATTCCTCAAGGCCTAATTCATATATAGGGCTGATACCCTTATTTAAGTTATCTATCTTCTGCTTGTTGTTATCCACACAGACAACATTATGCCCGAAATCAGCCAAACACGTACCGGCAACTAAGCCCACATATCCTACTCCGACTACACAGATGTTCACGTGTATCCTCCTTTGTCGTATACAAGTTAAAAGTTAAAAGGTAAAAGTAAAAAGTGACGTTAAAAAATAAAAACCACTTCTACAAGTAAAAACTTAAATATTAATAATACTCTTAACTACTTTCCTTATCGTTTAGTTTTTTCATTATACTGGCGAATATTTTCTTTAATTCTAATGATTCTTGTATCAAAAAATCTAATTTCTTATCGTGTGATATATCTATTGCCTTTATAATACGCAGCCAATAATTACTTTCTTTTGCTTCTTTAAAACAAATACTTATTTTAAATTTAAAATCATCCTTACTAAAAGCCCCTTGGGACTCCTCATAATTAGCACCAACAGAAGTAGCGGCTTTGGCTAATTGATACTTAATGACATCATTTGTTGTTGAATATTTTATACTGTTTAAAAGCTTAACTACGCTAACTGCAAAATCAAAAGTTCTTTTCTCTAAATTATTATCTTTATCCATATTTTATGTTTTTCTACTTTTTACTTTTGCCTTTTTACTTGAAGATTTGCCTAATAGTTCAGCTTTAGCAGATCTTCCTGCAATTGGTCCATTTTAAAATAGTTATAGTGTCTATTTGTATTTTTATTCTTGCGGGAGAAAAAAGATCTGCCCAAAAGTCCTAAAAACCCAGGAGTTACACTATACTTTTGCATGTATTCAAAAACAGCGCCTTGCGCCTCAGGCACCTCTTCATTCTTAATAAGATATGTTATCCAGGTGAAATAGTTCTTTTTGATCTGATATTTCAGCTCTTTTTCATACTTTCTTTTTCCTATAGCAAAATCGTTAAGCAGGTAATCAAGATATAATATCCTTTCCTTGATATTATAGTTAAGATAATAAGATATCTTATACGCATCGAAAAATTTACCTACAAGCACCTTTTTAATGCATCCTAACTTGTAATTACCCATCATCTTAAAGAAAAGATCAAAATCAGTGTATCCGTTCATCCCCTCATCAAAAGGCCCATGAAACAAATAAGCTTCATTACGAATAAGCATCATGGAAAACAGCTTATGACAGCTATTGATAAAATAGCTGCGCCCTTCCTCCATAAGAAATGCTTCACCAGCCTGCTTATCTTCAAAGAAATCTTTAAACTGGAAGAATGATTCCTTTATGACCCCTGTTTTATTAAAAACATCAAAATCACTGCACACAGCAAAGGCTTTTTTGTTTTTTTCAAGAAATTCAACTTTTTGCGCCAGCGCTCCCGGCTGCCAGACATCACCGGCGGCAAGCACGGCAAAATAGCGGCCTATAGCCATTTTCAGGCTTTCATTAAGTACTCTTGCCCGGCTGTAGGTCTTTTGATTAAATGTAAAATTTATCTTATGCTTATAAAAGCCCATCTCTTCCTGCAGTTTATTATTCAAATCATTAACCACAAGCAGGATCTCGATATTTTTATATGTCTGGTTCAGGATACTGACTAAAGTACTTTTGAGAAGATCTCCTTGATC
>JAZDHG010000103.1:0-2566 GCA_043806135.1 Candidatus Omnitrophota bacterium
ACAACCTCAATTGCTTTAGCCACAGTAGTGATTTCCGCTACCTGCTCATCCTTTACCCTGATCTTGTATTTTTTTTCAATAGCTACGGTGATCTCAATCGCCTTGATCGAATCAATGCCCAGATCTTCCCAGAAATTTGCACCCAGTTTAATCTCTTCTACTTCCCTGCCGCTCACTTCAGCTATCAATTCTTTCATTTCTGTTTCAAGCCCTGTCTGAGCATTGGCCATATAAATCATCTCCTTTGTAAATTAATGTTCAGTTAGTTTTTAAATTTCTTTATTACTAAACAGGCATTATTTCCGCCAAAGGCAAAACCATTGTTCAATGCAATATTCACTTTTTGTTTTCTTGCAATATTGGGCACACAATCAATATCGCATTCCGGGTCCGGTGTTTCAAAATTTATTGTCGGAGGAATAACTCCCTCCTTGATTGCCATACAGCAGGATATCGCCTCTATTGCTGATGCCGCGCCCATGGTATGGCCAAGCATAGATTTTATAGAACTAACCGGCACTTTTCTGTTTTTAAAAATATTATTTATCGAAATGCTTTCTGTTCTATCATTAAAACGCGTGCCTGTACCGTGAGCGCTTATATAATCTACCTCTTCCGGAGTGATACCGCTGCGCTTTAATGCGCTATCCATACAAGCGCTCACTCCTTCAACCTGCGGATTGGTCATATGATATGCGTCACAGCTCAAACCATAGCCTAAAATTTCCGCATAAATATCCGCATTTCTTTTTATTGCAGATTCCAGTGTTTCTAAGATCAGTATCCCTGCCCCTTCACCGGGTATCATGCCTTTTCTGTTTTTGTCAAAAGGCTGGCACATTTCCGGGGCAACTGCCCTTACCTGGTTAAACCCTGTAAAACTAAGATACGAGAATGCATCAGAACCACCAACTATTACCATAGCTGCCTTACCCAATTGCATAAGATCAAACCCATAGCCTATAGCATAATTGCCTGCGGCGCATGCAGTAGTAAACATCCTGTTTCTGCCTTTGATTTTAAACTCAAGTGCTACATTTGCGGAAATATTACTAACCGGATACTGAATTACCGATAGATTATCTATGGCATCAACTCCTTTTTCTATCCATATTGAATCCATTTCTTCCATTTTTTGTATTTCCCCACCTGTAGTTCCAAGTAAAACAGATATTCTTCTTTCAACTAACTGTTTAGGGTCAAGTCCTGCATTCTCAAATGCCAAATTAGTTGCCGCTATCGCAAAATGTGAAGCTCTACCCATTACTTTTGCTTTTTTTCTGCTTATGAAATCATCAGTATTAAAATTTTTTACTTCCCCGCCAAAATGTGTTGAATGGTCTACAGTATCAAAAGCAACAACTTTTGAAATGCCTGATCTGCCGTTAATAAGATTTTTCCAGAACTCATCCTTGCCAAAGCCGATAGAGGAAATAACTCCCAGCCCTGTAACTACCACTCTTACTCTTCCATTTGTATTTATATTCATGAATTAAACCTGCTTATAATAACGCTGGTGTTTTGACCGTTTGGGCCGAAAGTGTTTATCATAGCATGTGCTACTTTTTGTTTTTTAGATTTATCAAGCACTAAATTAAGCTCACAATTTTTATCTTTATTTTTGTAATTAATTACCGGAGATATTTCCCCCTTTTCTATCGCGCCCAATGCCGCTGCTACGGCAAGTGTACCTGAATTGCTGTATGTCTCACCTGTCATGGACTTAACAGCAGTTACCGAAATTTTTCCTGCATGCTCGCCAAAGATATCTTTTATTGCCAATGCTTCAATTGCATCAGCGCCGCGGGTGGAGTTGGCATTAGCAAAAATACAATTTATATCTTCAGGTTTGAGCCCTGCCTCCTGCAATGCTATCTTCATTGCTCTTTTCATGCCTGCGCCTTTAGGGTTATACCGATAAAAACGCGCAGGGTCAAAAGCAGAACCTATCCCGCTTATCTGTGCGTATATTTTTGATTTGTCTTTTACGTCTTTTGCATCCTGAACAATAAAAACAGTAGCGCCTTCAGCAAATACTATTCCGTCTCTTTTTTTATCAAAAGGACAAGAGCAAGGCTCGCTACCATGCAGCCCGCTTAAATAATCAAGTTTATACAAACCCATAAACGTCTGCTGGCTTAGATCTTCTACCGAACCGACAAGGACTTGTTTACCCCGGTCTAATTCAAGCAGATCAGCTGCATATTCAAGCGCGTCAAGGCCTGCGCTTATTCCTGTTGAGATAGTTGCATTAAAGCCCTTGATCTTGAATTTTATCGATATCCTGCTTGCCGGTGAATTGCCAACCGTGCTGGGAAAAATACTGGGATTAGCATATCTGGGCCCTTCTGTCATCGATTCTTGATTGTATTTTGAAATGCTGTGTAAACTCCCAAACGTTGTGCCCACAGCCACCCCTGTCTGGTAAGTATTTTTTTCATTCACCTGCAATCCTGCATCATCAAGACACAGCTTTGCTGCAGATAATAAAAGCAATGTCGCCCTGTCTAAATCCATCAACCGCTTTTCTTCTAAGATGGCATGCGGATCAAATCCGCTTACTTCT
>JAZDHG010000104.1:0-16321 GCA_043806135.1 Candidatus Omnitrophota bacterium
TTCTTTATGAAGATCAACGCCGACATAATTCATGGTGGTTCCTCCTTTTCTAAAGGGTTAATATTTTTAGTTTTTTCCCAAAACTATTTTAACCGCTTTCTGAGGAATCACCAATTTTTTTATAACTCACATATTATCAAGTCTTGCAATACAACATCAGCCCTTTCATAATAAGCCCTCAAATCTCCGCATCCTTCTTTCCCTGCTCCCAAAAACAAAAAGCCGAAGGATTTTTATCCTTCAGCCCTATTCCATTTATAACAAGCGCAATTGACTTTTCATCACATTATTTAACCATGGATTTTATGTTATTTTGTTCATTCTCTAAGTGTTCTTATTATAGCGATTAGCCCCGGCCAAACAACGAACCGCCCTTTCTACCGTGCATGGGGCATGTTCCCTAACTACATCATTGTGCACTAAATTCTTTCTCATGCCGGGCCGGGCTCAGGCCTTGCCTTATGCTTCTAAGTCCTTTTTGATTTTATCGAATTCATCCTTGGTGATCTCACCTTTGGCATAACGCTTTTTCAAAAGGTCCATTGGTTTCTCTTGCAACTCTCCCCCTGAATCTTTTGATTTAGAATTCTGGTTTATTACATAAAAAACCGCAACGATCACTATAAGTACCGCTATCCACATAAACATCCCCCTGGAACCGAAATCCATTATGCGACAACCGCCGTAATATCCCATAACAGCACTCCTTTCCTTTATTTTATCAACTCAACCACTTGTATGCACTTAGCGTAATTTATCTCTTTGCCTTTTATTATACTCCTTAAAACGTAAAATAAATCACTCATTTATTTCTAAGCGGCTCCAGCAGGTATCCCAGGCCGTTAAGCTTGATCTCGTAGACTGTCTGCAGCATTTTGCCCATGCTGTCGTTCTTGAAGCCCTTGCCGGCCATCCAGACAATATAAGGTTCCGGCAGATCGATGAGCAATCTGCCCTTGTACTTGCCGAACGGCATACGCGTTTCTACCAGCTTAATCAGGTATTCCCTATCCGGGCTCATCATATCAATAATGCGGCGGAGGCTCCTCGTCCTCAATGTCTTTTACCAAAGAGACGCTTTCAAGCTTGTCCTTGAGTAAAACCAGACTTTTGGTCAAGGCCTCAAGCTGTTTATGATGCGCCATTAAGGCCGTGTTCAGATCCTTGATCTCCCGGTCCTGAAACGCCACTTTTTTTTCCAGTTCGATTATGCGTTGTATCATAAACATCCTTTGGGTTATAAAAATTCCTGACTGATCAGATGATCAGATTTTGAATATTTGCTGTTCTCTTTTCGCTCTTTTCTCAAGGCGTTTCTCTTTGAGCGTTTTTGCCGGTTTCTTTTTTACATCTTTTTTAGTATCATGACTTTTCGACATGACTTTCCTCCTTTGATGTTACGGGTTATTGTTTTCCTTTAAGCCTCTTTAAGGCTATTCTTTTTAGCGGGATCTCTACTATCTCAAATTTAATAGTTAAGGGTGATGTCTTCTTTTAGAAGGAAATGGCCTTTTGCCTTTAAAAAAACTTCTTTCACCTGAACTATCGTCATGCGCCTGGCCTTTAGGAATAAAGGGCTTTTTACCTTTATAAACGCTTCTTTCACCAAAGCTCTCCTCGCGAGTCTGGCCTCCAGGGCGTGCATGCCCCTCGAACCGGGGAGGCCTTGGGTGAGACTGTCCGAGCAGCATGTCTATCTTCCTCTCCAGAAAAACCAGCTGCTGCTGCATTTTTCTGAGCATAGAGACCACATCATTCTCACCGCTATGATGCCTATCCGGAGTACTCTCATATTTAAAGTTTTTGCTGTGCTTGTGTTTTTTGTTTTTAAAATTAAACTCTTCCATCTCAACCATCCTTTTTCCTTTGTTTCATTTAAAATACCATATCTTTCACTCGGATATTTATTGTATCTCACTAATAATACTTCGTCAATTAAATAGCTCTATTGAAGACTGCCCTGACAATAGCCATATAAAACATTAAATCAGGATTTCTGCTAAAGCACAGAGGCGCAGCTGACACATAGACGCACCTCAGGAATAGCCAGAATACGCTCAAGCGGGATCTTTTGTGCGCATTTAGCGCAGACACCAAAGCTGTCTTGGTAAAGATTCCCGAGCGCCTGCTCAAGCATGGACAATGATTCCGCAGCCTCTCTCAGATGCGTCTCGGCAATACTTTTATGCTCAATAGCATCCATTCTGGTCACTCTGCCGATAGTACCATCTAAGGGTACCGGCTTTATTTTCTCGCGCAGTCTTTCGATAATTTTCTTTGTCTGTACAATTCGCTGCTCGATCTCATGCTTAATTGCTTGTTTTTCTTCCGTTTTCATAACATTGTCCTTTATATTAAAAAATAAACATCCTGTTGCGGGCAACTGCACCCCCATACCAGGTATACTCTGTTATCCTTAATCGCTTTCCTGCTCTGTAAGTTCATTCAGACGGCGGATGAATTCCTCGCGCCGTACCTCATGCTCCTGAAATACCTGATCAAGCTTGGCATAATGCGTATCAATCTGCAGCGGCAATTCTTTAATACTACGTGAAAGCTCGGCAATAGCCTCTTTATCTGCCCGGTATGAAGCTGCAACCATGTTTTCATTTACCTTGCGCAGTTCTGTCTCCAGATCAATTATCGTTTTTTCCAACTCTTCTATGTTCTTTTCAAACGGCTTGAGCACCCTGGATTGCTCATCACGTGATACCGTCTGAAAACCCCACTTTTTTAGATAGCACTTCCTATTTTAATTTAAAAGAACTATTTTTAGGGGAATAGTTCCCCCCTTATAGAGTAAATCTTAGAAAGAAAACTGAATTTCTTTATCTGGCTTCAATTGATCTTCTAAAAGTTTAAACCATCGCTTAATATTAACTGCCGTTGCTGTAAAGTAACATTGTAAATTTAATTTTCCCAAACCTCTATATCTGGATCGACGCATGCCGTGATATCTGACCAGCTCTGAAAGTTTCCCTTCTACCATTGGACGCAATTTCATATCATTTTTAAATTCTTCCGTTTGATTGTACGATTCCGCTTCTCTCAACTCAGTATTAACCATGCTTATTCCAACTGTTCGTCGTCCTTCTTTGGATTTTGTGCACTTTCTAAATACTTTGCATGATTGGCAGACAGACATTGGAAAATGAAAAACTTTGATTTGCTTTTGAGAATCCATCCAACTTGCTTCTGTTTGAACTCTCTGAGGACATGTTAATTTTTGACTTTGTTCATCATATTTAAACATTCTTTTTGGAAAAACATCTTTTGTTTGTCCATTTGAAATACGCAAAGGTGCTACAACCTGAACATTTTCCTCTTTTAATTCTTGCCGATATTTCCCGTCACTATAAGCTGTGTCGCCCACAATTTTCATTGGGCTTAATCCGTATCTTTTTTGTTCCTTAACCATTTCCACCATATCATCACCATCACGTCGATTGCCACCCATTGCCTTAATATTGGTAATTATTCTATTCTCAACACTCTCTGTAATATTCGCTTTATATCCAACGAATCGTTTTGTTTTGGACTTAGCTCCGTAACGAGCATCTTCATCAATCGGACTCACTAAAATATTTTTAGGCTTCTTTTTATTTTCCATCTCAACAGGATGACCATTTTCATCTTCAATTAAATTTTCCTGCATAATTCGCTTCAAAAGATCAACTTTTTTCCGCAATACTCGGCTAGCATTCATTTTTGAAACACTCTTTAAAACCTCTCTCGCATCAGTCACAACTTCAAGTAATTTGATCTTTCGTTTTTCAACATCTTCTTTTCCTGCATCAGTTTTATTCACTGTTTCTCTGGTATACTTTTCTAAATCAACTTTTGATTCCAATGTTTTGTAAATATGTTTTTGTTGCCCTTTAAGTGATTTTAGAACTTCGCGAGTACATTTTTTAACTAACGTTATCATTGTCGGCACTGCCACATCCGCAATAACATGTGTCGCGTCAATACGCTGTATCTCGTTGCGTTTGATCAAGCCGCTTTCCACTAGTTTATTTAAGATTCTGTCGAATATTTCCTTTTCTTTGCCATGCGCCAATAATCTTTTTCGGAAATCTCCCAAAGACGAATGATCAAACGGACGATCATCAACCCGCAGTCTTAACGCGTATTTAATTTCCAAATCATACATACACGCCCGTTCCATCTCCCGATCCGTTAAATTACGATAAAACTGCAATATCGTTGCCATTGACAATAATGCCGGGGATATAGCAGGACGGCCGTTATCAGCACTATACATACTGCTAAATACTTCATCTTTTAATAATGGTTCGACTATCTCTCGGAATTTTCGGTAAAAATTGTTTTCAGGGATTAGGCGGGAACATAAATAGTCAGTATCGTTAAAATTCATCTGTTTCTCTCGGATTTTAAGCACCTTAACCTCCTTGTTTGCGGCTTTTCTATTTCATTAATATTATACCGCAAAAAGGCTTAATCTCCTCGGATTTTATAGGAAAATTCGAAGATTTTTAAAATGCTTACTAGAATTTTATTATGCCAAATATCGATAAGACACCTATGGTTATAAACATTATCCCAGCCAACAGAAAAGTAATTTCATATCCTTTTTCGCTGAAGCGGATGTGCAAAAGTTTATAATGTTGTTCTACCGTAATTTTCGCTATATACTTATGGAAAATTGCAGCCCCGAATCCAAGAATTACTAAAAAAATATTACCAATGATATCTATTGTTTGCCTGTCCATTTTTACCCTTCTATTATTTACATTCTTTCTTATCTTCTCGTTTCCAAGGCCATTTCCATAACCATTGATAATATCCAGTAACAGAAAATCCTGCAGGCCAGCCAGCACCTATCTCCCAAAATTTTCCGCCATCTTTACCAAAACTATATCCATACTGACCAGAAAAACCAATATTTAACTGCCCTCCGACATTCCATCCTTGGGACTGATTTTGTGGAGACCAGGTTAAGCTTCCTCCGAACCCAGGAGTAACAAATCCGCCGCCCAAATATCCGCCTATTCCCTCTGAGCCTATTGTTATTCCCCCGGTTCCGCCGCCCCACTTTCCTCCGGAAACATTAATATCAATATACCAAAGCCCTGATGGATCAGTGCGATTAATGGGATTGTTTCCGGTGTAAAGATATGGGTTGGTTTCATCAATAGGTTTTCCGACACTATCCACGTAACTCCGCAACCAGCCTTCGGTGTGTACGCCGGTCTATTTTAGGGTTTTTCCGGGTTTTATATTGCGCAGCTGCTTTTAAATTTCCTTCTTCATCCTGCCAGCCGACCCTGCTCAAGAACTCCTGATATGTACCGTCAAAATACCGCGCCCCGTTTTCTTCAAATACCAGCAATTTTTCCGCAATACGATTCAGAAACAATTCGTTGTGTGTGACCATGATCACTGAACCGTCGAATCCCTCGATCGCCTCACATAATGCCTCGCTTGATTCCAGATCCAGATGATTCGTCGGCTCATCAAGCAGCAACAGATGACATGGCTGCATCAAAATTTTTCCAAGCAGCACCCGGCTTTTTTCTCCTCCGGAAAGTACTGAGACCGGTTTCAGAGCCAGATCCTGGCTGAATAAAAGAGATCCGCAGATCGTACGGCCGCGCTGCGGCAATCCCGCGGGGTCAGCACTTAGAATTTCCTCAAGCACAGAACGCTGTGCGCTTAATTGTGCGGTATTGCTCTGCGCATAATAACCCACCGCCAAACGCGGATGCGATTTAATCGCACCTGTTAACGGATTCAACTCTCCGGCAAGCACACGCAGCAGGGTGGACTTACCTTTGCCGTTTTTGCCGATCACGCACAAACGTTCCCTGCGGCCGACCCGGAAAAAAACATTTTCAAATAACATCGGTCTTTTTCCGTCATAAGAAAAACTTATATTGTTGGCGTTCATCATCGTGGCGGCACTAAAAGGCGCGGCATTAAATGAGATATTAAATGTCTTGATCTCCTGGAGTTTATCCTTCTGTTCCAGTTTTGCAATGCTCTTTAATCGGGATTGCGCCAGTCCTGCCTGCCGCGCTTTGGCGCGGAATTTACTGATAAATACTTCTGTCTGTTTGCGCTTGCGTTCATCACGAATGCGGGTTTTTTCGTATATCTGTTCTTCCTGAGCGATCTGCTCATAAAACCGTTCCGTAGTGCCGGACATCTTGCGCATCTGCTTGCGGTGTATGCCCACTATATGCGTAGCCACCGCGTCCATAAAACAGCGGTCATGCGTGATCAGCATTAATTCCCCTTTCCACTGGCGCAAAAACCGGATCAGCCAGCGGATAGCCACAATATCCAAATAGTTGTTCGGCTCATCAAGCAGCAACAGGTTGGACTGGGAAACAAGAATTTTTGCCAGATTAATGCGCACCTGAAACCCCCCGGAAAACTCCTCTGGAGATCTGTGCATATCTGATACAGAAAAACCCAGCCCGTGCAGAACCTTTTCTGCTTTCCAGGAGTCCTCTTGCTCGCTCTCAGGCATCTCCAGACACGCCTCAGCCAGTACCGTATCACGGGTGAAACAAATATCTTGCTCAAGTGATCCGATGCGGTAGTTTTTAGGAATAACTATCGTTCCGGAGTCCGGCTGTATGGTTTGGTTGATCAGGCCGAATAAAGTTGTCTTGCCGTGGCCGTTGCGTCCGACCAGGCCGATTTTTTCATTTGCGCCGATAGAAAAACAGCCCTTTTCAAACAGCTCTTGCCCGCTAAAAGATTTGGATATATCACGTATTTCAATCATAATTTTGCTTATTATACAACCAGAGGGGAAATTGCGCAAAGGAAATAGCAGTCATTTTTCAGGTTCTCATTATTGCGGGCAAAAAATATCTGCTTTGTCAGCTCTTTTTGTCATCGTTTTTAGCCTTTAAGCTCTCCGGCCCGATAATTCCGCCGGAAATTACCATCTTCATGGCCTCTTCAATAGTCCAATGAGGATCTTTAGTTTGCGACTCGCTCAGAATAACTAAAAATCCGGAAGTGGGGTTGGGCACTGTTGGAATAAAAACCTTAAAAAGGGTTTCTCCGGTCTCTTCGTTTTTAACCTCCCCGGTAACAAATCCGATAACCCAGATATTTGGTTTGAAATAATCAACCAGGACGGCTTTTTTAAATATCTGTTTCTCGGGAAGCGATAAAGTATTTGATAGTTGTTTGCCGACCTGATAAGTCATTTTTATAAGCGGAATCCGGCTCGTAATATTCTCCAAAACAGAAAACAATTTTTTACCGATGACATTACTCGTGATCATGCCCGTAAAATATAAAACGGCCAGAAATAAAAGCAATCCAAGCCCGGGGATGCGGTATCCGATATACTGGTCGATCATCCCCATGACACGACTATCAATAAAAACATAAAGAATCCTTATTATAAAAATAGTAATCCATATCGGGATCAGTGCCAATAGCCCTTTAATCATATACCGTTTTAAATGATTTAAAAAAATTTTCATCTTATTTATCTTATCCTCTTTTGATTAAAAAGATCATATAGCGTATATACATCGTGATAAAAACCGCGCCGTTTCGAACAAGGTTTACTCCCAGCACTAATCCGATGAGCCCTCCGGCAATTAAAAGCACAAAGCCTGGGGTTAAATAAAATATTGGAAAAATCATATGCTACTTCTTCATATATTCAAATAGGAGCTTCTGTTTGCAGAAACAATTATACTTCTTAGCGTAATATATGTAAATAATTAATTTATATAGCCTTGTGAGTCTTTAAGGCACGCTTATTTCCCGTGCTGAGTTAAAAAAAATTGCCAATCAAAAAAAAGAGAATGAGGGAAAAACCGTTAAGGAAGGATATTAAACGTACGCGCGTTTTTATTCTGTCTCATTGCCCCGATCGGCTTTTTTAAAATGGACAAAAAGCCTGCCCCAGTTCTTACTATCCTTTTCGATGCGGTGGTAGAGTTTTTTAATGTGCTTTTGCTCTAAAAAACGCAGTACTTTTTTCTTAAGCTGTCCGCTGCCCTTGCCCGGGATGATCTCAACAAGCCTTATGCCTTTGTCCACCGCTTCGTTGATCACGCGGTTGAGTTCTGCGTCAATAGACTTACCCTTATTAAAAATATCATGCATATCCAGCTTAAGTTTCGCCATAAAACATATTTCCTCTTATTTTATTTACGCTTTATCCGTGAATACCTTTGCCGAAATCCGCCTTTTGGTTTTTGGGGGATATCTTGTTTCTTGATATTTTACCAAAATAAAAAGCCCTCTGCATCAAAAAATTTGACAAGAGGGCTAAAAATACTGCTTGGCCATGAAGTAAATATCGTCAGAGTTTACTTTTTTCTGCCGGCGATATTTTTTTCAGATTATTGATTCCTTTTACGACCAGGAATATGGAAAACGCAACGATGAGAAAATTTACTAAGTTATTTATGAACAAACCGTAACTTAATGCTACTTCCGGATTCTCTCCAACTGCTGCTTTAAGCACTACCTTCAAATTGCTGAAATCCGTGCCTCCAAGCAATAGCCCTATAGGCGGCATTATTATATCGTTCACTAATGAATTAATGATTTTACCAAACGCAGCGCCTACGATAATGCCTACTGCCATATCTACGGCATTGCCTTTTACGGCAAATTCCTTAAATTCTTTGATCATCGGCATCCGCACCTCCTTTTTATTTACAAATGAAGCTCACCCGGGCTCCCTTTGAAATTTCGCAGAAATTTTGAGGACTTAGTCCCGGGAATGCTTTACATTCCACGGGGAAAGCCCGGGGTTTCTGAGCGGAATCCCGCAGAGTTGCTTTCATCCCCAGCTTAAAAGCTGGGGTTTTCAAAGCATGCGGGATAAATAGTACTACGAAACAAAACCCTACGCAAGTGTTTACTCTCATAGGGCTATGCTATTATACTTATTTAAACTGACCTTACCAAGGCTGCTGTCCAAATGCGATTTTCGCTGCTCTTATTTTCCCAGCGCATTCCAAATAGCATCATTTAATTTTACTAATTCTTCGTTCGCGAATTGTTTTTTTAATAAATTTAGTTCAAGCACCAGGTTATCCTTTGCGGTAACTAATACCGTGACGTTCTGTGTTTCTTGCTCCCCGGTTTTCACTTCTTTGCGGCTGATAAAAGCGTTTCCTCCAGCCAATAATGGAAGCGTCTTGTAATCAAACGAAAGGATATAGTCCTTATATTCAACATCCTTAAGCGCCATCACCTCTTTTTCCGCTTCCACAAAATCCATAGCGTTCTTTTTATCCGCTAGACGCATGAATATAACAAGCGCCTGGGCTTGCGTATCAGCATTATCGGTAGCTATTATCACGACAACATCCGTCATAGTTTTTAATATATCGTCTATGCGTTGCGCAGGAAGCAAGCTAAACCCGGTACGCAATTCCTTCTCTGTTATAAACATCGACGTTATCGAATCATCGGAAAACTCGGAAATATTTTTTAAGCTTTCACTGATTTCTTCTTTATCAAAATATCCGGCATCCAAAGTTCTGCCTGCTGTATCTTCCTGTGCATACACCAACCCATTAAAACTTAAAACAATAAAAAATAAAAACATAAGTATTTTTTTCATATTATTCTCCCAAACATTATTATTCGTTCTATTGACATAAATCTTTTCTCCGCAATATTTTATCTTATCGGGGGTTTAAAGTCAAAATCTTATTACACCTGCCGTCATCGCCAAACGGATTATCTTGACTTTATATCAGCAAAAGATTTAAAATTTTAATATAGGTGGTGTTTACTTATTTAAAACAAAAAGGATATTACAATGAGAACAGCACGGTGCGAAATCGGCGCTTTTATCGGCAATCCTAATGAGCGCCCGCCGAACGCGGAGGAAATCCGCGGATTTGAGCAGTTAACCGGCAGGCATCTTAATTCCGTCTTGTTTTTCTGGGCCTGGGGTGATGGAAATTTTCCCGCGGCTGAGCTAAAAGATGTTCGCTTTCACGACGGATATGACACCGGTATCAGCCTGCACATTACCTGGGAGCCGTGGCAGAGAGCAGGGGCCTACGACAGCTCATTTAGCCTTTTCAGTATTATCAACAGAAAACACGATGCTTACATTTCACAGTTTGCCCGCGATTGCCGGCAATGGGGAGATAATGTGCGCCTGCGGTTTGCGCATGAAATGATCCACTTCAATAATCCGGATGTCCCCGGATGGTATCCCTGGCAGGACCGGCCGGATGAATATGTCAAGGCCTGGAACCACATACGCAGTATTTTTAAAAATGAGCATGCCGATAACGTGGAATTTGTCTGGGCCCCGCTGAACTATCCTGTCTGGTTCGATATTCTGAAAAATTATTACCCAGGTCAAGAAAATGTGGATTGGCTGGGTATAGACGGCTACAATTGGGGCGAGGACGGAAAGCCGGAATGGCCGTACGATCAAAATTTCAATGATTTGTTTTATCCGATGTATCATGCCTTCGCGGACCATCCGGAAGTTTTTGGAGACAAAAAAATAATGCTTTCTGAAATCGCCACGCCTAAAGATAACCGATTCGGGGGTAATAAATCCGCCTGGATCATGAATATGTTTGCGTGTCTTAAAAACGAATATTCAAAAGTGGAAGCATTTTACTGGTTTAACGCATATAAAGAAAAAGACTGGAGAGTAAATTCCTCTGAACTAAGCCTTGCGGCCTTTAAGGACTGTGTCCGCGATCCTTATTTTACTTCTCATGCTGTTGTGACCCCCTGAATGGCACTTCTATTATTTCTCCTATACCCCATGGAGGAAAGAACTTAAGTTTACTCAAATCTCAACGCTTCTATCGGATTAAGCTGCGCAGCCTTTTTTGCGGGCCATAGACCAAATCCGATGCCTACGGTAATTGAAAACGTTGTTGATAAAACAATACTAAAAAGTGAAACCTTAGTAGCCCACCCGAAAACAGCAGTCATAATGAAAGCGGCTCCTGCTCCCAACAAAATTCCGATTACGCCGCCGCTAAAAGTCATGACGACAGCTTCTATTAAAAATTGAGCCATTATGTCCTCACGGCGTGCCCCTATAGCCTTGCGTAATCCTATTTCACGCGTTCGTTCCGTCACAGAAACTAACATGATATTCATAATGCCAATCCCCCCGACTAAGAGAGATATTGCGGCTATGCATCCTAAAAGCAGACTCATTGTTTGGGTCGTACTGCTCAACATTTCCTGGATCTCACTCATGTCGCGGATTTCAAATGAATCTTCGTCTTTATATAATTTGTGTTTCTTCATAATAACATTCTTGATCTGGTCCTGTGCTTCGTCTATTAAAGCCACGTCAATCACCTCGGCATAAATCTGGTCAATATAATCTTTGCCAAGAACTCTATACATCGCTGTCGTTAGAGGCATATAGACAATATCATCCTGGTCACGCCAGCCGCCTGATCCTTTTTCCGGCGCGATACCGATCACTTTAAAATTAATACGATTTATTTTGACCTCTTTGCCGATAGGATTTCGATCTCCAAAAATTTTGTTTGCAACGGTAATTCCGATAATAGCAACTTTATCTCGTCTGCTGATTTCTTCTTTTGTGAACCATCTGCCGATCTCCGGGATAGTCGCTCTCATTTGACCATAATCATAGCCTACCCCTTCAATGCTCGTATTCCAATTCTGATTTTCATAAACGATCTGAGCATTGCCGCGGCAGCTGCCGCTTGCTTTTTTGATATAAGCGGACAGCCTTTTTATCATATCCACATCTTCAAAAGTAAACCTTGTAACCGTTCCCGCCCCGCTTGATGCACCATGCACTTGGGAATGTCCCCCTTGGATAGAAAGAAGGTTTGAACCCAATGATTTGAGACGCTGCTCCATAGATGATTTAGCGCCCTCACCTAAAGCCATCATGGCGATCACCGCGCCCACTCCGAAAAGGATACCTAAAATCGAAAGAAATGAACGAACCTTATTGGAAAAAATAGCTTGAAACGATTGGGTACAATGCTGCATAAATTCCATTTTGCCAAAGGAGGAATGTTTTTGTGATACAATATCTTCAATCAATAAATTATTGATTTTGCCGGAAGGTTTTAAATTATTTTTGTTTTTATAGACATCCGTTTGGATTTTTCCGTCACGCATCGTTACAATTCTTTTCGCCTGATGTGCAACTTCCTGCTCATGGGTCACCATAATAATACTTTTACCTTCATCGTTGAGCTTCTTCAGAATATTCATAATTTCTTTTTCGCTTTTTGTGTCTAAATTCCCGGTCGGTTCATCGGCAAAGATTATCATGGGCTCATTGACCAATGCCCTGGCTATAGCGACCCGTTGCTGCTCCCCTCCGGAGAGTTCATTGGGCCTATGTTTTTGGCGCTCTGCCAACCCCACGGCTTTTAATTTTTCATATGCTTTCTCCCGGATATTCTTTTCACCGGCATAAATAAGAGGCAATTCTGTATTTTCAATTGCACTTACACGTCTTAAGAGATGAAACTGTTGAAAAACAAAACCAGCCAGGCGGTTTCTAAGGGTAGCAAGCTCCGTATCGTTTAAAAGGGAAATTTCCGTATTGAATATCTTATACGAACCATTATCCGGTCTGTCCAAAAATCCGAGTACGTGCAACAAAGTAGATTTTCCAGAGCCCGATGGCCCCATAATTGCGACAAATTCACCCGCTTTTATGGAAAGACTGACGCCTTGAAGTGCATATACCGGCACTTTATCAGTATGGTAGGTTTTGGAAATATTATTTATTTCTATCATTGTTTCTGCGGCGCTCAGGCATAAAGGGGTTTGTCCCTGTTTCTTGTTTTTTTACAGGAGAATATTTTTGATCTTTGACAATAACAATATCAGATGTGCTTAATCCAGAGACTATCTCTGCGCTGCTGCTATTGGTCAACCCTGCTTCGATCTGACGTTTCTCAATGCCGTTGCCTTGTTTCTTCTTTATCATCACAAATTTTTTGCCATCTTCATCCTGGATGGCTTCAATCGGTATTAATATAACTTTGATTCGTGACTTTTCTATGACCTCAACATTCGCACTCATACCTGAGCGGAAAAACTCCGGGACCTCCTGAGGCACAATATCAACATCATAAATTGTAACATTATTAACCAATTGTGATTCATAGGCAATATGGTCCACCGTTCCTTTGATCTTATTTGCGGGATATGCGTCGAGAGTTATAACGGCCTTTTGCCCAACCATTACGCGTCCGATATCCGTTTCATCAAACTGAGCGCTAATGATCAAGCGATCGGATAATACCAGTAAGGGTTCGCTAGTCGCGATTGTCTGGCCCGGCTCAAAGGAGCGGACAATGACCTCCCCGTCAATGGGAGAAATGATCGGTGTTCTTTTATAAACATCTTCCCAATATTGCCGTGCCTGTTCTCCCTGTGACGTTGCCGCATCGACAAGGGCGGCCCGTTCCGTTGAACTCATCCAGGCCAAGATATTCCCTTTCTTGACCATTGATCCTTCCTGAACCAAAATCTCTTCGATCCGCCCGCTGATAGATGGTTTTATTTCAAGGCGGTTTTGCGGTTGAACCACACCTGTCGTTGTAACTGTAAGTATGATATCTCCGACTTCCGGCCTTATTTCCTGAGCTATAATATTCTTCTTTGGGGGATATTGCGTTTTATAAAAAAAACCAATCCCAAATAATATAGCGATCGCAACACAACTTATTAAAAGCACTTTATTTTTTAACATACTCTAATGTGCCTCCTTTGGCTTGGATCCAATAAGCTTCAGCAACCAATAAATTCCCTTTAGCGTCAAGATCTGCTTTCTTGGCACTCACAAGATTATTCTCGATAATAATCCAGTCATCAAAAGTAGTGAGTCCGGAAGAATATTGCGCGTTAGCTATTTTCGCCCGCTCAAGAGCCGCCTCCAGAAATTTTTTTTTAACCGAAACTATTTCCAGCGCGTCCTGAAAATCC
Organism: Candidatus Omnitrophota bacterium; assembly: GCA_043806135.1. Classification (GTDB taxonomy): domain Bacteria; phylum Omnitrophota; class Gorgyraeia; order B26-G9; family B26-G9; genus JAGLQQ01. Next base: position 13,936 of record JAZDHG010000104.1, read on the forward strand.
TTCCACGTCTTTTCTAATGTGTAAATAACTCCATCTCGAGAGCTGCGTTCATTAGCCTGTGCTTGTTTCAATTGAGATCTGGCTTTTCTGATTTGAGAGATCCTGCTGCCTCCTTCAAAAATAGGCAAGGAAACAGTTAGTCCTGCTGACCAGGCATCGTCTTGCGGGGGCCATTCTGAGCGAGTTCTGCCGAACGATCCGCTTAAGTAGACCTGAGGGAATAGTTCCGCTTTAGCGGAACTATAATTGAACCTGGCCGCTTCTTTTCTGGCGATTAATTCTTTAAAAAACGGCACATTGTCAGCTAATGCTTCACAATCCGGTTTAACACCCTCAACCGCCTCAACATAAAAATCCCCTTCAACCCTAATGGGAATAATCTTATTTCTTCCCAATGCTTTGGATAACTCCTGCTGTACTAATAAAAGATTTCTTTTGGCCTGCGCCACTTCAAATTCACCTTGAGCTAAATCTGCCTGGGCGGTCAAGACCGCCCCTTTATGCTCTCTTCCTGCCTCATATCTTACTTGCACTAATTCTAAATTATCTTTTCTTCTTTTTGCAATTTCTTCGCTAAGGGAGATAAGCTCTTGTGCTTTTAATAGAGCAGAAAACGCTGTTTTTAAATTTAGCCTGATATCTGAAGAAACAACCGCATAATTATATTCTTTAGCTTCAAGTGACTTTACTGCGGCATTTATATTTGAGGTTGTTTTAAACCCATCAAAAAGCAATTGTTGCCCTGATATACCATATGAATAAGTGTCCGTTTCACTGCTCCCGGATGTTTTGGATTGTTTCCCGCTTAGTTGACTTGATATTTGAGGTAAAATATTACTTATATTTGTATTCTTATCCGCTCTGGATTGTATAATTTCCTCTTTTGCCGCAATTAAATCAGGGTTGTTTTTAAATGCCTCTTTAACACAATTCTCCCAAGTTAGAAAGTCTTCTGCCCAAAGTAATTCAGGCAAGGCTAAGAACCATAAAGATAAAACAAATAGTGGGATTTTATGATTTAATTTAAACATTTGAAATTTCCGCTCTATATGTTTGACGTCATTACATTAAAAAGGTTTACAGCTTTATTTCTTTATTTGCTTTGAAAGTTCTTTTTTCAGGGCATTAATCCGGTCTTCAAAATGTTTCATGAATTCAGAAATACTCCGGACGGGGATAAAACTAATTATGTCTTTTTTCCCGGGAGGACCGGCCATTACAATGAGCTGATCTCCCTGTTTCATTTTTAAGGCTTTTCTGGCTTTCATCGGAATAACGACTTGCCCTCTTTGTCCTATTGTCACGGTCCCGTATACTTCGGGGGAATCCTTCATCATTGCCTCCTTAGTTGAATCCATTAATAGTATGAAAAGTATGAAATGTTAGATAAATCATACTTTTATATTATGTCTTTGTCAATAAAATTAATGCAGGCAGCTCTCTTATATCCAATTCGCGGGTTTGTCACTATCGGTAAATTGCAGGTTTATAATATACTTATACATCAGCCAAAAGATGCAGAAACCCCCGGCCATAACAAAAATATGCCATGTCTCATGCGGCCCGAAACCAAGCCCCAAATATAAACCTTTTATACCTAAAACAATGGCACCAAGAGTATAAAACAGTCCTCCGGCAATAAGCCACAATATCCCCGGCTTAGGTAATGCCCTGACTAAAGGGCGCCAGGCAATAACGACAAGCCATCCCATAATAATGAAAAAGCTGAAAAGTATTACCCTTACAAATTGCGGCGGGTATCGTAAAGTCAGCTTCAGGGTCATCCCTATAATAGCCAGGGCCCAATTAATTCCAAACAAACTCCACCCCCATCTGCCTTTAAGGACAATAAGGCAAATCGGCGTATAGGTACCGGCGATCAGGAAATAAATCATAGCATGTTCAACCTGCCGCAGGATGTCAATTGTTCCTGAAGAAGCATTCAGCGAATGGTAGATAGCGCTCATTGTATATAAAGTGATCTGTGAAATACCATAGATGCAAAACGCCGCAACATGCAGTACTTTTCTTTTTGAAGCAGCTCGATACATTAACAGCACCAGAGCGACTACTGATAATACTGCACCGGCAATATGCGTCAAGCCATTGACAGGTTCTCTTAGATTATTTATCCATTCAAACATATTGATTTAATAATAAACCCTTTGCAATATATTATATCACTGGGCGGTAAAAAAATAAGGAAGTCATTTTATACTTCGAGAGTCTTCTGCCTTTGCCGGCGCGTGCAACCATGCGGTTTCAAATTATATTGAAGCATAATCTGTTTAATCGGCTGTTCTCCCAAATCGCAGGGGTATGACTTTGGACATTTCTGCCTTTTTATTTCGACTTATTTTTGTCTAACATCAATAAAATAGTAGCT
>JAZDHG010000105.1:0-3173 GCA_043806135.1 Candidatus Omnitrophota bacterium
ATAACCGAACCGCGCGAAGCCAAAACATTACCATAACGCACACAAATAAACCGGGTTTTTAAATTTAGGATGTTTGCCGCTATAATGATTCTTTCCTGAACAGCCTTGGTCATTCCCATAACATTTACAGGTTTACATGCCTTATCAGTACTGACGCTAATGACTGTATCAACAGGATAACTATTCTCTTCAATAGCGCGTACTATATTGGAGGCGCCAATGCAATTAGTTAAAACTGCCTGTGTGGGGAAATATTCACATGTCGGGACTTGCTTTAATGCCGCCGCGTTAACAACAATGTCCGCGTTTTTTACCGCGGAACAAACATCTGCGTAATTCCGCACATCCCCGATACGAAACTCCAGGGCGTTCTTAAAATTATTATAAATGACTTCTTCGGTCGCAACCAATTTATGCAGATAAGACATCCGCATCTGATGCTGTTTTGCTTCATCGCGAGACATGACGATTATCTTCTTCGGAGTCCCTAGTTTTCCGCTTAATACCCTTTGAACAAAAACCTTGCCTAAAGACCCTGTTCCTCCAATAACCAAAATTTTTTTACCGTGAAAGATCATCTTGCCCCCTTTTTAATCTCTTCTGCCATTTCCTTAATCATATCTTCCCATGAAGGTGGATAATAAGCCGCTTCTCTATAAAATTTAGAGGAATCCAGGCTGCGATCACATTTAAACTCATCATCCGGAATTATTCTAGTTTTAAGATCCATTTTCTCTTTAATTAACAACAACAACTTATATTTACTAATCGGCTCGCTGGAGACATGATAGAGACCCTTAAAATTCACATGGTTAACTATAATGTCTTTTAGTATTGCACATAACGCAGTAGTAGTAAGTCCAGAGAATATGACATTTGTATATCCTTTTACGCTTTTATCATTTTGGCTCAAAAACCATTCCAATAACCCATGTTTAGTTTTTAACTCCCTCCCAATCATAGATGTTCTTATAGTAAGAACGTTTCCTTCGCTTACTTCTCCTAGTAATTTACTTCGGCTATATAAATCCAAAGGATCGGGAATATCATTTTCGGCATAATGGCCTCTTTTACCAGAAAAAACACAATCCGTACTTAAATGAATCAACCGGCAATTATTCATACTACACATAACAGCAAGCCTATGCGGAAAAAGTGAATTTACCATAATGCTCTTTATGGGGTCATAGGCCTCTTTTACTTGTCTGACAATTCCAATACAGTTAAGGATTACATCGGGTCTAATCTTATTTGTGATTTTTTCAAAAGCCTGGAAATCTTCCGCATAAACACCACAAACAGTCTTTTTCTTATCAAAAATCTCAAATCTCTCTACTTCGGAGAAAGTACCACAAATCGTTACATATACATCAAAATCGTTCCTAAATGACCGCCAAGCAGCATGACCAAGCATCCCATTTCCACCTAAAATTAAAATACGCATTAAGACTTTACCCTCTTTATTCCTTTAATCAAATCGTCTAATTGATTTATAAGCTTACTTCGGCAAAAGTTGTTTTCAAAATACCTCCTACTGTTTAATCCCATCTCCCGAAGTTCACTCTCATCCATATGATACATCTTTAAAACCAATGCTGCAAGCGCAGAAGGATTCTCGGGAGAGCAGGAAAATCCAGCTTGAGATTCTTCAATAATCTTTGCACCTTCTCCTGCTAATGAAGCAATTATCGGTTTAGCGCATGCCAGATACGACTGTACTTTTGATGGAATAGTAAGTTTAAAGATTTCCTCGTTTCTAAGCGTAACAAGCAAAACATCCGCCAACGCGAAATACCGCGGCATCATTTCTGGAGGGCGTCTTCCGATAAGCATGATATTCCGCATTAAACCACGTGCCTTTATTTCTTTTTCAACCCATAAACGCATTCGGCCATCGCCTATGATCACCCAATAAATATCCTTATGATTTTTGAGTTCTTCAGCCGCAGAAATTATTGTTTCGAAATCCTGTGCTACCCCAACATTTCCGGCAAACATTATGATGAACCCCTTAGGTATTTCTCTGCGTTCAATTGCATCATTTTCCAGTTCTAGGGGACGATAAAATTCTTCTGCGCTGTTAGGAAAATAGGAAATCCGACTGATTTCTATCCCAAAATTCCGGATAGAGGGGATAAATGCCCTGGATTGCACAAGAATCAGGTTGCATTCATGGTATATAAAATGTACAAGTTTTTTTACAAACTTCAGCAATAGCGGGGATTTAACCGCTCCTGTAGCAAACAGGCTTTCCGGCCAGAGGTCTTGAACCCATAAAAAAACCGGCGCAGATTTAATTTTCTTTAGCAATATCGCGGGCAATGCTACGGTAATCGGTGATGGCTCATAAACAAAAATCAGATCATACTCACCCTTGGCAACAAAAGGACCCAAGATGCTGGCAAAAAAAGCGAAGGAAAGATAATTAAGCAACAATCGTATATTTTTTCCTTTCCCTCTAGCCACCAGCGGCACACGCACCACTTTTACCCCACGATAATCCTGCCGCAAATTCTTAAATAACCCGTATCCGTGAAAAAAGCTGCCGCCAGGATAATTGGGAATACCCGTCAAAACCGTGACTTTGTGCCCCTTTTCGACTAAACCGGCAACCAAATCATTGATCTGAAAATTCTCCGGCCAGAAATACTGGGTAAGCACTAAAATCTTCATATCATTTCCCGGGTTCCAATATCATATGGTATAATCGCAGGTATTTCTCCGCAGCAATTTTCCATGTAAAATTATCCTCAACATATTTTTTAAGACTCCACCCCATGGATTGCCGCTTTTCCGCATCCTTTAAAATCTCGATAAGCCCTTTTTGAATACCCTCAACCGAAGCCGGAACAACGATACCGCCGTTTACAGCGGTTATATCGTTAAAACCGCACTGGTCGGTGATCAATACCGGCTTCCCGGATATTCCCGCTTCAAGGACAACGATGGACATGGCTTCCTGCCGGGATGGAATAACAAGAAATTCTGCCTCTTGATAGGCCGCCGCCTTATCTTCTCCTCCAAGATATCCAACGAAATGGACCCTGTCTTGAAACGAAAACTGTGCAGCCGTATTTTTTAATTCAGCGAGCATCCCGCCATCAGGCCCGGCGAAAACGAGATGATACCCCTCCAGTCCTTCCCGCGCCTCGCAGAAGGCCCGCAGAAGCAGA
>JAZDHG010000106.1:0-55661 GCA_043806135.1 Candidatus Omnitrophota bacterium
TTTATTGCCAAGGGACGCAAACACCGCATTACCAACCCCTTTTCTGAGGAAGTATCGATCATTGAAGTGCAAACCGGTAATTACATCAGTGAAGAAGACATAGTTAGGTTTGAAGATGTGTATGATAGGAAATAGAGAAAACCGAGGGACGATGGACGATCACTTGCTTTGCTCGTTAGGATGAAGGATGAGAGATAAGTTATAATTGTCTTGTATTATGGGGAAGATGTATTTGCAAAGAAAGATAGTATAAGTTAATGGCTGAAAAAACAGCGAAAATGGTCGAAGGTCGATAGTCACTCATGCCTTTTTGGCGTAATAAACTAAACGCTAATCGCTGTCTTTGCTTTTGCGTCTTTCGTCCTAGCGCAGCGGTCATCCATCGGACTTCAGGCTTTCATATACGCTGTCTTTCACACCTGGCACTTTTTGGGTATTTTTGCGATCTTTTGGGCAAAAATGTGAATATTTTTGCCCAAATTGTCGTAAATTTTGGCAAAAAGTGGCATGATCTAAGAAAGTAGGGTATACTAGATAATAGTGGAAATATGTGTGAGAAAATTGAAATAGATCTGTGAATCATCCCTTTAACAGATAAAGGCAAACTTCACGTAAGTGAAGGGCGTCCCAGGGGTCGGAGTTAGGAATCTCGGCATCGGGATCTCAAGGAAAAGGAACGGCGTTATTATAAATATGTAATTTTTCTTGGGGCAAAGCTGCGGGTCTAAAAAAGGATAATTAGACAGCCGGGCTACCGTGAAAAAGGGAATCAAAACTACCGAGCTATCTGTGAAAGATGGGTCGGTTTTATTTTGTATAAAATAAGGTTTTTGACAAAAAGAAAAGGAAGTGGAATGCTCTGGAGTCAATTCGTCTCTGCTGCTTAGATTTAAGAAGCAAAACAGGGCTTAGAAAGACCTCTCGATTTACTCGAGGTCAATTCGCACCGATCATTTAGCTTGTGGTACTATCTAAATGATGTGCTCATTGAAGAAAGGAGGTGGAATAGGCAAGCAAAATAAAGTAATACCGGGTTAATTATACTGGGGGAAAACAGAATATTGATCCGCCAACTTAAGATGACTGCATCATGGGTAAAGAAATAGGCGAAACATCGGGGAAAATTCGCTTAACACAAGAGAATAGTTTTGATAAATATATAAAAATAAAGGGGAGGAATATAATGAAGAGAAAAGGTTTTACACTGGTTGAACTTTTGATGGTAGTTATCATCATCGGTATATTGGTAACTTTAGCTGTTCCGAACTATTACCGTTCAGTGGAAAGAGCAAAGGCCGGTAAGGCAAAGGCAGCTATGGATGCGGTTAGAAAAGCGGAATTACAGTATCGCGCATTTAATGATGCTTATGTAGATCAATCTGGTGCAATGGATGATTTGGAAGAATTTGATTTGCCCGGCGATATCCGTGATGATGGAAATGATATTGATTGGGATTATGATGTCAGCGGTTCCAGTGCGGATTCAATGTTAATCACGGCGACAAGAGCAGCAGGGCCTAATTCTGGTTCGACTCTTACTATGGACCAGGACGGAATTTTGGCTAACCCTGATGCAGTTTTGGAGTGGGGAGTTAACTAATACCGCGTAATATCGGAGGATTGTAATTGAAGTATAAAACCATCGGTTTGTTCGTAAGATTAATTACCTGCGAATAAGCCGATGGTTTTTTTTAAAAAAATTATGGAAAGTTTTAAATTAATGATGTATTATATAGAACAAAGTTACAAGTAATTATTTAAGTTATTAATTACAAGTTATGAATTAGGAGTGAAAAGCAAAAGCAGCGAATAGGATTTAGAGATTAGGAAAAGCAGAAAAAGATTAAAGCGAATGGAGTTTACGAGTTAAGCGTTAGCGAGTTTGCGTGTTAACGAAAAGAAAAACTGAGAAAATGTTGATATTGATTTCTGGAAGTAACTACTAGTAACCATTATTAACATTTGGTAACCGATAGTAACCTTGAAAAAGTGTTATTCATTTCAGGACAAAACAAGTAAAAAGGAGGATTTACAATGCGGGTAATTGCTATTGCGAATCAAAAGGGGGGATGCGGGAAAACTACAACCGCGGTTAATCTTTCAGCTTGTTTGGCACAGTTGAAAAAAAATGTTTTGCTGATTGATATGGATCCTCAGGGGCATGCGACATTAGGTCTTAATGTAAAACCCCAGGAGTTAAGCAAAACCATGTATAATGTTTTAACTCCCAGCGTTGAAAATAAAGCGCGTTTGGACGAAGTTATTATGCCTATTTCTGATAATCTTGATCTGGCGCCGGCAAATATTATGTTATCCGCAATCGAACAGGAGCTCTCCGGTAAACCGGAAAGAGAAGCAAAACTGATACAGGCAATCTCTCTGATGGTCACTAATAAAACATACGACTACATTATCATTGATTGTTCTCCGAGCCTGGGTTTGTTGACTTTTAACGGATTACGCGCATCTACTGAACTTATTGCCCCGGTTGATATCGGATTTTATTCTTTGCATGGTATAAGCCGTTTGCTTGAAACCGTAAATTTAATAGATAAACAGCTCAATTGTAAAATTCAGGTGAAGGCTTTAGTTACTATGTTTGACCGCAGGACCAGATTTTCGCATGAAGTCAAAGAAGAAATCTGCAAGTATTTTTCCGGAAAGGTTTATGAAACGATTATTCATAACAATGTAAAATTAAAAGAAGCCAGCAGCTACGGGCTGCCGGTAATTGCCTATGATAAACGCTGCCGTGGAACAGAGGATTATACTATGCTGGCTAAAGAAGTTGCTGCTGGAGATAAAGTTAAAAAAGTAATAACTAAAGAGGTGCAGGCAGAGGATACTGAGCAGCAAAAGACCGAAAATACCCCGGTTGAACCAACAGAGCAGACAATGCCGGCTAAAAAAGGCGCTGTATTTACTTTTTACGGTGCGGGTGCTCAAAAAGTGGAGATCGCGGGTGATTTTAATAATTGGGTGAGTTCTACGGAAGGGCAGATGGAAAATATTGAAAAAGGTGTTTGGGCAAGAGTATTACATCTTGATCCGGGCAAATACCAGTATAAATTCGTGGTTGACGGTAAATGGATAATTGATCCTAAAAATCCAAAAATTGAACGCGACCTTTCCGGCAATGTGAATTCATTGGTTGAAATACAATAAGTTTATTATTCGGGAATTTTAATGAGCAAGTTAAAAAAGTTAGGCAAAGGCCTTGAGGATATTTCTTATCTGTTCCTTTCGACGGATGAAGAAAACTCTCCTGAAGAGGAACCCGCCGCTAAAAATGAGAAAAAAGACTCAACCATGCCGGAGCTTTCCACTAAGAGCATCTGCCTGATAGGCAACTACTGTGATTACCGGAATGCTTTTCTGCTTGTAAATTTATCGCTTGCTTTAGCGCGTTTAGGAATGCGTATCGCGGTTGTTGATATTGATGAGAATCTTTCCTGTTTGAATTTCTTTCTGGGCAATAAACCGCATGTAGAACATGCCAGTGCCCGGGAAACAGTTATTCAGGAAGGCCCTTTGGGAATAAAACTTATCGGATTAAATCCCGCCTTAACGGCACGCTTATCTCAAACAGATAAAAAAACAAAGTTATCGCTTGAACTCAATGATATCGAGGAAAATGTTGACTTGATTTTGCTTAGTATTATGCCCAAGGACCTTGAAAATGCGATGCCTTTGATAAATAATCAGATGCGGGAATCCCTGGTTTTAGTCTCTCCCGACAAGCATGAGATGCTTAATGCTTATAAAATCATCAAGCTTATCTTTTTATATAATCCCCTGGCTAAGATTGGGACAATCATAACAGAGATCGATCATATGTATGAGATAGATGCGGTTTATGATAAGATGGCGTATGTTGTAAAAAAATATTTAGATAAAGAGCTTTACAAATACGGGTTTCTGTTTAAATTAAAACAGGAAGTTGGTTCAAAAGCCAATATTGCATCATTCTATGATGCGGATTTAATGGCCTGCATATCGAATATTGCACAGATTATTATACTGCGTTTGAATCTTGAAAAATCAGACTCAAAACAAAAGCCATTGGGTAAAAGAATGCTTACGGAATTTATGAATTTGAGGTGACATGACTACAATATTCCACAGAACTATTATTTCAAAAGAAAAATTAAAAGATATAATTGCAAAAAATCCTCAGTCTATAATGGACGGCCTGACTTTTATAGATTTTCAGCTGGCTACGGATGAACAGGACATTATTGAATTTCTGGGTGTTGATGGAACAGGAAGACTGGTTCTTGTTGATTTTGATGCGGATTTAAACGATGGAATGTTTCTGTCTGCTATAAGCCAGACATATTGGCTTAAGAAAAATCAAGGATTGATCAAAAGATTGTTTTTCAGTGAAAATATAGATTTTTCCCGGGATGCGCAGATTATTCTGGTATCAGGAGGATTTTCCGAAAAATTAAAATCCGCGGCAAAGCAAGCAAAATCACAAGACATAAAATTAGTGGAATTTAAATATATTACCGCACAAGGAAAAGACGCAATAATTTTTGAGGAGGTTTTTGGCAGCAAGAATGCTTTACCATCTGAAACTTTCCATGACCAAGAAGAGAAGGTATCGCTGGGGAGTAAAAATATTCCTAAAGAGGAGATGCCTCAAGAAAGTCCTGCGCAGCCTGATGAAAAACCGGTAAAGATACCCAGATTGATCCTGGAAGAAGTGTCTATCAGCCAGGAAGAAATTGGGGAATTCATGGAATTTGAAAAGATCCTTGCAGAAAAGAAGATAGCAGCTTAGGATGTATCCTTCCTCAATCTTATCGAGAATAAATCAATGATTACAGATAAAAAGATATTATCAAGAACGGATTTTGGATATGTTTTAAAAATACCTTATGCAGATAATATAATTTGCGGGTTTTCAACAAGGAAGTTTAACTATGATTTCCGCGCAGGCTTCTCCCAACGGGATCATCAGGAAGTTTTGCGTAATCGTGAAAATCTTTTCGAAAGTTTAAATATTAATCTCCGGAATTCGGTTTTCCTGGAACAGGTGCATAAAGCCCGGATTAAAAAAATTACCAGATCAGACCTGGGAAAGGGTGCCTATGATTACAAAAACAGCCTTCCTGCAACGGACGCGGCAATTACCGAACTTAAAAGTACAGCATTATGTCTGCTTAGCGCTGATTGTATCCCTTTGATCTTCTGGCATCCGCAGAAGGATATAATCGGGATTGCGCATGCAGGCTGGAGGGGCTTAAAAGCCGGTATTGCTTTTAAAACTGCACAGAAAATCAGCCTTATATATAAATGTTCTCCGGGTGGAATCAAAGTATTTATCGGCCCCTGTATAAGAGCTTGCTGTTATGAAGTAAACAGTGACTTTAAACAGTATTTTCCGAACTATGTCCATAAGTCTAAAGATAGCTTTTATCTTGACTTGTTAAAGATAACGTTCTCGCAGCTGTCCGATGCGGGGATTAAGGGGGGGAATATTATTGACAGCGCATTGTGTACAAAGTGCAATATCAGCGATTTTTTTTCTTTCAGAGGCCAAGATCAAAAGAAGAGGATGCTGAGCTTTGTGGCTTTGAAGTAATTGAGGCCAAGATTCTGCGTTATGGCCGGAAACAGTAAATATATGGGGCATTCTTAATCAAGTTCTTTCGTTCAGCTTAAACAAGAAAGAACCAAATATATACTTGACATTTTGCTCTAAATGTAGTAGCGTTTTACTCTAGAAGAAAGAACGGTGTTAAGTCAGAAAGATTATAAACGGCCTGATATGATGAAAAAAGCCTGATAGTAAAAAATATGAAAATAGTATCATCTGAACAAGCGGCTTTTAACAATGAGTCAAGAGCAGCTTCTGAAAAAAGGCATGATAAGGTAAAAAAGACTATGGTCAAGAAGCCGAAAATTGAGGTTAAGAGATTAGGAAGAGGACTTAAAGATATATCTCACCTTTTTCTCTCGGGAGCGAAAAAGTCATCCTTAAAGATTCCTAAAAAAGCAAAAGAAATAAAAGCGCAAAAAATTCAAAAAGCTCCGGTTTTACAAAACAAGCAAGCTGCTGCACTTAAAGCCAAGAAAGCGTTAGCAGCGGGCGTTAAAAAAATATCGGCTGCAGAAAATAAAAAAACGGCGGCACGGAAAGTCCAGGAAAAGCCAGCTGTGGTAAAGGGAAAAACTAGGAAAACCGTTGCTCATCTATCTGTAAAAAAAATTTCAGAGAAAAAGAAAGATAACTCGGTAATAACTAAAAGAATAATTGAAAAACCTTCTAAAAAAAAGATAGAGGTGATACGGATGCCAATAATAAAGAAATCCGGGGAAGAAGCTGAAAATAATCCAAAAACATCAAAAAAAGTTTTGGAGAGCAAACCGATTAAGAAAACAAAAAATGGCGTAAATAAAAAAGTGCAGTTAGGGCCGATCAGCGAACTGTCATCATTGTTTAAAAAGAAGAAAAAAATTGAGGCTGTTTTTTCAGGTGTTAGCGCACAGCCTGAGCAAATCATAGAAGAGAGCAAATTTTTCACAGGACCGGATCCGGTTTCTACCAAGGTTAAAGAACACCAGCTTTATGAACTGCCGGCCGGATACGGAGATACGCGTATTATAATTCAGGCCAGAGATCCTTATTGGATGCATTCATATTGGGAAATAAATGAAGATAAAATGAATTCAGTCCGCCGGGATTTGGGGCATCATATGAATAATGCCAGAAGTATCTTACGGGTTTACGATGTTACGGATGTGATCTTCGACGGCAGCAATGCTAATAAATATTTCGATATAGATATAAATGATTATGCAAACAGCTGGTACATAAATGGGGGCGAAGCCGGCAGGAGTGTTTGCGTAGATATCGGCTATCTTTTGGCGGATGGAAGATTTATCATGCTCGCAAGGTCTAATTGTGTCAGAATGCCTATTGACGGCCCAAGTACAGTCACTGACGAAGAGTGGATGCTGGTTGAAGATGATTTCAACCGGCTTTACGGGATGTCTGTTGGCCTCGGCATAGGGCTAAGCTCTATGGAATTGAGAAAGCAGATATCGCAGAGACTTATAAATCTTTCTTCAGGGGTATTGTCTTCACCGGGAGTGCAAAAAAAGCCAACGGGAAGGAAATTCTGGCTCAAGGTACATACGGAATTAATTGTTTACGGAGCCACTGAACCCGATGCAAAGGTGAGCGTGCAGGGTAAACCGATAAGCTTAAGCCAGGACGGGACATTTAGTCTGCGTTTTGCTTTGCCTGACGGGCAACAGGTTATCCCTGTAAAAGGGGTGTCAAGAGATGGGCTTGAAGAACGTACCATAACTCCTGTAGTAAGTAAAAAAACTGAATGAACCCCGTTAGAGAACTTTGTTCTCTAACGATACGCTCTGACGATGGCTTTAAAGTACTGTTGCTTTTTAAGCTATATTCTGCCGCCGATTAAAATTGGTGGCTTGCTCTAACGGGGTGAAAAGCTCTTTTATAAAAAAAATTTAAGTTCTTCGTTGAAATTAGCGCTGGAATGGAAAAGAGACATTCCAGCGTTTTTTTTGGTTTTTTCTTGTTTAAAGCGGCAGAAAGAACCTGATTTCAGAGATTAAAATAGGATTACACAGATCGTTGTCCATTCTCGTTTCTATCTAACATCCTAAATAAAAACGGCCTTTTTTTCGGTTAAATACCTTGAATTATAAATGTGATTATGTTAAAATAAAAATATTATTTTTGTTTGGAAAAGTCTTTGATTTATCCCGCATGCTTTGAAAACCCCAGCTTTTAAGCTGGGGATGAAAGCAACTCTGCGGGATTCCGCTCAGAAACCCCGGGCTTTAGCCCGGGTGAGCTTCATTTGTTTTTTGCTTAATCGTAACTGGAAGCTCGGATAGTTTATTATGATGTTGTAGATAAGACACGAAACTAGTTGCAGGAGCAAGGGTTGCGATTGAAGAGACCACAGGCGTATTCTAATTATACGACGCCTGTCCCGTCAAAGGCGAGGAGGACTAAGAGGGAGCAAAACAGTTTACTTTGTACCGTGCGAAGACCTCTGGTTCAGGGCAGCAGATGCGATGAGATGCGTGTTTGCAGTAAACAATATGGCGAAATATTCGAGCTAGAAAAAGGGGAAGAAAAGCTATGGAAAAAGGGTACCTTTGTCTTGTTCTTCATGGACATCTGCCGTTTGTACGACATCCGGAACATGAAGATTTTTTAGAAGAAAAATGGCTGTATGAGGCGATTACGGAAACATATATTCCTATATTAAATGTTTTTGAGCAGTTAATAAAGGATAAGGTTGATTTTCGTATTACGATGGGACTTTCTCCGTCTTTGATCTCAATGCTCCTTGACCCTCTGCTGCAGCATAGATATGTGCATCATATTGAAAAATTAATAGAACTTGCCAGCCGTGAAGTTGAAAGGACCAGATGGCAGCCTGAATTTAACAGGCTGGCTTTGATGTATTTAAGTAAATTTAATCTGGCTCGATATGTATTTGTTGAGAAATACAACCGTAATATAATCGAAGGATTTAAAAGAGCTCAGGATGCAGGGAAACTGGAAATTATGACATGCGGTGCAACGCATGGATTTTTCCCGCTCATGGAGGTATGCAAGGCTTCTATCAGGGCTCAGGTACGCACGGCAGTGGATCAGTACAGAAGGGTTTTTCACCGCCAACCCAAGGGGATATGGCTGCCGGAATGCGGCTACAATCCTGGTGATGATGAGATCCTGCGTGAAAACGGATTGCGCTACTTTTTTACAGATTCGCATGGAGTGCTTCACGGTACACCAAGGCCTAAATACGGAGTTTTTGCGCCGGTGTACTGTAAATCAGGAGTTGCCTGTTTTGGCCGGGACCTTGAATCCTCAAAGCAGGTTTGGAGCGCAAAACAAGGATATCCGGGGGATGAGAATTACCGCGAATTCTATAGAGACATTGGATTTGATCTGGATTTTGACTATATAAAGCCATATGTTCACTCTGACGGTATACGTACTAATACAGGTATTAAATATTATAGAATAACCGGTGAAACCGATGATAAACAAGTATATAATAATGATAAAGCCCAGGAAATGGCGGCAACACACGCGGCTAATTTTATGTTCAATCGCGAAAAGCAGGTTGAATATATAGCCGGAATTATAAAAAGAAAACCGATTATTGTTTCACCTTATGACGCAGAGCTGTTTGGCCATTGGTGGTATGAGGGGCCGGACTGGATAAATTATCTGCTGCGTAAAATCGCCTTTGATCAAAAAACAATAAAAACTATAACTCCTTCTGAGTACTTGGAGAAATATCCTAAGAATCAGGTGATCACCCCATCGTTGTCAAGCTGGGGATGGAAAGGATATTCGGAGTTCTGGCTTGAAGGGGCGAATGACTGGGTTTACCGTCATTTGCATAAAGCCTCGGAGCGGATGAGTGAATTGGTAAAACTCTACCCCGACGCTAAGGTATTAACTTTAAGGGCATTGAACCAGGGGCTGCGGGAATTACTGCTGGCGCAGAGTTCTGATTGGGCTTTTATTATGAAAACCGGTACGCATACTTCATATGCGGTTGATAGAACAAAAGCGCATCTTCTGAATTTTACAAAACTTTATTACCAGATAAGAGAACATAATATTGATGAGGGCTGGCTTAAAGGTATTGAGGAAAAAAATAATATCTTTCCGGATATTGATTATCGTTTCCATTCTTAAAAGCGAATAGCTGGAAAAACAAAGTAGCCCTTCGACTTTGCTCAGGGTCCCGTGTGGAATCGAGGGACGAGTAGCAAGAAAAAATAAATACTTAAATAAAGTAGCGAGTACAAGTGGAAATTAAAAATAAAAATGAAGAATTTTAAAATTCTATGTTTTTATCTAAGCTTTAATATTTGTAATTTAGTTCGTAGTTTCTCTTGCTACTCGCTACTCTTTTCTCGCTACTTTTTGAATGGATTGAGATGAGCAAGTCACTACAAGTTCCTAAGCATATTGCGATTATTATGGACGGCAACGGCCGCTGGGCTAAAGCTAAAAAACTGCCTCGAATTGCCGGCCACAGAAAAGGTGCAGAGGTAGTAAAGTCTATCGTAAAGTGCTGTGATGCTCTGGGGGTCAAGTTTTTAACCCTATATACTTTTTCTACTGAAAACTGGAAAAGACCGGAAAAGGAAATAAGTTTTTTAATGGGTCTTTTAAGCTGGTTTCTTGACAGGGAGATTCGTAACCTGAAGAAAAACAATGTCCGGTTTTTGACCATAGGCAATATTGAAAAATTACCGAAAAAAGCCCGGGAGGTTATTGCCAAGGCAAAAGAACAGACCAAGAACAACACAGGGCTTAACCTTGTGCTGGCTCTAAATTACGGCGCCCGGTTTGAGATTATTGAGGCGGTTAAATCAATATGCAGGGATATAAAAGATAATCGGTTAACTGAGAGTGACTTGAACGAAGAGCTCTTTTCAGGCTATTTAAATACTGCGGGTATCCCTGACCCGGATCTTTTGATCCGTACCAGCGGTGAGATGAGGCTGAGTAATTTTCTGCTCTGGCAGTTATCTTACAGCGAATTGTATATGACGGATAAGTTATGGCCTGATTTTAATGAAGATGAGTTAAAAAAAGCTATTGATAATTTCCAGAAACGTAAAAGGCGTTTTGGAGACATTATTTAGCACTTAAATAAAAGAGGTTTAACAGGTGAGTAAACTAACGTTAGAAAAAAGAATCTGGACGGCAGTTTGTATCATTTCTTTTGTGATCTTCGGGCTATTCTTTCTGCCGGAGTGGTTTTACGCGGCTGTAGTTATTTTTCTTATTAGTATGGGGCTCTATGAATTTTACGGTCTTATAGAAAAAAAAGGAATATTTATTTATAAATACTTTGGTATCTTAATCGGCATATTTATACCGCTAAGTATTTATTTCAGGTTTGAACCGACTAAGGGATGGGAATTGCTTTTTATAACTACAGCAACGCTGATATTCTTTGTCCTGCAGTTCATTCGCAAGGACAGTTCACAGGCAATTGTGGGTATATCAACAACCCTGTTCGGCATTTTTTATGTAAGTTGGTTTTTTTCGTTTCTGATTAAAATAAGATTTTTGCCGCATGGAACATTACTGGCTGCTTTCTTACTTCTGGTGACAAAAATTGGTGATGTCGGAGCCTTTGTTGTGGGAACCGGCATGGGAAAGAATCTATTAATAACACGTATCAGCCCAAAGAAAACACTGGAAGGCTCTTTGGGAGGACTGGTCTTTAGCATGGTCAGCGCAATCATAAGTAAATTATATCTGCCTTTTATACCTTTGATGCATTTGCTTGTTTTGGGTATTCTGATCGGGTTGCTTGCGCAGCTTGGAGACCTTTGCGAGTCTTTGATCAAACGTGATTGCGGCGTCAAAGACAGCGGGGCTCATTTGCCGGGATTGGGGGGGATTCTGGATATTATTGATAGTATTATTTTTGCCAGTCCTTTTTTCTACTATTATGTGATCTACTTTAAGTTGGTTTCTTATAATCTATGAAAAATATTGCAATCCTAGGTTCGACCGGTTCTATCGGCACTAATACCTTACGGGTAATTCATTCAAGACCAGGAGATTTCCGGGTTATTGCCTTAAGTGCTTATCGCAATATGCATCTGCTGGCTAAACAGATAAAATTATTCCAGCCTAAGCTTATCAGTGTAAAAGATGAAAAGTGTATTAAAAAACTGCGGGGATTGGTAGATCTGTCCGGGAGCCGTGTCTATACTCAGGATAAGGGGCTAATGTTGATCGCAAAGCATAAACAGGTTCAGACCCTGGTTGTTGCTACAGCCGGTACGGTCAGCCTTTTTCCTGCGCTTCTGGCAATTGAACATGGAAAAACTATAGCTTTGGCTAATAAAGAGCCTTTGGTCATGGCCGGAGAGATCCTGATGCAGGTTGTTAAAAAAAATAAGGGGATGATAATACCTGTTGATTCAGAGCACAGTGCGATTTTTCAATGCCTGCATAAAGAGAGAAAAGATTCACTCCGGCGTATTTACCTTACGGGAACAGGCGGTCCTTTCCGCAATTTTTCAAAAGAGGACCTGAAAAAAGTTAATCTGAAAATGGCCCTGAAACATCCAAAATGGAAAATGGGCAAAAAAATAACTATAGATTCAGCGACTTTAATGAATAAAGGCCTTGAGCTTATTGAAGCGAGGTGGCTTTTTGATGTGCCGTCAAAGAATATAGAAATCGTTATTCATCCCGAGGCGCTGATCCATTCTATGGTTGAATTTTGTGACCGCTCAATACTGGCTCAACTTGGGGTGACGGACATGAGATTACCGATACAGTACGCTCTTGATTATCCAAATCGAACCGCAAATAAACTTAAGTCGCCTGATTTCTTCGGTTTAAAGGCCTTGACATTCTTAAAACCTGATTTAAATAATTTTCCCTGTTTACAAATAGCAAAAAAAGTTGCTGAGCTTGGAGGCAGTGCCGGTTGTGTAATGAATGCGGCTAATGAGGTAGCTGTTGAAGCATTCTTGAATGAAAAGGTTAATTTTTTAAAAATACCTGATGTGATCTCAATGGTTTTGGAAAAACATAAATTCATTAAACATCCGAATCTGGATGAAATTTTCAGCCTTGATAAGTGGGCAAGAAGGGAGGCAGGATTAATTTGTTATCAACGTTAGCGTTTGTTTTTGTTCTGGGAGTATTGGTGCTCGTGCATGAGTGCGGCCATTTTATTGTAGCTAAATTACTGCGGGTTCGCGTAGAGATATTCTCTATAGGTTTCGGCAAAAAATTGTTAGGAATAAAAAAGGGAAATACCGAGTACCGCATTTCTCTTGTTCCTTTAGGCGGGTATATAAAACTCTCCGGAGATAATCCGGAGGAAAAGCGTGATGGGCAATCGTGGGAATTTCTCTCTAAAACTCCGGGTGAGCGTGCAGCAATTGTAGCTGCAGGCCCTGCTTTTAACTATTTAGTGGCTTTTCTGCTTTTCACGCTTGTCTTTTTTATAGGCTTTCCTAATTTGACCGCAAAGATCGGTGAACTTAAAGATAAATATCCGGCGCAAACGGCAGGGATACAGGTAGGGGACCGTATTCTTTCCGTTGACGGACAGAAAGTTGAATTCTGGGAGGAGCTTTCTGCTATTATTTACAAGAAAACCCAAGGAAATAAAATCAGCATTAAGATACAAAGGGAGGATAAGATTTTTGATCTGAGCCTTAAGCCTAAGGTAGAAACCACTAAAAATATTTTTGGCGATGATATTAAGATCGGTCTTATCGGGATAATGCCGGCTCAGGAGACAAAGATGGTACGCTTTGGCATTATTGCCTCAGTACGCAAAGGGGCAGAACGTATTATAACTCTGACAAAAATGACATATTTTTCTCTATATAGAATAACCATAGGAAAAATGTCGGTGCGGGAGTCATTGGCCGGACCGGTGGTTATTTTTAAAATCACAGGGGAAGCAGCAAAACTGGGATTTGTTTATTTGCTGCAGATAATGGCTGTTTTAAGTGTAAGCTTGGCCATAATAAATCTGTTCCCAATTCCGGTCCTTGATGGAGGACATCTTCTGTTCTTACTGTGCGAAAAAATAAGAGGAAAACCTATAAGCATGAAAGTGCAGGAAATTGCTACGCGTATCGGGTTGTCTATGCTTGTTGTCTTAATGTTATTTGTTTTTTATAATGACTTAGTAAGGATAGGCGCTTTTGAAAAAGCCCTTAGGTTTTTAACCCCATCAGAAAAAACTACAGACAAAGTTGGTAAGGATAGAGATATTGAGGCTCAAGATAGTTTAATGCCGGAGACGGCACAAACAGTTAAAGGCAGATGATTTTCTAACGGGGTTAACCGGGAAATAAATATGCGCATAATTCGCAGAAGATCAAGGAAAATAAAAACAGGAAATATTTTTATCGGAGGCAAAGCCCCGATCAGTGTTCAGTCAATGACAACGACAGACACAAAGGATGTAAAGGCAACCGTTGCACAGATAAAACAGTTAGAAAAGCTGGGGTGCCGGATAATAAGGGTTGCCGTGCTTGATGAAGAAGCGGCAAAGGCAATCCGCAGTATAAAAAAGAAAGTAAAAATACCGCTTGTTGCCGATATTCATTTTGATTATCGCCTGGCACTTTTGTCGATAGAAAACGGAGCGGATAAAATAAGGCTGAATCCCGGAAATATTCAGAAAAAATCGCATATAGAAGCGGTTTTAAAGCTGGCCAAAGAAAAGAAAGTGCCTATAAGAATCGGGCTTAATTCCGGATCAGTGAAAAGAAGTAAGTCTGGCGGTATTGTGGGTGATATGATTAAAGCAGCTTTGTCATATGAGCGGTTATTTAAGCAATTTGAATTTAATGATATTATCTTCTCTTTTAAAACACCTGATGTTTTAAGCACTATTGAGGCTTACCGCAGATTTGCAAGTTTAAGCGATGCTCCTCTTCATCTAGGTCTTACAGCTGCAGGCCCAGAACATGAAGGGATAGTTAAATCAAGCATTGCTCTCGGTTGTTTGCTTCTTGAAGGCATTGGAGATACCTTGCGTGTTTCTCTGACTGCGGATCCCGTAAAGGAGGTTGAAGCGGGTAAGCGGATATTATCAGCGCTTGGCCTTTTAAATGAAGGTATAGAAATAATTTCATGTCCCACTTGCGGCCGCTGTACAATTGATCTTGTGGATATTGTAAATAAGTGCGAAAAAGCATTAAAACCCTTTAACAAAAAGCTTCCTGACCGAAAACTCAAAGTGGCAATTATGGGCTGCATTGTGAACGGCCCAGGGGAGGCAAAAGATGCTGATATCGGTGTAGCATGGGGCGGTAAGAGCGGGTTATTGTTTAAAAAAGGTAAACAGATTAAACTTATTAAAAAGAAGGAACTGCTAAGTGCATTAGTTGCGGAGGTCAAAAATGAGGTGGTCTAAGATACTATTACCGACATTGAAAGAGGTCCCTGCAGATGCAGAGGCTATCAGCCATATTTTAATGATCAGAGCAGGATTGATCCGCAAACTCACATCCGGTGTTTATACCTATCTGCCTTCTGGTCTGAGAGTATTGGCAAAGATAGAAAGAATTATTAGAGAGGAAATGAACTCTAAAGGTGCTCAGGAACTTTTGCTTCCGGCAATTCAGCCCTGTGAACTCTGGCAAAAAAGCGGGCGATTTGAGGCGCTGGGAGAGGATATGATCACCTTCACAGACCGTCATAAAAAGCTTAATGTCTTGGGCCCTACGCATGAGGAGGTTATTACAGCATTGGTTAAAAACGAGGTCAATTCATACCGGCAGATGCCGCTTATTCTTTACCAGATCCAGACTAAATTTCGCGATGAAGCCCGGCCTCGATATGGTGTAATACGATCGAGGGAATTTATTATGAAGGATGCATACAGTTTTGACCAGGACATGCAAGGATTAGATGTTAGTTATGATAAAATGTATGACGCTTATTGCCGTATATTTAAGCGCTGCGGTTTGAAATTTATTCCGGTTGAAGCTGATACGGGAATTATGGGTGGCGATGCATCACATGAGTTTATGGTTCTTGCTGATAGCGGTGAAGATAAAATTGCCCAGTGTGCAAAATGTTCATATGCCGCAAGTTTAGATAAAGCAGAGTGCTTAGCGCAAGTAAAAAGTGAAAAGTCATACTCTCCTCAAGGGCACAAGCAAGTTAAAAGTGAAAAGCAAGGATCGCTTCAAGATGTGAGTACGCCGGGGGTTAGCTCGGTGGCAGACGTGGCGTCTTTTTTAAAAGTTAGGGCAGATAAGTTGTTGAAAACGTTGATATATGAAAATGGTGATAACCCCGTAGCTGTGCTTGTACGCGGTGACCGTGAGATTAATGAGGCTAAACTTGCCAGGGTACTGAAATGCAATTATCTTAAAATGGCCAGTGCTGAGTTTATAAAAAAAGCAACCAATGGTCCTGTTGGGTTCAGCGGGCCCGTGGGGTTAACCGGAATAGATGTAATAGCGGATTATTTACTTAAAGGGGCTAGCGGATTGGTTGCCGGAGCAAACAAATTGGATATGCATACTACAGGTATTGATATTGAAAGGGACGTACGAGTTACGCAATGGGCTGACATCAGAAACGTTACGGAAAACGATCCATGTCCGCGCTGCGGCGCAGATATCAAAATTCAACAGGCGATTGAAGTTGGTCATGTTTTTAAACTAGGCACAAAATATACAAACTGTCTTGGGGCAACATATTTAGATGCTCAGGGTAAAGCGAACCAGATCGTTATGGGTTGTTACGGCATCGGAGTAACCAGAATTATTGCTGCATATCTAGAGCAAAATCATGATGATTTCGGTATTATCTGGTCTAAGACGATCAGTCCTTTCCAGGTACTTATCATGCCGCTTAATTCGGATAATAAAGAAATCATGCAAAAGGCGGAAAGTGTTTATAGCCGGCTTTTTGATAAAAACATAGAGGTGCTTTTTGATGACCGGGATATAAGGGCCGGGATGAAATTTAAGGATGCCGATTTGATAGGTATTCCTATCCAGATCATAATCGGCGAAAAAAATTTAGCGCAGGGTATTATTGAAATAAAGTTACGCAAAACAGGCCAGAGGCTGCAAATCAATTCAGGAGAAGCTGCCCAGAAAGTATTAAGCCTGATTGATGATCTGGAATAAATCTTGATAAATAAGTGACGTAACTATTAAAAAAAACTTGACATATATTGGTTAATATGTGAAAATAAATAACAACTGGTGGTTTAACAACTAACAGAAAAAAGGATTTTAACCTCTTAAATGGATTTTAAGATATGGCTTTTTTCCGCAGTACAGTAGGACTTTATATCGGCCCAAAAACTGTTCAACTTGCTCAGCTGCAGGCTGTTGGGGGCAAGATACAGTTAACTAATTTCGTACATGTAGATATTTTTGAAGAAAAGCAAGCCGAAGGCACCGATAAAGACGAAGTTGTCGTAAATGCTATCCGCAAAGCTATTAATAAGTCAAAGATTGATCTAAGAAGAGTAAATACCGTGCTTATGCCGGGCATGGTTTTGCTTCGCTATTTTCAAATGCCTCGTATCAGTCCTGAAGAGATGGAAGAAGCTGTCCGTTTTGAGGCCCGCAAATACATACCGTTTAAACTTGAAGAAGCAGTGACCGGTTTTTATGTTCTTAAGGATGACCATGAAAGCAGAAAGTTGGGAATCCTTTCTCTTGTTACCAAAGAAGAGTCCATAAGGCATCATTTAACTATTCTGCATAAGGTGGGAATAAATCCTGTAGCTGTAGAAACAGCTTCATTTGCTTTATTGCGCTTATTGGAACATTCACAGGAAATCGATAAGAAGAATTCAAACGTAGTCCTTTATATTTATGCGCAGAGGATAAATATAATAATCCTTAAAAACGGTATTCCTTATTTTGTGCGGGATATATCTCTGGCCAAAAAAGAAGAATGGATTGATGATGAAACTGCTGAATTTCTTATGGGCGGAAAAATAAGCTCTCCGGATAGCCGCGGAGTGACGCTTGAGAATATGATCAGTGAACTGCGCATATCTCTTGAATACTATAAAAAAGAACTAGGTAAAGAGCAGGCAAGTAAGATCATTCTATGCGGTGAATTAGAGGACTTTGATGATGTTGATGTGGTTATGGAAGCAGCCAAAGACCAGCCGGATAATTCATGCCCTCTTGCTCTATATTTGCAAAAACAATTTGATCTGCCTGTTAGTACTATTGACCCTCTAAAAAACATAATAAGTCCTAAAGCCAAACCATTGCCGTATACTTTCCCGATGCTGGCGGTTACTATCGGTGCCGGTTTAAGAAACCTGAGCAAATCAACTGTAGAAATTGATTTGTTTAGAGCGCGTAAGAAGACGAGCTTAAAGGCAAAAGTTTTTGTGGGTAAGATGATCATTGCCGGATTGGGCGGACTGGTTATCTGCTTTGTTGCTTTATTTGTGATCTTTTCTGTTTTTGTTAACAGAGAAAAAAATCTCCTGGAGAAGGACAAAAGGGACAGACCGAAGTTCATGGATTTATCTCATTTTACTGATGATAACTTGAAAAATGGCCAGCAGGAAGTTCTTAAACGCTTGAATATCTATAAGAAACTGGTGGAAGACAGATTTGTGGTTACGGATAAATTAAGTGTTCTGCCCAAGACAACGCCTGAAGGGATTTGGCTGACGGCAATTAACTTTTTCGTGATTTTTTCTCCTGACAAAACTGATTTCTCAAGTAATTATTCTCTGGGAGTAATCGGTAAGGTATTTTCTGAACAGAAAGGCGTTGAGATAGAGATGGTTAATACTTTTGCCGAGAGTCTTAAGACAGATGATATGTTTTTTGATGGATTCAAGGTTATAAAAACCGGTTCGGTGACAAAAGGTGATTTTCAAGGTGTACCAGTCATGAGTTTTGAGCTTAATTGCTACTCTAATCCTGTTGAAAGATGATAAATTGCAAGGTAAATAATGATTAAAAAGATTATCCCTCAAGAGATTCAGAAGTTATTATTAGCCGGGGTGACGGTTTTTGTCCTGATTTTTTTCTGGGGCGGGCGTTGGATGTATAAACAAAGTGATATTAGATTAAAAAAAATGAAAATACAGCGTCAGCGGGTAAAGCTTGAAAATGAGGTTGGAGTCAACCTCAATGAATTGACTAAAATAAGAAAAAAAATGACAACCATTCAGGAAAGTTCCCGCTTTTTGGCAGAGGTTGCAAAAATTGCCGGACAGCTAAATATGAAACTTACAGCTATTACGGCATTGCCAAGGGAAACACGTAATGACTTTATAAAATTATCGGTAAGCCTTGAATTAGATACTACTTGTCACGAACTGGGACTGTTTGTCAGTAAGATTGAAAGCAGCGAAGTATTTATGGCTATCGATAAGATGGAACTGAGTTCTGTGGTAACTGTTGAAAATGCAGAGTCACCTCAGATTTTGGCAAAATTAATAGTTAGTACAGTGTCGTTAACGGAAACTCTTTTGGAAAAATGAGAAAAAAATATTATAAAAATTTATTTGTTATTTCAATGCTCATTGCAGCAATGTTTATGAGCACTTCAGTTGTATTTGCGGCCAAGCCTAAAAAACAGGATGGAAAAAAAACAGTTAAAAAGATAGATGAAAATATGCCTGATAATGCTCAAAAGAAAAAGGCCGAGAAAAAGGTCGAGAAAAAGGTCGAGAAAAAGGTGCGAACTGAAATTAAATATACAGGGTTTGAAGCCAAAAGAAATCCTTTTGCGCCGCCTTCACTTGTGGCGAAAATGCTTGCCAAACCTGACAAGATTGGCGGTTTTGAGAAGATCGAATCAGTAAAGATACCTAAGATTGATGTGCAGGGAATAATATGGTCTCAGACTATGCCGCAGGTAATCATTAACGGATCTGTAATGAAGGCTGGTGAGTATATAGATGATTTCCAGATAAAGGAAGTCACGAAAAACGGTATTATATTATTTTATAAAGGAAAAGATTATTTGATGAAAATGCAGCAATACGAAAATAAGACTAAAAAAACAAAAAATAAAAGAAAAAGATAAGGAGTTAGAAATGAAAAGGATTTCCTTGTGGTTTGTGATGCTTGTGGTTTTTTTAGGCAGCATATCATTGATTTGCAGGGTAAATGTTTTCGCGAAAGAATCATATGAGATTGAGGATGATGTTGGAGTCGGAGAAGAAACTGGAGAGGGAATGGTTTCACTGGATTTTAAGGATGCTGATCTTAAGGATGTCCTCAAGGTGTTTTCGCAGCAGTCGGGATTGAATTTTGTTGCGGACAGGAATATAGAAGATAAACTTATTACATTATATATGGATGAGGTGACTGTTGAGGATGCATTAAAGACACTATTAGATGCCAATAATCTAGGATTACGGCAAAATCTCGGAAGTAATATATTAATTGTAAGGCAAAAGCCTACTCTGCCGATCGAGACAGTAACCCGTGTTTATAAGATACAGTATTATCATGGCAATGTTAGGCCGGGACAATACATGATGGGGGAAAAGGCTTCATCAGACGGTAAGGAGATCGGTACAGGTTGGCATTCTATAATCAAGCCGTTATTAAGTGAATTCGGTAATGTTATTGCGTATACCAATATATTGATTATCACTGATGTTCCGGAGCGTTTTAAACTGATCGATCAGGTAATCAGTGAGATAGATAAACCGATACCTGAGGTTATGATCGAAGTCGAGCTTATAGAAACAACGGCAGATTTTTTAAAGGACCTGGGAGTTAAATGGACTAAGGAGTTTATGAAATATACCGGTGGGGCTATGCTTACTCCGTTGCCTTATACATCTTTTACAAGAAATGATTTTGGAAAAGCAGAAAGTCCGCTTGGTACGTCTGACGCTTTTTTCCGTTATGGCATCATATCTTCAACGGCCCTGAACTGGATACTGGAAATGCTGCAGACCGACACGAATACAAAATTTTTGTCAAAGCCCAGAATATTGGTTCAGGACAGGGAGTGGGCTGAAATCAAGGTGACTGAAAATAAGGTTGTGTCAGTAGTTACAATCGTTACCGACAATGAGACTAAAACATATGTTGAAAGATTGGAAGTTGGTACAATACTGCGATTAGTCCCGCTTATTAATGAAGAAGAAGGTTATGTTTCTATTCTGCTTGAACCTTCTGTATCAAGACCGACAGAATCAAAGTTTACGGATACGAACGGAACCAGTTATATTGATCCCCAGATGAGAAGTATGAGGACTGTAGTTATGGCCAAAAGCGGAGAAACCGTGGCTGTGGGTGGTTTCATAACAACTGAAGACGAGGAGACAAAAACAAAAGTTCCCTGGCTGGGAGATATTCCTTTGCTCGGTGCTTTATTCCGCCATACATCAAATGACCGTGTAGATAAAGAAATGTTAATATTTATCACACCAAGAATTGTGGGCATAACGGAAAAGATGGAAATGTGGCGGACTGATTCTGCTGAAAAGACACAAGATGAACCTGCCCAGTCGAACAAAGAAATGGCAGCAGAACTTAGTGCCGCTGATCAGCAGGCTCCAGCGGACAAGCCGAAAGAAAAGACACGGGATATTAACGCGACCCTTCCCTTTAGGGAACAAGAGGAGTTGGGAAATTTGAATATTGATTTAACTTTAAAAAGTTCAAGCTTAGGGATTGTAGATCTAGTAAAATAGAGCAAACAGACAATTTATGCCAATATGATAAAATCAAATTTGAAATTAGGTGATATTTTAATAAAACAGGGACTGCTTAAGCCGGAGCAATTGAGTTATGCGCTTGAGGAGCAGCAGAAAAAGGGCGGTAAGCTCGGAGAAGTTCTTGTGGTTATGGAGTTTGTTACTGATCAGGATATTGCCAGTGCTCTCTCAAAGCAGTTAGGTGTTCTGTATGCTTCTATAGAAAAAGGTCTATTGCGTCCTAATCTCCATCAGGGATTAGAAAAACTTATTCCTCAAGATTATGCCAGATCCCGCAAGATAATTCCATTATCAAAACATCTTAATACAATGACCGTGGCCATGGTTGATCCTTTAGACCTGATCACGATTGATGATATTATGAAAATGACTGGATGTGACGTTAATGTTGTGGTGACTACTCCTCCGGATATGAATCAGGCCTTGGCTGATTTCTATCAAAGTAAGGATTTGAAAAAGAAGAGTATTCAGGAGCAGTTTATTTTAATGGATACGGAAACTACGAGAGAGCAAAAGGTTGACGTATTGGATATTTTCTCGGAATCAGAAGCAGCTCCAGTAGTTAAATTCGTAGATCTGATTTTAGGAGATGCAATTGAGCAGGGTGCATCCGACATCCATCTAGAGCATTTTGAGTCAAGGATCAGTTTGCGTTACCGCATAGACGGTGTTCTTTATGATGCTAATGCTCCGGATGCAAAAATGTATTTTGCCATCATTTCCCGTATGAAAATATTGGCAAAGATGGATATAGCCGAACGCCGTTTGCCTCAGGACGGCGGATTTTCCATAGCGTTCGGAGATAAGATTATTGATGTGCGTGCTTCGAGTATACCGACTATATTCGGAGAAAAGATGGTAATGCGTTTGCTTGACCAGGCAAAACTGCCTTTGGAATTTGGATATCTTGGTTTTGATGAGTATGATTTAGAAATTATCAGAAAGGAAATATATAAGCCCTTCGGCATGATTTTTCTCACAGGGCCTACCGGTTCCGGTAAATCAACAACTCTTTATACTATTTTGAATGAAATTAAAACGCCAAGAAAAAACATTATCACTATAGAGGATCCGGTTGAATATAAGCTGGATGGAATCAATCAGGTGCAGGTAAAACCGCTTATCGGTTTAAATTTTTCAAATTCGCTGCGTTCATTTCTGCGCCAGGATCCTGACATTCTTATGGTCGGTGAAGTTCGTGATCTGGAGACTGCCCAGATGTGTATACGTGCTGCTTTGACCGGTCATTTGGTTTTAAGTACTTTGCATACTAATGATGCTCCTACAGCTGTGACCAGAATAATGGACATTGGGATTGAACCGTTTTTGCTTGTTTCTGCGCTTAGGCTGGTAATTGCACAGAGACTTATACGCCGGCTTTGTGAAAAATGTAAAGAACAAGTAAAGCCTGATGTTCGCTTTAAGGACCTGGATATAAAGGACCCTGTTTATGAAGCTAAGGGATGCGAATTTTGTCGCTTTACCGGTTATAAAGGCCGCGTGGGTATATTTGAACTTCTTCACATTAATGAAGAAATAAGAAACATGATATATTATCGCAAATCAAGCGATGAAATCAGAAAAAGGGGGGAGTCAATGGGTATGCGTAGTCTTTATAAATGCGGAATTGAAAAAATGAAGCAGGGAGTTACGACTCTTGAAGAGGTAATCGCAGTCACTGTTTCTGATTAAAAGCAAGTCCTTCCTAAATAGATGCTTGTGTGCTATAGTATTAACGACAGAATCAAATAATGATAAATCAACGGGTCATTCTTAATTGTTTTGAATAGGTTTTTATAACTTAATGATCCGCAGGTTCTTTCATCTCACTTAAACAAGAAAGAACCATAAATTCCCTGATTAGTGATTTAGCGCAAGTTTAAGATGAGGAGAACCGGTAGTAGATGCCAGATTTTTTATATAAAGCCAGAGATTCTGATGGGAACCTTGTTCAAGGTACGATGATTGCTGAGAGTGAAAGCGAAGTCATTGAAATACTGCAGCGTCGTAATTTGCTGATTACAGCAGTACAGCAAATTGTTGCCAAAAAGAAAGTCCAGCAACTTGGATTTAAAATATCTACAATGAGATTTTCAACAAGGGTAAAGAATGATGACCTGTGTATTTTTGCTAGACAGATGGGGACTCTGCTTAATGCCGGTGTACCGCTATTGCGCAGTCTATCTGTATTGGGAAAGCAGATAGCATCAATACCCTTGCGTAATGCGGTTGATAAAATTAAGGAGGATATCCAGTCTGGAAGTACGCTAAGAGATGCCCTGGATAAACATCCAAAGGTTTTTTCAAAATTCTGGGTTAACCTTGTCGGTACAGGTGAAGCCTCAGGACAATTACCTTCGGTGCTGGAGCAGATCGCTACATATTTTGAAAGTGCAGGAGAATTGCATAGAAAGGTTGTCTCAGCACTCATTTATCCCGTAATCCTGATGACTGTATGTACAGGAGCATTATTGGTTTTTGTTATTAAGATTGTTCCTGTTTTTGCGCAAATGTTTCAAGGTTTTGGTACGGAATTGCCCCCGGTTACCCAATTTGTTGTTAATTTAAGTGAATTGTTGAGAAAGTTTGCAATCCCATTTATACTATTGAGCCCTGTGGCCGTGTTTTTATTGTTCAGGGCATTAAAAACTAAAAAAGGCAGAATGATCTTTGACCGTATTAGACTGAAGCTGCCGATATTTGGGACATTATTCCGACATATTGCGATTTCTAATTTTGCCAGAGGCTTAGGTACAATGATCTCAAGCGGTGTGCCTATTTTATATGCTTTGGAAATTGTAACTAAAACCGTGGGCAATAGTGTTATTGAAGAAGCGTTGGAAACAGTAAAGGATAGTGTTAGAGACGGTAAATCTATAGCCGAGCCTTTAGAAGCATCGGGAATTTTTCCCCCTATGGTTGTGCTCATGGTTAATGTTGGTGAGGAAACAGGAGAACTTGCCGATATGCTCAAACATGTTTCAATATTTTATGAAGATCGCATTAAAATGGTGGTTGACAGGTTGTCATCGATGCTTGAGCCTTTTATGCTTGTTTTTATGGGTGGATTAGTCGGGTTTTTGGTAATCGCAATGTTTTTGCCGATATTTAAACTGGCTACAGCAGTCATGTAATAGGAGGATTTATGAGAAAAAATGCTTTTACTTTGATGGAATTGATGCTTACAGTTATAGTTGTCGCTATACTGGTAAGTATCGCTATCCCAAACTATATCAACACTGTGGAAAGAACCCGCGCGCGTGAGGCAAGGGCAACCTTGGAATCAATGCGCTCAGCTGAGCAGACTTATGCTTCAGAACGCCGGGTTATGATTAATTTAGGCGCTGCGGATGCTGCGTGGACTATGGTCGGTCTTGAAAACCCGCATAATAACAATCGCAGATCATGGGACTATGCTTTTAATGCCGGAAGCGGAGCCGGTTTAGCAACGCGCAACAGCGGTCCTTATTCAGGCTGGACTATTGGTTTGGCTTTAGACGGGACAGAAACTATTAGCGGCGGGCCTTAATTAATCAATACTTCAATAGCCTTGGCAGCATTTTTATTAGCATCAGATGTTCCTAAGTTTTCTCTCACCTTAGAAAGTTCTTTTCTAATATTATCCTGCTTTTGATGAGTTAAGCTGAAAAAATCGATTGAGGCTTTAAAAAGATTGGCAGGCCTGGCCTGATATTGAATGAATTCAGGGATTATTTTCTTTCCGGCCACTATATTGACCAGCCCGATAAAGGGGAGTTGAATGAGTATTTTTGATATAAACCAGGTAAAGAAACTTGTTTTGTAAACAATTAGCATGGGGATTCCTAAAATTGCTGTTTCCAATGTTGCCGTACCCGAACAAACCCAGGCAAAAGTAGAGGCATTTATAAAATCATAGGTATTATTGTCAATTATCTGTAAATTGAGATCAGGGTATGACAGGGTTATCTGCTGTATAATTTCAGGCTTAATATTTAATGCTTTGATCAGCAAAAATTTCACCTCAGGCATATTTTTTTGCAATAACCGCGCGGCATTAAGCATTATAGGCAGCAGTTTGTTTACCTCGTTTATCCTTGATCCGGGCAAAAGACATATTATCTTGTCCTTAATGTTCAAGTTTATGCTATTTAAAACGGCGCTTTTGTCTTTTACGTTCGTGAATTTTTCTAAAAGAGGGTGTCCGACAAATTCAGCATCAACACCGTTATTTTTGTAAAGGATTTCCTCAAATTTGAAAACAACCAGCAGCTTATCGATAGTTTTTTTGATCAAAACTATTCGCTTTTTCCCCCAGGCCCATATTTGCGGGCTTATATAATAAATTATCTTAATATGAGGGATATTCTGTTTTATTCTTTTAGCCAGCCTTAAATTGAAGCCGGGATAATCGATGAGAATCACAGCCAGAGGTTGTTCTTTTTTGATCTGTTGTATGGTAAGTTCAAAAGTCTGTTTGAAAATCGGGTAATGTTTTAAAATCTCTATGAACCCGATTACGGCATACTGAGTAAGATCAGCAAATGTTTCCACACCGGCATTTCTCATTTGAGCTCCGCCGATTCCGGAAATCTTAAGCTCAGGATGTGACATTTTTAACTGCCGTGCAAGAGCTGCCCCATGCATGTCCGCAGAAGGCTCTCCGGCAATGATCATAATAGATTTAGGCATTTTTGCGGATTTGTTTTGTTATAGCCAGTGCAATTTCAAGGGCATCTTTTGCTTCTTTGCCGCGCACAATCGGCTGTTTTCCTTTTTTAATGCAATCAATAAAAGAACTTAGTTCTTCTACGAGAGGCTCCTTTTTGGTGACAAGTATTTCTTCTTTGACGATTCTGTCCCTTTCCTTTTTAAAAAATATTATCTTTTGCTGTGCATAATCAAGGCTCAGATATGAATCTTTTTGAAAAATTCGTATTTTTCGCATTGATTCATCACTGACCCTACTGGCTGTAAGATTGCAGACTGTACCGTTTTTAAAAATCAGCCTGACGTTAGCAATATCCTCGTTTGGTGAAAGCACATTAACGCCTATGGCGTGCGCCTTTTTAAGAGGTGATTTGACCAGGGACAGGACAATGTCTATATCGTGGATCATAAGATCGAGGATAACACTGACATCAGTGCCTCTCTTAGGATAAGGGCTTAGCCGATGGCATTCGATAAATTTCGGGTTTTTACAAAAACCCTGGAGGGTCATGATCGCTGGGTTAAAACGTTCAACATGTCCCACCTGCAGGATCTTTCTTTTCGCCCGGGCAAATTTTATTAACTTTTGCGCCTCCAGTGTAGTCGGTGTGATCGGTTTCTCCACAAGCACATGAACATTATTCTTAAGAAATATCTTGGCAATTTTGAAATGCGTGTTAGTAGGGGTGGCAATGCTTACAGCATCAACCTTATCAAGCAGTTTTTTGTAATCCAGATAAGCAGTGCTCTTAAACTTAAGTGCACAAGAGTTTGCTTTTTCCTCATCAGTATCGCAAATGCCTACTAGTTCCACTCCAGGCATATCGCTATAGATGCGGGCATGAATGTTACCCAGATGGCCGGTTCCGATAACAGCTACTTTTACGTTTTTCATAATGTTATTAACTTAACATAATAAAGAAGATATTGTCAAGAGCCAGATAGAAAACAGATGACTAGGGACGAAGGACGATCGCTATGCTAGGACGAAGGACGAAAAAGCAAAATGGTCAATATTCCATGGTCGATAGTCAATAAACGCAATACTCCCGCCATAAATCTGGCGAGGCTCGCCAATGTTGGCTTTTTAATCATGCTTGGCGGCAATACAAATTCAGTTTTTTCGTCTCTCGTCCTAGTGAACAAAGTGAACGATCGTCCATCGGACTTCGGTTCTATGATTTCAGTTTTTAACCAGCAAACTGGCAACTGGCAACTGGTAACTGGTTAAGTAAATATTGACCTTAATATATTTATATAGTAATATATGTTACCATGAAGAATAGAGCAATAAGAATGTTTATATCATGGTTCACTGTTTTTGGGTTGAGGTTTTTATTATCTATTTTCCGCATAGTGCCCTTAAAAATACTTTATTTTTTCGGTAATGCCTTAAGCGCTTTATATTACAAACTTGCCCATAAGAACAGGCGGATCGCCTTGAGCAATATTGAAAAGGCTTTAGGTCCAGAAGTTACGCCTAAAAAAAGAGTAAAGATTGCACGGGAAAGCTTTAAAACCATGGGCGATATCATTCTTGATACCTTGCGCGGTGACAATTTGTCCGATGGAAAAGCAAAGAAGTCTATATCTATTGAGGGCATTGAAAATCTGGAAAACGCACTTAAAAAGGGAAAAGGGGTTGTCGCTGCCAGTGCGCATTTAGGCAGCTTTACGATGATGGGATTCGGCTTAGCCAGCCAAGGTTATAAAACTTCTTATGTCGCCAGGCATGCGCGTAATAAGGGGGTTGAACGCGTAATTTTGAGCATTTGCCGTAAAGTTGGTCAAAAGATAATTTTCAATCGTCCAGTGCATGCTTGTATGCGGCTTTGCATGAAAGTCTTAAAGCGCAATGAAGTTTTGATAATAGAGCTTGATCAAAATTTCGGTAAAGAAGGGGTAAAGGTCTATTTTTTTAATCAACCTGCCATGGTTGCCAGCGGGCCGATCAAATTAGCCATAAGTACGCAAGCGGCTATTGTGCCAATGTTTATAACAAGAATTAATGCTTTTGATCATATTATTAAAATAGAACCGGAAATAAAACTTGAAAAATATGAAGATGAAGACATGCAGATTAAAGAGAATCTGCAAAAGGTGATCGCGATTGTTGAAAGTTATATCCGTAAATATCCCGGGCAGTGGGTGAATTGGATTCATAAACAATGGAATGCTTAAAGGACGATATCGTATAGCGGAAAGTTTGCAATGAAGCAGCGAGCCGCAAGAAGCAAGTAGCTATAGCAAATAGGGAGAAAAAATAGGTAAACTCTACGGGTGTTTATATTGACATTTAGGGAATAAGCATATAAAATATATAAGACATTTTTTTATTTTGAACAAAATTAAAAATGGTGAGGATTATGGAAAAAAAAATAAAGATTGGTTTACCTAAAGGAAGCTTACAGGAGTCAACATTGCGTATGCTGAAAAAAGCTGGATTTTCCATTGCTGTTTCCAGCCGTTCCTATTTTCCTTCAATAGATGATGCAGAGATAGAAGCAGTTCTTTTACGGGCACAGGAATTGCCGCGTTATGTAGAAAATGGGGTTTTAGATTGCGGTATTACCGGAAAGGACTGGACATTGGAAAACAATGCCAAGGTTATTACGGTAACTGATATGGTATATGCAAAGCAAAGCCTGACGCCTGTACGCTGGGTGCTTGCAGTTCCTAATTCTTCGAATATCAGTTCTGTGAAAGACTTAAATGGCAAACGCATTGCTACAGAACTTGTAAATGTGACAAAAAGGTACCTAAAGGAAAACAAGGTAAAAGCTGATGTAGAGTTCAGCTGGGGAGCAACAGAGGCTAAAGTGCCTGAGCTTGTTGATGCAATTGTGGAACTTACTGAGACAGGTTCCAGTTTGCGGGCGCATAACCTGAAGATTATAGATACCATTTGTGAATCAACTACCCAGCTTATTGCCAATCGAACTTCGTGGAAGAATAAGTGGAAAAAGGATAAAATCAGTAACATCGCCTTACTGCTTAAGGGGGCAATCGCAGCCGAGGATAAAGTCGGGTTAAAGTTTAACATACAGGAAAAGAATATAGAAAAGGTTCTGTCTTTAGTCCCTTCCATGAGGAATCCCACTGTTTCCCATCTGACCAGAAAGGGCTGGTATGCTCTGGAGATTATTGCCCAGGAGAAAATTGTCAGAGACTTGATCTTGAAATTAAAAAAAGCCGGAGCAGAGGCTATTATTGAATATAACTTAACAAAAGTAATACCTTAACACGAAAGTAAAAAGTAAAAAGTAAAAAGATAAAAGGTAAAAGTTGTTTACCAGCGATGAATTGAAGGAGGAATTGTATGCCGTGCGGTAGAAAGAGAAAACGTAAGAAGATATCTACTCATAAGAGAAAAAAGAGATTGCGCAGAGACAGACATAAAAAGAAGAACTCATAAAAGGCAGCAACTTTAATGAAATACTATGCGGGATATTCCTTTAGGCTGGCAGTGGTAATGATATTATTATCTGTTGCTGTTAATGGGTGTGCTGGAAAAAAAACAACTTTTAAGAAGAGCGTCATAAATATAAACAGCAGCCTGACGAATAAGGAAATTCTAGCAAAAAATTTAATTTCAAAAGCCTACGCTCATTATCTGCGTGGGCTTTTATTCGAAAAGCAAAATCAAGTTGCTGAGGCGATTAAGGAATATAACCGGGCTGCTAATTATGACAGAAATTCCCCAACGATTCGCATAAAATTGGGGACGGCATATTTTAAAAAAGGCGATTTTAATAACTCAATTGAGCAGTTGAAAAAAGTCTTAGAGATCGATCCGGAAAATATAAGAGTAAGGCTGCTCTTAGGGGTTATTTATACCGCATTTGGTAATTTTTCTGAAGCGGCAATATTGTACGAGGAAGTTATCAGGATTGAACCTGAGAATACACAGGCTAAACTGAGTATCGCGGATCTATACGTGCTTGAGCAGAAAGTGGACAAAGCTATTCTTGTTTATGAAGAACTTGCCAGCAAAGATATCCCGCTGCCTTATGTATATTTTAACTTAGGGATGCTTTATACCCAGATTAATGAATATGAAAAGGCCTTATTTTTTCTTGAGAAGACAATAAGCCTTGATCCAAATTATTTAGAAGCGTATCTTGGACTTGGATTAGTCTATGAATTGAAGAATGAAATTGAAAAATCACAGCAGGCCTATGAAAAGGCGATCAAACTTAAACCGGAAAGTGCACTTGCTTACTTTCGTTTGGGGCAGATGTATGTTACTAGGGATTTGCTTGATAAAGCCCTGGAGCAGTTTAAAAAGGTTTTGGAAATAAATCCGCGTGTTATTGATACTTATTTTGAGATTGCGCATATTTATTTAAAACAGGAGAAACACGAAGAGGCCATTGAGATTTTAGTAAGTGCAGAACCGTTTTTACAGGATAAATCGCGACTGTTTTTATTAATGGGACTAGCTTACGGATTGAAAGAGGATTTTCAAAAGGCAGAAGAGTATTACAATAAAACCATAAAATTGACCCCAAAAGATGACCTGGTTTATTTTTATCTGGGAGCTATGTATGAAAAACAGGGAAAAAGAGAATTGGCAAAAGCACAGTTTTTGAAAACCCTTGAAATAAATCCTAACAATGCCGATGCGTGCAATTATCTGGGATATATTTATGCTGAAGACGGATTAAATCTTGAACAGGCAGAGACATTGATAAAAAAAGCTCTTGAAGTAGAACCGAATAATGGGGCATATCTGGATTCCTTGGGATGGGTATATTTTAAACAGGGCAACTTTGAAGAGGCCTTGAAATTCTTAAAAAAAGCTATAGAGGTTTTGGATACTGATCCGATAATTCATGATCACCTTGGTGATGCATACTTAAAAAAGGGATTGGAAAATAAGGCACGTATTCATTGGAAGCAATCGTTAGCAATTAACCCTGCACAAAAATCAGTGCAGGAAAAACTGGATGCACTTAATATGGGTAATAGCGCATTCGGCAATACTAAAAAATAGGGTCATTCTTAATTAAGTTGAATAAATTTCTATTAGTATATCAGTGTAATCTGGTTCTTTCGGCCAACTTAAACAAGAAAGAACCAAAAAATAAGAGATAAGAGGGAGGTTATATGAATCCATGGTTTCGAAAAATAAAAATTTTCTTTGAAGACCATTGGGTGGTAGTCGTATCTGTTTTTGTGGCGATTGTGCTCGTTGTCCTATCAGCCATCGGTATGGCACAGCTTGAATCGTATGCGCGAATAACCGCTTTGGCTAATATGCCCTTGTGGATACTGGTTATGCTTATCAGCGGTTGTATTACTGCTTTTATATATGTTTCTGTGATGTTTGGATATATGGGAAAGATGAAACAGTCAAAGGTTGACCCGAGTAAGGTAAATATTAAGTTTTCTGATGTTATCGGGATAGACCAGGCAGTTGAAGAAGCCAGAGAAGTCACACAGTTATTACTAGACCGCTCACGCTTAAAAAACATAGGAGCGCTGTTTATAAAAGGGATCCTTATGATTGGCCCTCCCGGCTGTGGAAAAACATATCTGGCAAAAGCGATCGCTACGGAAACAGGTGTTCCGTTTTTAAGCTTGTCTGGTTCTGAATTTGTGGAAATGTTTGTAGGAGTTGGTGCTAGCCGGGTAAGAAAATTATTTCATAATGCCCGCAGGCTAGCCTATTCACACGGCGGATGCATAATATTTATTGATGAAATCGATGCGGTCGGACGTGTGCGGGCATTTTCTTTCGGTGGAGGACAGGAAACGAACAATACTCTGAACCAGCTCTTAGTTGAGCTTGACGGTGTGACCGGAAATGCGAACATTGTTATTATCGGAGCTACTAACGCTGCTGAGGGGCATCTTGATCCGGCTTTAATGCGTCCTGGCAGATTTGACCGTAAAATTTATTTCAGCCTGCCGGACGTTGACCAGAGAGCACAGATTTTCAGCTATTACCTCAAAAAAGTTAAAAGCGATCCGAACCTGGATATAGGACGTCTTGCCCGTCAAACAGTAGGTAAAACACCTGCGGATATTGAAAATGTCGTAAGAGAAGCAGCATTAGTAGCCGCTCGATATAAAAAGGACCATATCTCTCATAAGGAATTAAGTGAGGCGATGGAGCGTATTGATCTGGGATTAAAGCATCGCATGAAAATGCTTCCGCTGGAAAAGGAAATGACTGCTTATCACGAAGCGGGACATCTGATTGCTACCTTTTTTCTGCATCCGTTCAATGATGTTTTTAAGGCCTCAATTATACCCAGAAAAGAAACCATGGGCGTGGTTCACCACCAACCAAGAGATGAATGGCATAGCAAGAGTATAGAAGCTTTTTTAGCTTCTATAAAAGTCTCTCTTGGCGGTTATGCTGCGGAGAGGATTAAATATAATACTTCTACAAGCGGTGTTTCTGCAGATTTCATGAATGCAATGCAGATTGCACATACAATGGTTTGGAGGCTGGGTATGGGAGTATCCGGACATATTGGGGATTATGCGGTAATACCTCCTGAGCAGCTGTCAGATTCAATAAAACAGCGCTTAAATGAAGAGTCAAATCTGATACTCAAAAAATGTTTAAAAGAGGTTGAAGATCTGCTGAAAAAGGAAAGGGTAATCTTAGATCGATTCGCAAAAGAGCTGATTGAAAAAGAAGAACTAGAGTATGACGATATTGAGGCAATCTTCAAAGAATATGGTAAAGAGCCGGCAGCACCGTTTGGTTCGTAATTTATTCATGACAGGCTTGTATATAAGTTTTGTCTGTAGCGGATGCGCTCCGTCTTATCCAAAGGATAAGCTTACGGAAACACTTATAAATGTCTGCAAAAAAGAATATAAAGTTGAAATACAGGCAAAGCTTGTCGGTAAAACTATAGTTGTATTTGTACCTCTTGATGAACTTTTTGATTTAAAACTGGATATATCCCCTGAAGCGATTGAAAAGATTGAAGACGTAATTTTAACTACGTCCCGGGCACTTTTCAGTACAGATGCCGAGGTGGATTTTTATGTGATTATTGCCGCTGATGTGAAGACTACCGCGGCAGAAGTTTTTTTAATAAGATATATGGATGATGTGTATAAGTTCATGCATGGCTGGATAAATAGGGAAGATTACGGCAGGAGAATACTCTGGCAGATAAATTTTAACCCGAAGCTTTTGAAAGATTCATTTTTTGATTTTGACGTTGAGGAAATAACTTTGCCCGGTTTTTTAGCCCAGCAGATCGCACAAAGAGCAAATAAAATCTTTGCCTCTTCGGTTGTTCATAAAATAAAAATAAATTCAGAATTCGATCCCCAGACTCAACGGTTTTTCTTTTCGGTTGTTTCAGCGGATAATACTAGATTTCAGAAAATATATCTGCCGATCATTGCCAATGTTGCCGATAAGGTCCTGGCGGAGTACAAGTTTGAAGATTTTAGTGAGATAATTATAAGAAACGAGTTGTTGAGGAATTCTTTAGTAATTACCAAAAATGACAAAGAAAAATATCGCAAGGTGGATATTGATGCGCTGTTGACCCTGCCTTTTTTTAATTGATATGTAACATTAGTAGGCAAAGGAGTGGATAAGGTGAACGAAAAAGAATTAACAAAAAAAGCTGTTCAGATGAGAAGAGATGTTATCAGGATGCTTGAAATCGCCGGCTCAGGGCACCCAGGAGGATCATTATCGGCAGCGGATATATTGACTTGTTTGTTTTTTAATGTCATGCGTCACAAACCAAAAGAGCCTCAGTGGCCTGACCGAGATCGGTTCCATATGTCAAAAGGGCACTGTTGTCCTATCTGGTATGCAATTTTGGCTGATTTGGGTTATTTTCCCAAAAAAGAGCTCGATTCATTGCGTTCTTTAGGGGCGCTGCTGCAGGGGCATCCTGATCCTAATATCCCTGGTGTTGATGTGGCCAGCGGATCCTTGGGGCAGGGACTTTCTGTGTCCATGGGCATGGCAATAGCAGGGAAAATGGATAATAAGGATTATAGAGTTTATTGTCTTTTGGGTGATGGAGAAATCCAGGAAGGAAATGTCTGGGAAGCTGCTATGGCCTGTTCCCACTTCAAATGTGATAACCTTTGTGCGATATTAGATCACAATGGTTTTCAGATTGATGGCCGGGTTGAAGATGTGATGAAAATTGAACCGATTGCGGATAAATGGAAGGCTTTTGGTTGGGAGGTTCTTGGAATTAATGGACATAATATAAATGAGATTCTTAATGCTTTTGAACAAGCAAAAAAAATCAAGAATAAGCCGACAATTATAATTGCTAAAACAATAAAAGGTAAGGATGTTTCATTTATGGAAAATGTGGTGGATTTTCATGGTAGAGCACCTACTCAAGAAGAAGCGGCGATTGCGTTTAAGGAGTTAACTGATGAGTAAAGAGATGATGTATCAAAGGGATGTGTATGGTAAAACACTGGTAGAGCTGGGAAAGGAAGATAAAAGCATTGTTGTTTTAGACGCAGATTTATCCGGTTCGACAAGAACCTCGTTCTTTAATATGGAATTTCCTGATAGATTTTTTAATTTCGGAGTTGCTGAACAAAATATGATAGCTACAGCAGCGGGAATGGCAAGCTGCGGTAAGACGGTATTTGCTTCTACTTTTGCCATGTTTGCTACAGGCAGGGCATGGGATCAGCTGAGAAATTCAGTATGTTACAGTAATATGAATGTGAAACTTGTAGCTACTCATGCCGGCATTACTGTGGGGCCAGATGGAGCTACTCACCAGGCTTTAGAGGATATTGCTTTAATGCGCGTTATCCCTAATATGACAGTTATCGTTCCATGTGACGGTCCCCAGACAAAGGATGCGATAAAAGCAGCGGTAAAAATACGAGGTCCGGTTTATGTGCGCCTGGGCAGAGAAAAGGTTACCACAATAGAGGGACTGGGAAACTTTGAGGTAGGCAAGGTAAATGTCTTAAGAAAAGGCAAGAATATAGCCATATTCGCTTGCGGAATTATGACGGAGCAGGCACTGATCGCAGCGGAGGAACTCTCTAAATGCGCAATAGAATGTTCTGTGATAAATGTGCATACTATTAAGCCGCTTGATGTTGATACTGTCGATAAGATAACCAAAAAAATCGGTTCAATAATAATTTGCGAAGAACATTCGGTTATCGGCGGTTTAGGCTGTGCTATTGAAGAAGTTATTGCTGAAACAGGCCGGGGAGTGCGGGTTGCCAGAATTGGGGTTAATAACCGTTTTGGGCAATCAGGGAGTTCCCAGGATTTATTAAGGGAATATAAGCTTCGCTCCGTTGATATAATTGAAATTGCCAAAAAATTGCATAGCAAATCCTGAAAGTGTTGCTTTATGATTAAACGTCTTGCACCTGCTAAGATTAATTTATTCCTTGAAGTAGAGGGTAAAAGGAAAGACGGTTATCACAATATAACAACCCTATTTTTGAAGGTCGGGCTTTATGATAGGCTTTCTTTCAAGAAAATAGATAAGGGTATAAATGTTGAATGCAGGCATTCTTTGATCCCGGACGATCATGAAAAGAATTTAGTTTATCGGGCGGCCAGCCTGATGCACAAAAAACTAACTAAAGATCAGGGTATAGAAATCCATCTGGAAAAGAATATTCCCGTAGGAGCAGGCTTAGGCGGCGGCTCAAGTGATGCGGCAACCACCTTACTTGCTCTTAATGATATATGGGAGCTGAATTTATCAACAAAAGAGCTTTGCAGCCTTGGTAAAAAACTTGGGGCAGATGTGCCTTTATTTTTGATACCGGATACAGCGGTCCTGGCTAAAGGCATTGGGGATAGGTTAAGGCCTGTTAAAATACGGAAAAAGTTCTGGATTGTGCTTATAAATCCCGGTATTTTTATCGCTACTAAGGATATTTATAAGGCTTTGCCCGGAAGCTTGACAAAGGCGGGTTTTGATGTTAAACTGCTCATTCATGCGTTGCAAAATGCGGATTTAGATTCAATTGGAAAGACATTGTTTAATAGGCTTGAGACAGTTGTTTTTAAGAAACAAAAAGTATTAGAAAAGTTGAAACAAAAAGTATCCGCCCTTGGCGTTAGGGCGGTTTTAATGTCTGGAAGTGGTTCAGTGATCTTTGGTATCTTAAGGAATAGAGAGGAGGCTATAGGCATCAAGAATGGACTTCAGGGCATTTGCGAAGTAATGGTTGTGAAAAGTCTATAACCGCATACATCTTGGAAAGGAGTGATTCGAAGATGGAAGTTACAGAAGTAAGAGTATTTTTGCGTAATAAAGATAGCAATAAAAAGTTAAAAGCATATGTTACCGTAACTTTCGATAATTGTTTTGTTGTTAGAGACGTAAAGGTTATTGAAGGAAGCAAAGGTTTATTCGTTGCCATGCCTTCATCTAAAATGAAGATAACATGCTCTCAATGCGGACATCGTAACGTGGTTCGCAGTAAATTTTGCAATCAATGCGGAACTTCAGTAGAACAGCTATCAAAGCCATCAGCAACACCTGAGGAAGCTCGCCAGACCGAACACAAGGATATAGCTCATCCAATTACGCCGGAATGCAGAGAGTACATCCAAAAGAAAGTTCTTGAGGCATATGCGGAAGAAGCGGCAAAGGCTCCTCAAGACATTGCTTCAGAGAAGGTAGAACAGGATATGTTGTCAGAGGATTGAACTATCGCTGCTTCTGATTTAGGATAAAGAGACATTTTGCCCGGTAGTGTAATTGGCAACACCCGAGAATTTGGATCTCGTTTTCCAGGTTCGATTCCTGGCCGGGCAGCCACAAAACAATTAAGATTAGGAATCGAAACAAGATGAACGCCGACCTCATGGGAGGAAAAACGAGCAGGACTGTGAGTGACAGTGAACCGGGTGGGCCTGCGCAGGAAAAATCAGGAGGATTTTTTCGTAGTAGGCGATTCCTGGCCGGACAGCCACAAAACAATTAAGATTAGGAATCGAAACAAGACGCCAGCCTCTCCGATACAGGGAGGCACAATCGAAATGGCTAGGCGGGAACGCCGACCTCAGGGGAGAAAAAGCGAGCATCCCTGAACCAGAGCGACCGCGGAACCAGGCACGGTTCACGGCAAGAGTTCGGTGCATGGCGTAGGCTGCGAGTACAAGTGTTTCGGGTGAACCAGTGGCTTTCTTGGGCAGGGTATGTTTTTCTTGCGGTATATATCATAAATTAAAGGATATAGAGAAGTTAAAATTTAATGCTATTTTATTTAATATTTTGATTTTTTATAAAGGGTGAAATTATGAAGAATATCAATGCTGTTATATTGGCTGCTGGTGAAGGAACGCGCATGAATTCTAAAATCCCTAAGATATTGCATCGGCTTGGTTCTAAGCCTATGCTTGGTCATGTAATTGAAAATGTTCAGGCTGCAGGCATCAAGAACATCTTTATTATTACCGGATATAAGTCTGAGATGGTAGAAGAATATGTTGGCGATAATGCTAAATGTGTACAGCAAAAAAAGCTTTTAGGAACAGCAGATGCCGTTTGGCAAATAAGAAATGAGCCGGCTCTAAAAGAAAAGGACTCTAGACTGCTGATTATTTATGGGGATACACCGCTTATTCGCGCGGCTACTATAAGGGACATTATTAAGAAACATTACAGTGAATCTGTTGCTGGAACATTGCTTAGTGCTCAGACAAAAGACCCGACCGGATATGGCAGGATTGTGCGCACTGATGGGGGTAAGGTGATCAAGATTGTCGAAGAGCAGGAGGCAAGTGTGTATGAGCGCGCAATCGAGGAGATTAATGTCGGTGTATATGTTTTTGAGACAAATAAGCTTTTTAATGCGATCGAAAAAATTAAGCCTAATAATAAGAAAAAGGAATATTATCTTACCGATGTCGTTCAGGTTTTACACAAAGAAAATGAGGCAGTTAATGCAATAGAAACGAAAAATTATAATGAAATACTGGGAGTCAATTCCCGGTTTAGCTTAGCACAGGCCTATGAGATCTTCAGGATGCGAATACTTAATGAGATTATTGAATCAGGGGTTACGGTTCTTGATCCTAAAACTACTTATATTGATGAAAAAGTAACCATAGGCAGAGATACGGTGATCTACCCTTGTACGTTTATTGAAAGGGATGTGCTTATTGGAGAAAATTGTTCTATCGGACCGTTTGCCCATATACGTTCAAAATCTAAAGTTGCTGACGGGGTTGCCATAGGCAACTTTGTTGAACTTAACAGATCAGAGGTCGGCGAAAATTCGCGTATAAAACATCAAAGCTATATTGGAGATACTAAGATTGGTAAGAATGTAAATGTAGGTGCCGGTACTATTGTTGCGAATTACGACGGAAAAAATAAAAACAAGACAATTGTTAAGGATGGAGCGTTTATTGGCTCCGGTACTATTCTGGTTGCTCCGGTTAAAATGGGTAAAAATGCGGTTACAGGAGCCG
The DNA here is from genome assembly GCA_043806135.1 of Candidatus Omnitrophota bacterium. Classification (GTDB taxonomy): domain Bacteria; phylum Omnitrophota; class Gorgyraeia; order B26-G9; family B26-G9; genus JAGLQQ01. The sequence goes on from JAZDHG010000106.1 coordinate 38,329, forward strand.
GGGCAGTAGTTACAAAAAACAAGAATATTGCCGATAATACCATAGTGGTCGGGGTCCCGGCCAAGGTTTTAAAAAAAAATAAAAAAGTAAAATCAAAAACAAAACAATAAACCGCAAAAAATTAAAATTGTGAGGTCTGATTATGCAGGAAAAACTAATGGTTTTTAGCGGTAATGCAAACCCTAAACTAGCTCACGATATATGCAAGAATTTAGGTATACCTCTGGGAGATGCCTTTGTAGGTCGTTTCAGTGAGGGAGAGATACAGATAAAAGTGAACCAGAATGTAAGAGGGAAAGATGTGTTCGTGATCCAGCCCACTTGCCCACCGACAAACGATAATTTAATGGAGTTACTGATTCTTATGGATGCTTTGGCCAGGTCTTCAGCAGGGAGAATCACTGCGGTCATTCCTTATTACGGATATGCGAGACAGGACAGAAAAGACCAGCCAAGAGTTCCGATAACAGCCAAATTGGTGGCAAATCTGCTGGCAAATGCGGGAGCCCAAAGAATCTTGGCAATGGATTTACATGCTGGACAGATTCAGGGATTTTTTGATATACCTGTGGATCATTTATTTGCTGCGCCTGTTTTGATCGATTATTTTAGAAAATTTGTCGGTGATGACCTGGTTATATTCTCCCCTGATGTGGGCGGAGTAAAAATGGCAAGAGCATTTGCTAAACGACTTGAGGCTCCTTTAGGCATAGTGGACAAAAGACGTGTTGATGGGCAAAGCGCCGAGGTAATGAATATCCTTGGGGAAGTCAAAGGCAAAAGAGTGATCTTGGTAGATGATATGTGTGCAACTGCCGGATCTCTGAGCGAAGCAGCTAATATTTTGGAAAAAAGAGGTGCAAAGTCTATTTATGCGGGGGTAACACACGGAATCTTTTCCGGTCCGGCTCTTGAGCGTATTGATAAAAGCGCTTTAAAGGAGATTGTTGTTACAGATACTATTCCCATAAGTAACGGGGAAAAACACCCCAAGATTAAAATTTTAAGTGTGGCCAACCTATTGGGTGAGGCCATAAAACGTATTCATAATGAAGAATCAGTAAGTTCTTTGTTTGTATAATGAAGAAATGATTTATGTATGATGAAAAGCATACATAAATTATATTTCTGAATTATACCCAGCCCTTTGGCTGAAGAATGTCGTAAGTATTTTTTAATAACAGTAACTGTTAATCAAGTAAGAATTGTGGACTCCAAGTCGTAAAAAGGGCTGGGTTCAATTCTCGCATATAACTTAAGTTTATCAGTAAGTATAAATTATACTTCAGTAAAGACTCCGTTTCATGAACATGGGAAAATTCTCTTTGACAATTTTCCGCATATTCAACGGAGTAAATTCGCAGACGGCCGAAAGGCCTATAATTTACGCTTAGCGTAAATTATCTGCTCATTTAAAGGAGGAGAATAAGTGGAAAAAGTAATATTAAATGTAAAGCATAGGCAGGAAACCGGGACCTCAGCAGCTAAAAAGCTGAGAATGCAGGGTGTTGCTCCTGCAGTGATTTATGCTAAGAATGAAAAGCCTGTTCAGGTAAGCGTTGATCAAAGAGAGTTTATTAAATTTATCCGCAAGCATGGTGAGACTGCAATTATATCTCTGAAGACGGAAGGCGATAGCAAAGATGAAACGGTAATTATTAAAGAGATTCAGTATGATACAGTTAAATCAAGGGTTATGCATATCGATTTTCAGCGGATCAAGCTGGATGAGAAAATCTGTGTTCATGTTCCGCTTGTAACAAAAGGCGACGCAGATGCGCCCGGGGTTAAAGAGGGAGGAAATCTTGAGCACGTTTTAAGGGAAGTAGAAATTGAAAGTTTGCCTGGGAACATTCCTAAGGAAATTGTCATAGATGTTTCAAATATGAAAATCGGTGACGTGATACATGTTAAGGATTTACCGGTTATTGGGGACTTTGAAATACTGAACGATCCTGACCAGGCAGCTATTCTGGTTAAATTCGAAGCAAAGGAAAAAGAGGAAGAAAAAATAGAAGAAGTAACTGAGGAACCGGAGGTAATAAAGAAAGGTAAAGCAGAAGAAGGAGAAGGAGAAGGAGAAGGAGAAGGCACAGCAAAATAATAACCTTAAGTTTTTGGTTTGTGGGATTTTAGATTTTCTTTAATAAACTGAAAAATGATAGCTGATAAGTGCAAATGAAGCTGATTGTTGGATTAGGCAACCCCGGTCTTTGTTATAAAAATACCAAACACAATGCTGGTTTCTGGGTTGTGGATAAAGTGGCCTGTATTTTTAAGGGTACATTTAATAAACGCAAGTTTGACGCTCGCTGGACTCAGGGTAATTATAAAAATAGATCATTTGTCATTGTTAAACCGCATACATTTATGAATCTGAGCGGAAACACTGTGAAAAATTTCGCGGATTATTTTAAAGTACCGCTAGAGGATATTTTAATAATATTTGATGATATAAGCTTAAATCTGGGAGAAATGCGGCTTAAGCCTCAGGGCGGTGCCGGAGGCCACAATGGAATGCGTTCTGTAATTGATGCACTTGGGACAAATAATTTTGCTAGGTTGCGGTTTGGTATAGATACTCAAAAAAATCATAGGGATTTATCAAAGTATGTATTAAGTGCCTTTAAGGAAAAAGAAGATCTAAGACTAAAGGATAAAACAGTAGAATTGGCAGCAGAGGCAGTTTTGGATTGGTTTAATAAAGATATTAATTTTGCTATGAACAGACACAATGAAAGAAGGAGGGAAATTTCTAATCATGAATAATTATGAAGCAGTATTTATTTTTAGGGCTAACCTTGATAATGATGCGCAGGAAAAGCTGGTCAATGAGATTAAGGAAGTTATAACAAAGCACAAAGGAGAGGTTGAACAGGTGCAGACCTGGGGTAAACGAAAGTTTACTTTTTTAATCAAAAAACAAAGCGAGGGTACATACTATCTGGTGTCATTTAAATTAACCGCTACTGTTGTTAAAAAGATAGAAAATATTTATAAACTTAATGATTCAATACTAAGGGTATTAATTATTAGGCGGGAATCGAAAGAGAGGAGAAATGGCTAATTTAAATAAAGTTTTACTGATGGGTAATTTAACCCGGGATCCTGAATTGCGTTATGCTCCTAACGGGACAGCAGTTACTACGTTTACTATTGCCATGGGCAGGGTTTTTAACAGTGCTGCAGGCGAGAAAAAAGAAGATGTATGTTATGTGCGGGTAGTTTGCTGGGCAAAATTGGCCCAAATTTGCGGTGAGTATCTTTTTAAAGGAAGGCCTGTATTTATAGAAGGCCGATTGCAGAGCCGTTCCTGGCAGGCCCAAGACGGTTCTAAACGTAATACCCTTGAAGTTATTGCGCAAAACGTGCAGTTTCTGGGGAAAGGAAAGAGTCAGGATCAGCAGGCAAAAGAATTTAAAGCAGAGGACTCGGGGGAGGATATGGCTGAGGGACTGGAAGGTTTTGAAACTTTATCTCTTAATGGTAAACAGGATGAACAAGTGCCATTTTAACAAAGATCATTTAAATTTAACGAGGAGTGATAGCTAAATGAAGACTAAATTGAACGGCAAGGGTCCAAGGAAACTAAAAAAGAATTTTAAGAAAACCGGTTTTTTAAAAAAAAGAGTATGTCGTTTTTGTATAGATAAAGTAGAGGCGATCGATTATAAAGATGTAAATCGCTTGACAAAATTTATTACAGAAAGAGGAAAGATTGTTCCTTCCAGAGTTAGCGGAACATGTGCCAAACATCAACGAAAACTTGCTCAGGCGATTAAGAGAGCCCGCTATCTTGCGTTATTGCCGTACACTGCTGAATAAATCAAATTATCAAACTAAACAAGTGAAGGCGTTATAAAGGAAAGTGGGAATCTAGCGTTTTTGCTTTTATGTCCACAGACAAAAACAGGGAGTTGATGCAATGAAAGTAGTGCTAAAAGTTAAGGTCAAAAAGCTCGGAGAAACAGGTGATGTTGTTGAGGTAGCATCTGGTTATGCCCGAAATTGTTTGATACCCCAAGGAAAAGCATTGGAAGCAAATAAGCGTAATCTTAAGCTTTTCGAAGATTATAAACGCGCTGTGCAAAAAAAACAGGACAAGGAAAAAGAGCTGGCCGAAGAAATAGCCCATAAGATTGAGCATGTATCCTGCACGATCGTTATGCAGGCAAATGACGATCAGCTTTACGGGGCCGTAACAAATGCGGATATTGCCAAAGCATTGCAGCAGGAAGGCATTCAGATAGATAAAAAGGATATTTTACTGGAAGAACCGATCAAGGCTTTGGGAGTATATCAGGTCCCTGTAAAATTACATCCAGAAGTTAAACAGCAGGTTAAAGTATGGGTGGTAAAAGAATAAATAAAAATAAGGAAACACCGCATCCGTTAGAATCAACTCTGATGGATAAGGTGCCTCCTCAAAACATTGAAGCAGAAATGGCTGTGCTTGGTTCAATATTGCTTGATGAAGAGGCTATTTCTGACGTTGTCGAATTGCTTGAGGAACATTCTTTTTATAAAGACAGTCATAGAAAAATATTTGCGGCAATTCTATGTCTTTATAATGAAAGCAAGCCGGTTGACTTGATCACGTTGACCGAACAGCTGCGTCGGGATGCTAATTTAGAGCAGGTTGGTGGAGCCAGCTATATTACTGAGCTTGTCAATGTTGTTCCTACCTCCGGCGCTGTTTTGCATCATGCCAAAATTGTTAAAGAAAAAGCGGTGTTGCGTGATTTGATCTCTACAGCTACAAAGATTGTTAGTGAAGGGTATGAGCCGGATCAGGATGTTGATGCTTTACTCGATAGGGCAGAAAAGGAGATTTTTGAGATATCCGGATTTAAAATTAAAAGCGGCTTTGTGCCGGTTAAAGAATTAATAAAGAATAGTATCGAAACAATTGAAAAATTATATCAAAGAAAAACGCAGGTAACAGGTATCCCGACAGGATTTCAGGATTTAGATGAAATTACGGCAGGATTGCAGCCGGCTGATCTTATTATTGTAGCTGGACGGCCTTCGATGGGAAAAAGTGCCCTTATGTGCGGATTTGCTGAACATGCGGCAGTAATTGAGAAAATTCCTACAGCAATCTTTAGTCTGGAAATGTCTAAGGAGCAGCTTGTGCAGAGAATTCTTTGCTCGCATGCCAGAGTAGATATGCAGGCCGTGCGTACGGGGTTTTTGTCACAGGAACACTGGGGGAAACTGGTAAATGCCGCAGGTAAAATTTCCCATGCTCCTCTTTTTATCGATGATACCCCCGGCATGAACGTTTTGGAGATCAGGGCAAAAGCACGGCGTTTAAAAGCACAATATAAAATCGGGTTACTGATATTGGATTATCTGCAGTTAATGCAGGCGGCAGGCTACAAAAGTGAAAGCAGACAGCAGGAAATATCGGATATTTCAAGATCGTTGAAATCATTAGCACGTGAATTGAATGTACCAGTGGTGGTTATAAGCCAGTTGTCAAGGGCTACAGAACAGCGCGAAGGTTATAAACCCAGGCTTTCTGATTTGAGAGATTCCGGTGCTATTGAGCAGGATGCTGATGTTGTAATGCTGCTTTTCAGGGAGGAATATTATACCCCCACAGAGCAGAACAGGGGATTGGCTGATGTTATTATAGCTAAACAAAGAAATGGCCCTGTAGGTACTAAAAAATTAACTTTTATTAAAGAATTCAGCAGATTCGAAAGTTGTACGCAAAGAGAAGAGTAATAAATGAAAATAAAAAAAATAATTATTTTAGCTGCAATACTGGTTATTGGTTTTTCCGGGACGGTTGGTGCTCAAGGCGCTAAGCGCAAGGTTGTGGAAATTGAGGCAATCAACAATAAGGTGGTTTCCCAGCAAAGTATTCTTTCTAAACTGCAGACCAAAAAGGGAACGGAATATTCGCCTGTTACTTTAAGCGATGATATAAAACGTCTTTATGCTACCGGACTCTTTAGCGATGTAAGTGCTGATATCGTGGACTTGGATGCCGGAGTAAAGGTGGTATTTAAAGTACAGGAGAAACCCGTGCTCAAGGAGATTAAATTTAGCGGTAATCGCAGGATTAAAACAAAAAAGCTTTTAAAGGAAATAAAGATAAAAAAGGAAGAAATATTTGATAAGTTCAAGCTGAAAGAAGATGTGGAAAATTTGAAGAATATTTATGCGAAAAAGGGATACTCGCTTGCAGAAGTAAAATATGATGTCAAGGAAAAAGATAACAAAGTAGTAGTTACGATTAACATCAATGAGGGAGAAAGGATTCGTATTCGAAAAATAAGTTTTAAGGGCAGCGATTCCTATAAAGATAAAAGACTTCTAAAGTTGATCAAAATAAAGAGAAAGGGCTGGTTCAATTCAGGCTTTTTCAAAAATGATGTGTTAGCTGAAGATACTGAGAGAATAATGGGTTTTTATCACTTTGAAGGATTTATTGATGTGCAGGTTTCCGCAAACATAACTTACCATGAAAAGAAACCATGGATGTTTATTACTTTTGAAATAAATGAGGGCAAGCAATATAAAGTGGGTAATGTTAATGTCTACGGCAATAGCGTGTTCTCAAAGGAGCAGTTAAAAGATGGATTGAAATTGTTCAGCGAAGAGGTTTATAGTGAAAGCAAACTGCGTTTTGATACGTCTAAGATACAAAGCGACTATTTCGATCAAGGCTATATCGCGGCTTCTGTTAAGGCCGATACTGTGCTTAATTCTCAAACTGGGAATGTGGACATTAGTTATGGAGTTAGTGAAGGAGAGGTTGCTTATGTAGATAAAATAAACCTCAGCGGAAATACACGGACAAAGGATGTGGTGGTGCGAAGGGAGATGAGATTATTTCCCGGGGACAGATATAATGGAGAAAAATTAAGAAGAAGCCGTCAAAGAATTCAGAATCTGGGGTTTTTTGAAGAAGTTACTTTTGACACAAAAGAAGAGCCTTCGACTTTGCCTGACAAATATGACCTGGATGTTTTTCTAAAGGAAAGTAAAACCGGGGAATTCAGCTTTGGAGCAGGATACAGCTCTGTTGACCAGTTTATCGGATTTGTCAATCTTTCTCAGAAAAATTTCGATCTTTTTAATTTTCCAGGATTTGCCGGCGCAGGACAGACACTGGGGATTAATATGGAAGTTGGTTCGGCGAGAAAAGACTATGAGCTTACTTTTATAGAACCTTGGTTTTTAGGATATCCTGTAAGTACGGGATTCAGTATGTATAGCCGTACAAGGTACTGGGATAAATATGATGAAAAGCGTATTGGAGGCAATGTTTTTTTGGGCCGCGAATTTGGTGAATACTGGATGGGACGACTAACCTATCGTTATGAAGGAATTCGTCTGGGCGATATGGCCGGAGATACAAGTGCTGATGTTGTTAGGGAAGAGGGAAAGAATTTCATTAGCAGTTTGAAAACATCTATTACGCATGATACTCGTGACAACAGGTTTAATCCCTCAAAAGGTTTATACAGTATTCTTTCTACTGAATATGCCGGAGGCATCCTGGACGGGGATAAGGATTTTATTAAGTACGAAACATTAAATTATAAGTATTTTCCTATAGGGCAAAAAGCAGTTCTGGAATTAAGCTTGAGTTTGGGAATGGTAGAAGCATTTGACGATTCAGTGGATGTACCTGTTTATGAGCGCTTTTATGCCGGCGGTGCAAATACAATTAGGGGCTATAAGGAAAGGAGAGTCGGTCCTGAGGGTGAATTCGGCGATCCGATCGGAGGCAGGTTAAGGGGGATATTTAATGCGGAGTATGTTTATCAGATCACCCCGGGCTTAAAATGGGCATTTTTTTACGATGACGGAAATGTCTGGGCAACACATAATGATTTTATATGGGACAACCTGAAGCTCAGAGCAAGCATAGGTACGGGAATACGGGTTAAAACACCTCTGGGGCCTATTAAATTAGATTATGGATACGCTCTTGATCGCAAAGAGGGAGATGCTGCGGGGAGATTTCATTTCTCTATGAGTCATCAATTTTAGACTGCTTTATAACTTAAATCCCGAGTATTAATACAATTGACAAAATTTTGCAATGTGGTAAAATAAGACAAATAGTTAACTGATAAGGAGATAAAACATGAAAAAAATGACAATTTTAGCTATTATGCTGTTTTCAATATTATTAGTTCAAAATATTGCTTTTGCGGAAAGTTCTGATATCGGATATATTACTTTAGGACGGATTTTTGAGGAGTATAAGAAAGTTGCTGATTCTAACAAAGAGATAGATAAGGTAAAAGAAGAGATTAAGATAGTAATTGAGGGAATAAACAAGCTAAAAGAGGGATTTGACACTCTCAGCCCTGAGGCGCAGGAAGAAAGAAAAAATCAGATGCTTGCAAAACAGGAGGAAATACGCAATCGTACATTTGAAGTTCGAAAGGATGAGGATCGGATACTCAGAGAGATATTGAAGGATATTGAAAATGTGTCCATAGAACTGCGAAAGAAAAAGAAATTAACCTATATTATTGATGATAGACTCATTATTGACGGCCCAAAGGAAATGGACTTGACAGATGAGGTTTCCAAGATGCTTAATGAGCGTTATAAAAAGTAGAAGCATAAAAGGATAACAATGAAAAAGACTTTAAAAGAAATAGCGCAACTTATTGATGGATCGGTAGTTGGTGATGAAACTGTTGAGATTTTCGGCGTGTGCGGTATTAAGGAGGCAAAGCAGGGAGATATAACTTTTATAGCGAATCCTAAATATATTTCCTTAATGAATAATACCAATGCTTCGGCGATTATTACAACTCCTGATGTAAAAAAAGCACCCAAGCCGCTTATTTTAGCGGAGAACCCATCACTTGCATTTGCTAAATTGCTTGCATTGATTTCTCCTGATGAAACAGTTCGCTTTGTGGGCGTACACCCTACGGCAGTTGTTGGCAAGAATGTTAGTTTTGGGCAAAATGTTTCTATACAACCATATGTGGTTATTGAAGATAATGTTGAAATAGGTAACAACACAAATATAGGTTCCGGAGGGTTTATTGGTAATCATACGAAGATAGGAAAAGATACAGTTATCTATCCGCATGTAAGTATTAGAGAAAAAGTTGTTATCGGTGACCGGGTGATTATTCACAGCGGAACCGTTATTGGAAGCGATGGTTTTGGTTTTGCTACAGTAAAAGGGCTTCATCATAAAATACCTCAGATCGGTATAGTAATTATTGAAGATGATGTTGAGATAGGTTCTAATGTGACTATTGATCGGGCTCGTTTTGATAAGACATTGATAAAGCACGGGACTAAGATTGATAATTTGGTTCAGATAGCTCATAATGTTGTTATTGGGGAGAACTCTATTATAGTTGCGCAGGCAGGTATTTCCGGCAGTACGATTATCGGTAAAAATGTAACCTTAGCTGGGCAGGCAGGAATCATCGGTCATATTAGTATTGGTGATAATGCGGTGGTAGCGGCCCAGGCCGGGGTAACTAAGTCTGTTCCTGCGAATACCTGTGTTTCCGGTTATCCGGCCAAACCGCATAAGAAGGCGAAGAGAATTAATGCTTGTGTTCAAAAACTTCCTGATTTATACAAGTTGGTAAATAAATTAGAAGAAAAAATTGCTGCTTTAGAGAATGCTTTAAAGGAAAAAAATGGGTGAAAACCAGCATACAATAAATAAATCTGTCGGGCTTAGCGGCATTGGTTTGCATACAGGTCAAAAAGTTAATGTGAAATTTAAACCCGCTGAAGAACATCATGGTATTGAATTTGTAAGGACTGATCTTGCAGGTAAGCCGCGCATTAAAGCGCATATGTCTAACCTTATTGAAAAACCCCGCCGTACTTCTATTGGCATTCGGAATGTAGAAATCCATACAATAGAGCATGTATTGGCTGCTTTAGTTGGCCTCGGAATTGATAATATTATCATTGAGATGGATGCAGAAGAGTTACCGGGTCTTGATGGCAGTGCATTGCCTTTTCTGGAGCTGCTTAAAAAAGCGGGGATTAAGGAACTGAATGCTTCCAGAAATTATTTCCAGCCCAAGGAGGCGCTATACATGGAGGAAGGGGATTCCTCGGTAATGATCTTGCCAGCTAATGATTTCCGTATTTCTTATACAATGAGTTATCCTGATTCTTTGCTTAAATCACAATATGCTTCGTTTGAGTTTAGCCCGGAGGTATTTGAAAAGGAACTGGCGCCAAGCCGTACATTTTGCCTGCAGAAAGAGGCTGAAGAACTTACCCGGCAGGGATTAGGCAAGGGAGCCAACTATGAAAATACTGTAGTTGTTGGTGAGAAAGGTATAATTTTAAATACGCTTCGTTTTGAAGATGAATTTGTCCGTCATAAGATATGTGATCTTATTGGCGATTTATACTTATTAGGTCATCCTGTAAAGGGACATGTTATTGGCATCAAAAGCGGGCATCCTTTAAATATCAAGCTGTTGAAAAAGATCAAGCATTTACACGATCGGCAGACCCAGGCCAGCATTATTGCCAGCTCAGAAGGTATAAACAATATAACTCCGCTTGATATTAATGAAATAAAAAGAATCCTGCCGCATCGCTATCCGTTTTTACTTGTAGACAGGATCCTGGAGATTAAAGAAGATAAATATGCAGTTGGGATCAAAAATGTCACTATAAACGAGCAATTCTTTCAGGGGCATTTCCCGGGGCGCCCGGTAATGCCCGGAGTTTTGATCGTAGAGGCAATGGCACAGGTAGTCGGTGTATTACTTCTTAGCAAACGTGACAATTTAGGCAAACGTGCTTATTTTATGAGTATGGATAAAGTTAAGTTCAGACGCATGGTTCTGCCGGGAGATCAGCTGCGGATAGAGGTTTCCGTACTGAAGCTTAAATCCAGGATAGGCCAGGCATATGGACGGGCTATTGTTGAGAATAAAGTTGTTGCTGAAGCAGTATTGATGTTTTCTTTAGGCGAATAAGACAGGCATTTTTAGGCCTAGATCCAAAGGGATATTTAATATAAATTTTTAGATGGAATAACCTTAGTGTCTAAGGCCTTTTTTATGTTTCATTTATCCTTATTAATGGTATAATAATATAATGTCAGTAAAAAGTAAAATCCATCCAAACGCATTTGTGCACCCTAAGGCCAAACTGGGAAGCGGAGTTTGCATAGGCCCGAACACTGTTGTTGGTGAAAACGTAGAAATAGGTGCAAATACAGTTGTGGGAAGTTCTTGTGTTATCGCAGGCATTACTCAAATCGGTAAACACTGTATAATCCACACAGGCGCTGTAATTGGAAGTCCTCCTCAAGATTTAAAATATAAAGGGGAACGCACTAAAGTTATAATCGGTGATAATAATGTTATCCGGGAATATGTTACAATTAATCTCGGAACGGTTGAAAAAGGCAAAACAGTGATCGGTAATAACAATTTACTCATGGCTTACAGCCATGTGGCGCATGATTGTTTTATCGGTGACGGAGTGGTTATTGCTAATGCGGGAACTTTAGCCGGGCATGTTACGATTGAGGATAAGGCCATTATCGGGGGAATGTCTGCAATCCATCAGTTTTCGCGTGTAGGCAAATTGGCGATTATCGGAGGTTGCTCAAAAATCATTCAAGATGTGCCGCCTTTTTCCATGGTTGACGGTCACCCGGCAAAAGTTTACGGAATTAACAGCATCGGGCTTAAAAGAGCAAAGATAGCCGCGAAGAGCATAGCACGCTTAAAAACTGCATTTAAGATCGTGTTTAAAATGAAATTATCAACATCTACGGCTTTAAAGAGAATTAACAAAGAAATCTCCAAGGATGTGTATGTTGAATATCTTGTTGAATTTGTTAAAAGTTCTAAGCGAGGCGTATGTAAAGGCAATTGATAGTCTTTGTGGTATTAAAATTGAGAGTAGAGAGCGACCAAATGATCGAGCCTTTCTGCTCTTTAATTATTTTGGGTCATGCTTATTTAGGGTGAAAGAATTTTAGTAACATAATAAAGGCTAAATAGTTAGCTAGAAACAAGAATGCCCCATTATTTTATACCAGTATATTAACGGAGAATTCTGATTATGCGTAAAATAGCACTAATTGCCGGTAATGGTACTTATCCTCTTATTTTTGCCAAGGCAGCGAAGCAGGCAGGGGTGAAAGTTATTGCTGTCGGTTTTAAGGAAGAAACTGATGCAGAACTTGAGCATCATGTTGAGAAAATATTTTGGATAAGCGTCGGACAGCTTAAAAAGCTCATTGATATACTGCAGAGGGAAAAAATAGAAAAAGCGGTCATGGCCGGACAGATAAAGCATAAACTGCTTTTCAGCGATATAATACTAGATAGTGAATTAAGGAAATTGCTTTTTAAATTAAAGGATAAGAAGACAGATACCATACTCGGCGGCATTGCAAAAAGGCTTGGAGAACTCGGGATCGAGCTTATCGATTCGACTACTTTTATCAAAGATTTCCTACCTGAGCCTGGAGTGCTAACAAAAACAAAACCAAGTAAAGAGCAATTAGAGGATATTAAATTTGGCCTTAAAATCGCAAAGGCAATCGCCGGTCTTGATGTCGGGCAAACAGTTGTCGTAAAAGATAAAGTTGTTCTGAGTATCGAGGCAATTGAAGGCACGGATGAGGCTATTGCGAGAGCTAATTTTTACTGTAAAGGCGGTGCTGTTGTGGTCAAGGTAAGTAAACCAGATCAGGATAGGCGTTTTGACATACCGCTTATCGGTAAACAGACAATCGATACTTTAATTAAAGAGAAGGCTGCTTTATTGGCCATTGAATCCGGCAAGACCTTATTTCTTGACCGGGAATACGTTTTGGAGCAGGCGGATAATCACGGTATTATAATAGTGGCGATTTAAAGCGAAGGACGCATATTAGCTCATGGCTCATAGCTGATAGCTCATAGGAAAAGTGTGTTATCCTAAAAAAGGTTGACAGAAAAATAAATTAACCGCAGATGGACGATCCTCCTTTGTCGGAAGTAAAAAGTAAAAAGTTAAAAGTAAAAAGTAGGAATACGTTGTCGAGAAAATAAATTAACCGCAGGTGGACGCAGATAAACGCGGATGTAAAACATATGCTTAACTTGACTTTGTCAAGTTAAGCCTTCACAAACCAAGTTCAGAAGGAAAATACATTTTCCTTACTGAGTATTGGTTTGATGAAGGCATGCCCGTGCGGTACACAATGGCAACATAAAAACTCCTGCCGCTGCTCAACCACCCAAATCGCCAGATACCGCTCAAAGATATCCGGTCCGCTCTTAGACAGGATAGATATTCACATAGAAGTACCAGCAGCGAAGTATCAGGAATTATCTAGCAATCTGCCTGCGGAAAGCTCCGTCCAAATCAAAGAAAGGGTAAATAAGGCGCGAGAAATTCAAAGGGAAAGGTTGAAAGGCGAAAGTATTTTATGTAATGCTCTGATGAGTCATAAACAAGTACGAAAATTCTGTGTCCTAGGTAAAGAAGAAAGCGAACTTTTAAAGATGGCAATGACTGAACTAAATTTTAGCGCAAGAGCTTATGATAAGATATTGAAGGTCTCAAGAACTATTGGCGACCTCGCTGGTTCAGAACAAATAAAAACAGAACATCTGTCAGAAGCAATTCAGTACCGAAGCTTGGATAGGGATTTTTTTGTTTAGAATTTTTCACGACTGTATGCGGAGGGATAAACTTAGGCTATAACTCTGGATAAACAAACATTATTTTTTCTTGAGGTATAGAGTAAATCCACACTCTCTTAAATGAGGAGTTCTTGATATTTTCTCTAATAAAGTTTTGCACCTGCGGAAGCCAACTTTCTTCAGCGACCACTGGTTGTAAATCAAAATAGACAAGCAAATCACAGCCATTAGAGTATTTCTTTCCGAACTTTTTCGCAATACGTTCTAAACATAAATCGTCAGAAAAGAAACCTCCCTGAAGAGAACCTCCATAAACCGACTTTGCTATAGAATTATCTACACATTCCACTAATTCAAAGCATATTGTAGCCCCATCTGAAAGTTTACATAAAATATCTGGGCTTGGCGCTTGCCTTTTCTCAATGGAATCACTTTGAATATGATATGGGCATTGTTCAAGAAACTTACGAAAGATTGTTTCTTCGTCTTTAGCTTGCTGATCATTTTCATTAGTCATTTATCTTATCCGTATTTCATACTTTTGGGCATTATCTTGCAAGAAACCCTGACCCCACCCTATTAGTTTACCGTTATCAAATACAAGAGGAGTGAGACAATCATCAGTAATAATACCCTTACCTGTCTTATCATCAGTAACATAATACCAGACTTCAAGAGTTTTATCTTTGCCCGGCAGAATTTCTGAGCGATAAGGGTTACTAATCTTTTGACTTTCAGCCGCCATCCCGTAAGAAAGTATGTTAAGCATCGCAGGATTCTTATAGGCAGTTTTTGTATCTTTACCCATAATTTTTATTACCTCGTCTTTAGTCATACCTATAGAAAGTTTCATCAAATTTTCTCTATTGGGATTTATTACATCGGACATCGTCGCACATCCAACTAATCCTAAACAACACAAGAACAAAATAACCACTTTTTTCATATAGCTACCCCCCTCCCCTTCGTTACGTCATATTTTGAATTTATATCTCGACAGATACCTTCAATCCCCATAAATAGGGACGCATGATTTACGCCCTTTTTATAAAGTTCATCTCTTATTATTTTTTTCGAATGTGATAATACTGATACCTTGATTAAGCGTTTATTATCCACTATTTTTTCCATCGATTTCCAAGGATATGGGTGTATAGATACTAATGCATATTGATTATCGGTTCGAGTGTCTAAAAAACTTTTAGGGTGATACAACTTAATAATATTAAATTGAAAAGGCGTTTTCTCTAGAATATCCCGATGTCCCAATGGCAACCACTCATCGGATTCATTTGGCGGTAGTTCATATATCCATACAACGCCATCACTCTCCACAATACCATCTACTGCAAAAAATAACGCCACCTCATTACATTGTGTCCAATCCAAATACCTTGTTTTTAAACCATAATGTTGCCCCAAGGTAAGCCATTCAAAATCATTATTTGGGAAGGATTCTGGTTCTCTTTCTGTGGCGATAATGTACGGCAATGTTTTTTCTTTAAATTCATTAAATATTTTTACCTCATCATCAACAGAAAAATAATTATCACGCGCTATTTTAGGCAACAAAGTCCAATCTTTGCTTTGCCCACGAAAAACAAACTCATTCCTTCCGTTTTTAAGAGAGGTAACTAGTTTTTTCAGATCATTTATAGACGATATTTCTTGATTAGTCATTTGATATACAACTTTTCTGAAGATTGCTCGTACACTGTAGCTAATCTTCTCCAAATACCCTATCTCAACCCCAAATATGCTACTCCAATCATGTCTACTTACACACCTTTAACTGGCTGAATTGCACTTAAACCGTAGCCGTCTGTAATTTCTTGAATCGCTCGAATATATCCTGCCTTAAATCATCTATGTACGGATCAGACCCATTTTCTTTTTCAACCATAAGGCACCCTTTGCTGGTCTTACGTTCAAAATAAGATGAAAGATCCTTAGGGATATCCTTAAAATAGCCCTGCTTATAATATTGGGTTATTTCCTTAAGAAGGATATCCGTATCGGGTGCATAACGCAATATGAAATACATATAGTGTAAATCTTTGGCCTGCTTTTGTTCGTCTTCGCGGTCAATAAACGTGGCGGCTTTGTGATATAAAAATGCAGACGGCTTCGGACAATGAATGGTATAAACTTCTTTTTTATTTTTAATACTCGCAATCATCCGGTATCTAAGTAAAAAGTCGAACTTTTCGATTCTGTTGATAACTATCTGGCTGCCGACAATTTTATCGACGGCTCTCTTCTCTATTGTTGGCGGCGCGACAAAATCCAAGCGGACTTTGCCTTCTTTGTACAATACCACAGGATACATCCTGTCCATCTGCGGGTGCCGTTCTCTATAGTCTAACGAAGAAAGTAGTTCAAAAATGGTCTTTGGATAAACGCGCATTTCTCCCGCGCTAAGCCCGAAATCAATATCAGCAGTGGTAACCGGCTTTATGGCAAGATTATTCCAGAGATATTTTGCATACACGTAAGATAACCACCCGCCTACGAGCGTAAGGTCATCAAGATATTCTTTAAGGACGCTTAAAACCTTGAAAAACGTAGACTCAAGATACTCCAGTTCAGTCAAGGCTTTTACCTTTCTCTTCTAAAAGCTTCGCGAGATATTCCGCATGCTCTCTGCCGCGTGGCTGGAAATGGTATAAATCAAGATAAAGCTGCAGATTAGAAACTACCGCAAAGCCTTTTATTTTTTGCCTGTTAAAGAATACGCTGTTTTTATAATGGGGGCGAATGATATGAAAATTACCGCCTCTCACAAGTTCTTTTAAATCCAATCTCTGCCTTAAATCCAGAATCTCCTTATTCCAATCTGCAAGCTGAAGATAAAGATATATCTCATCCGTCTTCACAAAAGAAGTCATAAGATTTGCGCCTGTATGCAACGTTAATGCGTACTGTTTTTCTCTTAAAAGGACTTTAGCCTTTTCTATGACTTTTTTATCCGGGGCGTAATAGGAATCAACCGTGTTTAGCTCAAATTGATACTCTTTTAGCCAATCCGTGATAAGCATGTCTTTATTAGTAAGAACAGTATGGCTGTCGGGTCCCCTTTTTACCCTCTCCACATACCCTTTTTTTGCCATTGCCTCAAGCACACTCTGAGCCATACCCAGGCTTACGCCTTCCGGCCCGGTAAAATCACGCACAACCCATTCCTTTTGTGGGTGCTGTAACATTTTTCTCGGTATGATCGTGGCTTTATCTGAGAAAATATTCTTCATCTTTTGGCTCTGCCGCATAATGTCCTTCCTTTTCTAATGTTCACTAAACAATGAACAATATACAATAAGTGAACATTATTGTCAAGATATTTCTGCCGAAACCTTTCGCCCTATTGCCCACTGAAGCTCATTTGAATCGAAGCTTAATTCTAACTCATACATAATAGGATATTTGAGATCGAAATTAAGGCGATTGACTACAATTTCCAAGGTATAAATTAATCTTCCTTCGGAATTTTCACTAAAACCCATTAGACACTTCTTCTCTAAAAATAAAAAACCACATTTTTAAGATGCGGCTTTTAGTCGGAAAAATCCAAAGTTATTTAGTTAGGCGGCTATTTTAATTCGGAGCCTGGATAGGAATTCCTTTCTATAAGATATTGATTATTAACAAAGATGACACCAGGCTTTAATCGTTGATTTTAAGCGCAAACTCAATTTTTTCGATAAG
>JAZDHG010000107.1:0-14559 GCA_043806135.1 Candidatus Omnitrophota bacterium
TCCCTTCGCAGCCAGAACATGCGTAATCGCTGACGTTAAGGTTGTCTTACCATGATCAACATGTCCGATCGTTCCGATGTTGACATGCGTTTTATTCCTCTCAAATTTCTCTTTCGCCACTATGCACCTCCTCTTACTTAATATCGTCTGCCAATTAAATTTTCCTGTATTTGCCTTGGAACTTCAAAATAATAAGAAGGTTCTATTGTATACATTCCGCGCCCTTGTGTCAAGCTTCTTATTACAGTTGCGTAACCAAACATCTCGGCCAGCGGTACAACTCCTCTGACAACCTTCGCATTTGCCCTGTCGCCCATTGACTCAATTTTGCATCTGCGCGAACCTAAATCTCCAATAACATCTCCCAGATATTCCGCTGGGATTACTGCCTCTAAAGACATTATCGGTTCCAGCAGTACGGAATACGCCTTTTTCAACCCATCTGTAAAAGCCATTGATGCGGCTATCCTGAACGCCAGCTCAGATGAATCAACTGCATGGAACGAGCCGCCGACCAGCTTGACATCCACATTGATCACAGGATAACCTGCGAGTATTCCAGAACTGGCCGAACCAAGAACCCCCTCTTTGATCGCAGGGATAAATTCTCTTGGTATTACTCCTTTTGTAATATCACTCCTAAATTTAACCCCTTGCCCTCCATCGGTATGTGACATCTCAAGCACTACATGAGCATACTGGCTTCGGCCGCCTGTTTGCTGAATAAACTTATTTTCAACTTCAACAGTTTTAGAGATCGTTTCTTTATATGCTACCTGCGGTTTGCCAACATTGGCTTCTACCTTAAATTCCCGCAGCAAGCGATCAACAATAATTTCCAGGTGAAGTTCTCCCATTCCGGAGATTATTGTTTGTCCTGTATCTTTATCATTCTTAACCTTAAAACTCGGGTCTTCTTCCTGCAACCGGCTCAAAGAAACCGCTAACTTATCCTGAGCTGCCTGTGTTGCCGGCTCAATCGCCAAGGACACTACCGGCTCAGGGAAATGCATGCTTTCTAAGATTATCGGCCTCTTAACATCGCATATCGTTTCTCCGGTTTGTGTATCTTTTAAACCGACCGCGGCTACAATGTCTCCGGCATAAACCTCTTCAACTATCTCCTGCTTGTTTGCATGCATCCTAAGCAGCTTGCCTATTCTTTCCTTGCGTTGCTTATTCGCATTGTAAACATGCGTGCCTGATTTTAAAATTCCGGAATAAACACGCAGGAATATCAGTTTACCCACATAAGAATCAGCCATTATTTTAAACGCTAAGGCGCTAAAAGCTTCGTTGTCGCTTGTGATACGCTTTTCCTTTTTCTCTGTTTCAGGCACAATTCCTTCCACCGGCGGCACATCAAGCGGACTGGGCAAATATTCACAAATGCCGTCGATCAGCGGCTGAATACCGATATTGCGGAAGCTTGACCCGCAGAAAACAGGAACATAACTATATTTTAAAACAGCATTACGAATTGCCTTTTTAAGTTCATTGATTCCCGGCTCTTGATTATGCACAAATTTTTCCATCAGCACAGGGTCGTGTTCTGCCGCTTTTTCAATCATTTGCATCCGGTAATTTTGAGCTAATTCCTGCAAATCATGGGGAATCTCTGCTGTTTGAAACTCCAGGCTTTCACTATTACGAGTAAACATATACGCTTTCATCTCAATAAGATCCACTGTCCCGGCAAAGTTTTCCTCAATCCCAATAGGGATCTGGACTGGAATTACTTTTGCACCTAAGCGGTTTCTCATCTGAGTGAGCACGCCGTAAAAGTCACAGCCTATTCTGTCCATTTTATTAATATACGCTATAAGCGGAATATGATAACGCTGCGCCTGTCTCCAAACTGTCTCAGACTGCGGCTCAACTCCGCCGACAGCGCATAAAACAATTACTGCTCCATCTAAAACTCTCAAAGAACGTTCCACTTCTATTGTAAAATCTACATGACCAGGAGTATCAATTATGTTTAACCGATGCTCTTTCCATAAGCATGTGGTGCTTGCGCTGGTGATTGTTATCCCGCGCTCCTGTTCCTGCACCATCCAGTCCATTGTTGCTGTGCCCTGATCAACTTCACCCATCTTGTAAACTCTGCCGGTATAAAATAAAATGCGTTCTGTTGTTGTTGTTTTCCCAGCATCAATATGCGCCATGATGCCGATATTTCTAATTTTTTCTAAAGGGAATGATCTGGCCATAACATGCTTCTTTATTTTCCCCGCATTCTACACCGTATACTTCTGTTTATTTCTATATATTAACTATCCGCAATAAAATCAATTACCAGCGGTAATGAGCAAAGGCCTTGTTGGCTTCAGCCATTTTATGAGTATCTTCTCTTTTTTTAATTACCGAACCCTCTCCTTTATAAGCATCCAGCAGTTCCTGCGCAAGCTTTTCTTCCATCGGTTTGCCTTTTCTGGCTCTGGCAAAGTTGCGGATCCAGCGCAGAGCAACTATAGTCCCTCTATCCTGCCTGATTTCCATAGGAACCTGGTAAGTGGCTCCGCCTACTCGTCTTGCCTTAACCTCAAGTAGAGGACGCGCATTATCCAAAGCCTTCTTAAAAACTTCCAGGGCATTCTTGCTTGTTTTTTCTTCTAAAACCTCAAAAGAAGAATAAACTATGCGTTCTGCAACTGACTTTTTCCCTTTGGACATTACCATGTTCACAAGTTTGGTAACTAAAATGCTATTATACTTTGGGTCTGGCTGTATCTGACGTTTTACTGCGCGTCTTCGACGCATGTTTCCTCCTTATAATTTCAATTATTTCTTCGGTTTCTTTGTCCCGTAACAAGAACGGCTTCTTTTTCTGTCCGATACTCCAGCAGTATCAAGCGTTCCTCTGACTATATGATATCTAACCCCCGGCAAATCTTTTACTCTGCCGCCGCGAACAAGCACAATGGAATGTTCCTGCAGATTATGGCCTTCGCCGGGTATATAAGCTGATACTTCGATGCCGTTAGTAAGTCTAACTCTTGCAATCTTGCGCAAGGCAGAATTAGGTTTTTTAGGAGTCATTGTACGTACCTGCAAACAAACTCCTCTTCTCTGCGGAGATTTTTGCAATGCAGGAGATTTTGTTCTATTGCTTGATTTTTTTCTTCCCATTCTAATTAATTGACTAATTGTCGGCATCTTTGCTTTTCTCCTTAGATTACATTAAGAGCATCTACTTTTTTTTCTTCTGTTTTGCCATCACCCTTTTCGTGGATGATATGTATTTTTCTATGTGCATGGAAACCAGTTCCTGCCGGGATCAAATGTCCCATAATAACGTTTTCCTTTAAACCCAAGAGATGGTCGGTTTTTCCGCTAGCCGCAGCTTCTGTTAAAACGCGGGTGGTTTCCTGAAAACTTGCCGCAGAAATAAAACTTTCCGTAGTCAGCGATGCCTTGGTAATTCCTAAAAGGAGCGGCGTTGCGCTTGCCGGCTTGCCTTTCTTTTCCTGTAAAGCCTTGTTTATCCTGTCCAGAACAAATTTATCAATCTGCTGTCCGGGGAGGAGATCTGTATCTCCGACATCTTCAATCCTTACTTTTTTGAGCATCTGCCGGACAATAACCTCGATATGCTTATCATTAATATGAACTCCCTGCAGACGGTAAACCTCCTGTATTTCCGTAACCAAATGCTCCTGAAGTTTCTGCACACCGGAAACGCTTAATATGTCATGGGGTACCATCGGACCATCAGTAAGCACCTGTCCGGCGGTAACCATATCTCCTTTATATATATTAAGATGTTTTCCCGGCGGAATCAGATATTCTTTACTCATGCCTGATGCACTCTTAATAATTACACGGCGCTGTCCTTTTTTCGGAGCTCCGAATTCAACAATTCCGTCAATTTCCGTAATGATCGCCGGGTCTTTAGGACGACGCGCTTCAAATATTTCAGCAACTCTCGGCAAACCACCGGTAATATCTTTGGTCTTGGTTATTTTTCTCGGAGTTTTAGCAAGGAGACTTCCGCCTTCAACTTGCTGACCATCCTGAACAACAATATGTGCTCCAGACGGAATTGTATAAAAAGCCACAACCTCATCATTGTCATTATAAATAATAATCTGCGGATGATAGTCGGCTTTATGATCAATAATAACTCGCTCCGTAAGTCCGGTCGAGGCATCAATTTCTTCACGCATAGTTACGTTTTCCTTGATATCTTCAAAGCGCACCTTACCGTTTGATTCTGTTAAAATCTGAGAAGTATACGGATCCCAAGTTACGATAACCTGGTTCTTTTCTGCTTTTTTACCTTCAAGTATTGTCACGAACGATCCGATCGGCACATTGTATATTTCCAGCTCTCTTTCAACGTCATCGTGTATACTTATCTGCCCGTTTCTGTTAAGAACGATCGTTTCCCCGTTTTTATTTGTGACTGTACGCAGATTGTGGTACTTGATCAATCCTGAATGCTTCGCCTTAAACTGTGACTGCTCAACGATTCTCGAAGCAGTTCCTCCAATGTGAAAAGTCCTCATTGTAAGCTGTGTGCCCGGTTCACCTATCGACTGTGCGGCAACAATCCCTACTGCCTCACCCAGTTCAACTAAACGCTGTGTAGCCAGGTTGCGTCCGTAGCATTTCGCGCATACTCCCTGTGTGATCTCACAGGTTAACACGCTGCGGATTCTAATTCTCTCAAGGCCCAGCTGCTCGATTCTATCTGCCTTTTCTTCCGTTATTTCTTCGCCAATCGATACGATTGTCTTATCGGTTACGATATCAACCATATTATCAAGTGCTATGCGCCCGACAATTCTTTCTTTTAAACTGACAACAACATCGTCTCCCTCTGTAATTGCCGAGATAATAATCCCGTTTAATGTATGGCAATCATCCTGTGTAATGATCACATCCTGGGCAACATCAATAAGACGGCGCGTTAAATATCCGGCATCCGCTGTTTTTAACGCTGTATCCGCAAGACCTTTTCTAGCACCGTGAGTCGAGATAAAAAACTCAAGTACTGTCAGTCCTTCGCGGAAATTTGCCGTGATCGGGTTTTCAATAATTTCTCCGGACGGTTTAGCCATAAGACCGCGCATACCAGCAAGCTGGCGGATCTGCAGTTTGGAACCGCGGGCCCCGGAATCTGCCATCATGAAGATCGGGTTGAAATGATCCAATCCCTGGAAAACCTGGTCTGAAATCATATCACTAGCATGAGTCCAGATATCAATGATCTTGTTGTAACGTTCTCCTTCGGTAATGACTCCGCGCCTGTGCTGTTTTTCAACAATAGCAACATCAGAATGAGACTGTTCTATTATTTTACTTTTACCTTCCGGGATCTTCAAATCATGCATAGAGATAGAAATTCCGCCCAATGTCGCATACTCAAAGCCGATTGCTTTTAGCGCATCAAGAAGAATAACCGTACGGTGATGTCCGAATCTTTTGTAGCAATCGGTAATAATCTTGCTAAGCTTTGTTTTCTCCATATGCTCATTTACAAAACCAAAACCAGGAGGCATGATTTGATTAAAAATTATACGGCCGATAGTGGTCTCTATAAATTCACTCCCGTGTCTTAAACGGCAGCGCTGATGAATTTCCGCTTCCTGGCACTGGTGCGCAGTAAGTGCTTCGTCCATATCAGCATAAACATGCAGATCCTCTTTATTTAATGCCGGATCCCTGGGGCCGACTGTTGTCAGATAATAGCAGCCAAGTACAATATCTTGGCTGGGAGCAATAACCGGTCTACCGTCAGATGGTGAAAAAATATTATTTGTCGCAAGCATGATCAGGCGGCATTCCATCTGAGCCTCTGTTGAAAGCGGCACGTGCACTGCCATCTGGTCTCCGTCAAAATCAGCATTAAATGCCGTACATACAAGCGGATGGATACGGATTGCCTTTCCTTCTATAAGAACCGGCTCAAATGCCTGAATACCCAGGCGATGTAAAGTAGGAGCGCGGTTAAGCAATACAGGATGATCTCTGATAACTTCTTCTAATATATCCCATACTTCAAGCCTTGCGCGTTCAACCATTCTCTTGGCGCTTTTTACAGTATGGACAAGCCCTCTTTCACGTAATTTTTTAATTATAAACGGCTCGAATAATTCCAATGCCATGCGTTTTGGTAAACCGCACTGATGCAGTTTCAGCTCAGGCCCGATAACAATAACCGAACGGCCGGAATAATCAACACGTTTTCCCAAAAGATTCTGGCGGAAGCGGCCCTGTTTACCCTTGAGCATATCGCTCAAAGATTTTAGAGGCCGATTACCAGGACCTAGCACAGGTCTACCGTGTCTGCCGTTATCAAAGAGCGCGTCCACTGCTTCCTGCAGCATGCGCTTTTCATTGCGCACGATCACATCCGGAGCTTTTAATTCCAGTAACTTTTTCAGTCTGTTGTTGCGGTTTATAACTCTGCGGTACAAGTCATTTAAATCACTTGTGGCAAACCTACCGCCGTCTAAAGGAACCAAAGGTCTCAGATCAGGAGGGATAACCGGTAAAACCCGCATAATCATCCATTCCGGTTTATTCCCGGATTTATTGATCGAATCAACTATTTTTAATGTTTTGATAAGCTTCTTAGTGGTTGCCTCTGCCTTGGTTGTCGCCAATTGTTTACGCAATTTTTTGGCTGTTTTATCAAGATCAACTTCTTCCAGCAAGCGGCTGATAGCCTCAGCGCCCATCATAGCCGTAAACTTATTGCCGTATCTGTTACGGTATTCTCTATATCTGTCTTCAATCAAGAGTTCTTTTTTGTGTAAAGGAGTATCACCCGGATCAAGAACTACATATTCCTCATAATAAATAACTTTCTCTAATTCTCTCTGCGTCATATCCAGAAGCGCACCCAATCGCGATGGCATTGCTTTAAAGAACCAGACATGAGAAACTGGAGTCGCAAGATCAATATGCCCCATTCTTTTACGCCGCACATTAGAAAGAGTCACCTCTACCCCGCAACGATCGCAAATAATTCCCTTATGCTTTATCCGCTTATATTTTCCGCAATTACACTCCCAGTCTTTCGTCGGACCAAAAATCTTTTCGCAGAACAAGCCGTCTTTTTCCGGTTTCAGAGTGCGGTAATTAATAGTTTCCGGTTTTTTTATTTCACCCTTTGACCATGAAAGAATAACTTCCGGAGAAGCTATTCGTATTGATATAGCATTAAATGCATTTGCATCTTGTGCCATAATTATCCTTTCTACTTGCTTTTTCTTTTTATTTTTTTATCTTCTTCGTCCAGATCTGGCCCGTCCGTTCGAATATCCAAAGCTAAAGACTGAAGTTCTTTGACCAAAACGTTAAAAGACTCAGGAGTACTTGGCTTTAATGCGTTTTCTCCTTTTACGATCGATTCGTAAATCCTGGTTCTTCCGATAACATCATCACTTTTTACCGTCAGCAATTCCTGCAGTGTACTTGCCGCTCCATAAGCTTCCAGCGCCCACACTTCCATTTCTCCAAAACGCTGTCCTCCGAACTGGGCCTTTCCGCCCAAAGGCTGCTGCGTTACCAAAGAGTACGGACCAATCGAGCGGGCATGGATTTTATCATCAACAAGATGCGCAAGCTTTACGATATAAATATAACCTACGCAGATCTTGGACCCGAAATCAGCACCGGTAAAACCGTCTCTGACAATTACCTTTCCGTCCTCAGGAAGTCCTGCTTTATTCAATTCTTTTCTAATTTCAGTTTCCTGTGCTCCGTCAAAAACAGGACTGGCAATTTTAAAGCCCAGCACTTTGGCAGCCCATCCAAGATGCGTTTCCAGAAGTTGTCCAACATTCATTCGAGATGGTACCCCCAGCGGGTTAAGCACTATTTCCACGGGAGTTCCATCCGGTAAAAACGGCATGTCTTCTTCAGGAAGTATACGGGCAATAACACCCTTATTTCCATGACGCCCGGCCATCTTATCCCCAACCGACAAACGTTTCTTGCTGGCAACAAGAACAACCACTTTCTTTAATACTCCGGGAGGAAGCTCGTCCCCGCGTTTTACTTTATCAAGCTCTCTCTCTTCTTCTTCTATAATCTCTTTAATCTGAGCATCCAGAAGTCTTATTGTCTTTTTAATCGTCTCGCCTACCTGCAGATCATCCGAGATCTTAATACTGTCTAAATCAACGCGGTCAACCTTCTTTATATCTTGCTTTTTTACAACCTTATTTGCCCCGATAAGTATTGTTCCGGTTTCTTCATCCAGCAAACTGGCTGCCAGTTTTTTATTAACCAGCAAGTTGTATAATTTCTGATTGCGCTCCTTTTTCAATTTCTTAATCTGCTCGCTGTAGTATTTACGGATTTTGTCCGTCATACGCAGCTCATCGCTGACCTGCTCTTTGGACTTGCTTTTTAATCCTTTCCTGGAGAACACCCGTATATCCGTTACAACGCCTTCGATTCCCGGAGGTACTGTGAGCGACGTATCTTTTACATCCTGCGCTTTTTCACCAAAAATCGCCCTAAGCAGTTTTTCTTCCGGAGATAATTCAGTTTCGCTTTTAGGTGTTACTTTTCCCACCAGGATATCACCCGGGTGAACATCCGCTCCTATGCGGACAATCCCATCTTCGCCTAAGTCCTTTAAAGACTCTTCGCCTATATTAGGGATATCCCTTGTGACCTCTTCATTACCCAGACGTGTATCGCGCGCTTCACACTCAAATTCCTCTATATGCACTGAAGTATAAAGATCTTCCTTTACTACTCTTTCGCTGATTAAAATAGCATCTTCGAAATTATATCCGCGCCAAGGCATAAAGGCTACCAGCACATTGCGCCCAAGAGCCAATTCGCCGTCTTTAGTGGCTGCCCCGTCCGCAATAATCTGGTCTTTTTTAATCTTCTGCCCTGTTTTAACCAATGGTCTCTGATTTACGCAGGTAGACGCATTCGAGCGGGAGAATTTCTTTAATGCATAGGTTTCATTATCAATCACTATTGAAGTAGCATCAACATATTTAACCACTCCGGGATGCTTTGCAATAATAACAGATCCGGAATCTTGGGCAACTTTCTGCTCCATTCCTGTGCCTACCAATGGTGCTTCAGGATCAAGCAGCGGTACAGCCTGGCGTTGCATATTACTTCCCATTAAAGCACGGTTGGCATCATCATGCTCCAAGAACGGAATAAGGCTCGCAGCAACACTAACCAGCTGGCGCGGTGAAACATCCATATAATCAACTTCATTTCTTACAACCTTAGGAAAATCTCCTTTGTATCTGCAGGAGATCAAATCGTTGACAAAATGCCCTTTATTGTCAATGGGAGCATTAGCCTGAGCAATAACGTACTGGTCCTCAATATCAGCACTTAAGTACTCCGTCTTATCTGTTACTTTGCCGCTGACAACCTTGCGGTAAGGAGTCTCGATGAAACCAAACTCATTAATACGTGAAAAAGTTGTAAGTGAAGCAATCAATCCGATATTCGGTCCTTCGGGAGTTTCAATAGGACAAATACGTCCGTAATGTGAATAGTGTACGTCTCTTACTTCAAAGCCTGCTCTTTCCCGGCTTAATCCTCCTGGACCCAAAGCGCTTAGCCTTCTCTTATGGGTCAACTCGGAAAGCGGATTGGTCTGATCCATAAACTGCGACAGCTGACTGCGTCCGAAGAAATCCTTAATGACCGAAGAGATCAGTTTTGAATTGATCAGATTATGCGGCATTAACGTATCCATTTCATAGATACCCATACGCTCGCGCACTGATCTCTCCATGCGGGCAAGCCCGATACGAAACTGATTCTGGACAAGTTCGCCTACAGTACGCACGCGTCTGTTGCCCAAATGATCAATATCGTCAAGCTTTCCTTCACCTCGTTTAAGTTTAATCAAATATTTTATAGTTCTGACCAAGGTTTCGCTATCAAGCACGCGGTTGTCCAGGGACTTTTTCATTTCCAGTTTTCTATTCAAAACAAAACGCCCCACTCTGCCTAGATCATAACGCTTCTCATCAAATATCAAGCGCTCGATTAAAGTCTGCGCTGATTCTATGGTTACCGGATCGCCCGGACGAAGACGACGGAAAATCTCAAACAGCGCTTCTTCTCTGTTTGTCGTTCTATCCTTTTCCAGACAATTTATGATCTCCGGACCGTCAACAACAAAACAATTTATCCCCTTTACCCCCATGTCCAGAAGCTGGTCAACGCCATGCTTTGTCAATCTGGATCCAGCGGAAAACAGGGTAGTACTATTATCTTTAGGGTTAATAATATCCTCAGCAAAAATTATCTTTTCCATGTCCTCTGCGTTTTTAAGCGGTAATTTCACTTCTTCAACAGCATAGAAAAGCTTTAAAATATCTGTGTTTGAAGAGAAACCAACTGCACGCAAAAAGGTAGTTGCATAGAATTTCCTCCTACGGTCGATATACACATAGAGGACATCATTGATATCAAACTCAAACTCCACCCATGCCCCTCTATAAGGAATCAACCGTGCAGAACGCAGTTTTTTACCTGAAATATGCACGCTTTCTTCAAAACATATTCCGGGGGACCGGTGCAACTGGCTGACAACAACGCGTTCGTCGCCATTTATGACAAATGTGCCGACATCAGTCATCAAAGGAAGTTCGCCCATGTAAACTTCCTGTTCCTTTGTTTCCTTGCCTGTGCGCAGGCGCAATTTAACTTTCAGCGGAGCAGCAAAACTCATGCCCCTTCTTTGACACTCCCATACATCATATTTGGATCTGTCAAGATTATAATACAAAAACTCAAGGCGGCATGTTTTATCGAAATTCTCTATAGGGAAAACCTCATTGAAAACAGCATGCAGACCTTTATTTTCGCGCTTTGTTTTCGGCACATCTAACTGCAAAAATTCATGATACGAGTCTCTCTGTACCTGAAGCAAATGCGGTACGTCAAAGATATCTTTTAATTTTGCATAATTTTTTCTTTCCATCATACGCACTCACCCTAATGTATAGTTACCGATTTAGTTAACTAGCACTTACTTTAATTCTACTGTAGCGCCCTGTCCTTCCAGTTTTTTCTTGATTTCCGCTGCCTCTTCCTTGCTGACATTTTCTTTAACTGGCTTAGGCGCAGAATCAACTAAATCCTTGGCTTCTTTCAGACCAAGACTTGTGATCGCGCGAATCTCCTTAATAACCTGGATTTTCTTATCCCCGGCAGCAGTCAGTACAACAGTAAAGCTTGTCTTTTCTTCGGCTGCCAGCGCTGCTCCTGCTCCGGAAGCTGCTGCCATTGCTGCCATAGGCATCGCAGCAGAAACACCGAATTTATCTTCCAGCACTTTAACCAGATTGGACAGTTCAAGAACACTCATCGCTTCAATGTTCTTTATAATCTCCTCTGATTTAGGGGAAAGTTTTATATCTTCTTTCTTTTCCTGTTTTGCTTCTTTTACCTGCTCAGACATCTTGCCCTCCTTTATTTAATGAGCTCACAACTTATAGAACTTTTGTGTACATAAGTTGTTGTTCGAATTAAACCCCGCTTTTTTACAGGATATACAATAACTAATATTTTTATTTAAACATCAAAGCTTAACCATTTTATACTTGTCTCTCCCTCATATAAAGGACGGGGTCAAGTTCATCTATAGACTTACGTGCGTTACCTCCGTAAGTCTAAGATTTACTTGATTTATTCTCGCTTATTTGCTTCATTACATTAACCAGGCCGCGAATCGACCCGGATAAGACATTCACCAATCCGGTAAGCGGTGATTTCATGCGCATAAGAACTGTTGCCAGAAGCACCTGTTTGCTCGGCAACGAGGAAAGCTCTTTGGCTTTTGCTGCATCAATAAGCTCGCCCTCAACCATGCCGCCGCGCACCTTAAAATTTTCATGTTTTTTGGAAAACTCAAAAAGTGTTTTAGCCACGCCCACAGGGTCATCTCTATACACAGCAAGCCCTGTTGTACCCTCTATAAACTTAACTGCCCCATCATAAGAAACATCTGCCAGAGCCTTTTTCAAAAAAGTGTTCTTGGTAACAATAAGCTTTGTTGATTTTTTTTCCAGCTTTCTTCTGAGTGAATCAATATCTACTACTTTAAGTTTATTGAAATTTGCTACTATTAACCCGGATGAATTTTTCAGACATTCACTTACTTGCTTAACTATATATTCTTTTTCTACATGAGCCATAATACCCTCTTATGCTATTTTAAATTCAGAAGAATCGACTTTTAATCCCGGTCCCATCGTGCTGGAAACGTACATGCTCTTTATAAAGTGTCCTTTTGCCGTCTGCGGTCTTGCGCGGTTAATCGCATCGATCATTGTTTTAGCGTTTTCTACAAGAGCATTTTCCTCAAATGAAAGCTTACCTATAGAAACATGAATTCCAGCCAGCTTATTCATTCTAAACTCAACCTTGCCTGCTTTAGCTTCTTTAACCGCTCTGCCCACATCCTGCGTAACTGTTCCGGCACGCGGAGAAGGCATAAGTCCGCGGGGCCCTAAAATCTTACCCAATTTTGCTAATTCTCTCATCATGTCCGGAGTAGAAATAGCAACATCAAAATCCAGCCAGCCGGATTTTACTTTATCAATCAGATCCTGTGCTCCGACATAATCCGCCTGCGCCTCTTTTGCCGCAGCTGATTCTTCGCCTTTGCAAAAAACAGCAACCCTTACCTTTTTACCCAGTCCATGCGGTAATATCACACTGCCTCTTACCATCTGCTCTGATTGCTTAGGATCAACTCCCAGATGCAGCGCCAGATCCACTGATTCGTCAAACTTTACCTTATGGGCTTTTTTCAGCACAAACACTATTTCCTCCAGTGTGTATGCCTTGTTTTTCTCAAATAATTTTTTAAATTCTTTTACTCTTTTATTGTCTTTTTTCATGGAAGACTATTCCTTTATTTCGATTCCCATACTTCTTGCTGTACCTTCAACAATACGCATTGCCTGCTTTACATTAGCAGTATTTAAATCATCCATTTTAAGCTTTGCGATTTCTTCGACCTGTGATTTTGTCACACTACCTACTTTTTCCTTATTCGGAACCCCTGAACCTTTGGCCAGGTTTGCCGATCTTTTTAATAAAATTGAACACGGCGGGCTCTTTAAAATAAACGTGAACGTCTTGTCTTCGAATACGGTAAGCACAACCGGGATAACCAATCCCTGTTTATCCTTTGTCGCTTCATTGAACTTTTTACAAAAGTCCATAATATTCACACCTTGCTGTCCCAAAGCAGGGCCAACCGGTGGTGCAGGGTTCGCGGCTCCCGCTGGGATCTGCAATTTAATCTTTGCTTTAATTGCTTTTGCCATAATTACATTTTCTCCACTTGCCAGTATTCCAGTTCAACCGGGGTTGATCTTCCAAATATGGCCACCATTGCCTTGATCTTGCCCTTACTGGGATATATTTCCTCTATTTCTCCACTAAAATTGGTGAACGGACCCTCAATTATTTTTATCGATTCTCCGACCTTGAAAATCACCTTCGGCATCGGCTTTTCCTTGCTTTCCTCTGCCTGCTTTAAAATACCGGCCACATCTTCCTCTCCCAAAGGCTGCGGCTTTGCTCCCGGCCCAATAAAACCGGTGATCCCCGGAGTATTTCTGATCAGATACCAGCTCTCGTCGGTTAATTCCATCTCGATGAGAATATATCCCGGGAAGAATTTTCTCTCCAGGATCCTTTTTTTACCGCTGCGTACTTCGCTGACCTTTTCGGTGGGAATAAGGATTTGAGTGACCAATTCCTGGGCATTTGCCGCTTTTATTCTGTTTTCAAGATGGGTTTTAATCCTATCTTCATGCCCTGTTTGAGTATGAACAACGTACCAGTGTTTTGCCATAGCTTATTTTATGATTAACCCTATTATAAAGGTATACAGCAGATCTATCACAGCAATCACTGCCGCCAAAAGTCCTACCGAAACGAGCACAACCATTGTTGAGTTTAAAAGCTCTTCCCGCACCGGCCAAGACACCTTTACCATTTCCAACTTAACATTTGTGACGAATTTCTTTATTTTATTCATTACTTAATCTTGTCTCCAGCATTAGTTCTGTCCTGGAATTTCTCATTGCAAAAACTGGCAGGAGCGGCAGGAGTCGAACCCGCAGTTACGGTTTTGGAGACCGTTGGTTTGCCATTAACCGACGCTCCTACTGACTGATCTCTTATATTAAAACAGCCTATTACTCTCAAAAAACCATTACTTCAAAAAAACAAAAAACCCTTCTCTTGCTTTATACTAAAGCAATTAAAAGAATTATTTATTACTTTGTTTCTCTATGAAGAGTATGTTTACGGCAGCTTCTGCAAAACTTTTTCAACTCCAGCTTTTCGGAGTGTTGTTTTTTATTTTTCGTGGACTGATAATTCCGGTTTTTACATTCTTTACACGCTATAGTAATTAATTCTCTCATGATTTGGGGCCTGCTTTATTCAATAATTTCCGATATAACGCCTGCGCCAACCGTGCGGCCGCCTTCACGGATCGCAAATCTCAATTCTTTCTCCATCGCGATCGGAACGATAAGTTCCACGTCCATGGCCACATTGTCTCCAGGCATGACCATTTCA
>JAZDHG010000108.1:0-3787 GCA_043806135.1 Candidatus Omnitrophota bacterium
TCCCTTCGCAGCCAGAACATGCGTAATCGCTGACGTTAAGGTTGTCTTACCATGATCAACATGTCCGATCGTTCCGATGTTGACATGCGTTTTATTCCTCTCAAATTTCTCTTTCGCCACTATGCACCTCCTCTTACTTAAAGCTGCTGACGGGAATCGAACCCATGACCTCATCCTTACCAAGGATGTGCTCTGCCGACTGAGCTACAGCAGCGCTTTTTAGGCGCCATCTCTATTTAAAAATATATAAAAATTTTATGGTATGTAAAGTTTTAAATATACCATAAAAAAAATTCTTGTCAAGCAATTTTTTAATTTTGAAAACCAAGAAAAGGAATGTTTCCAGAAGTTTCCATCTCTTTAACTGATGAGTCTTTACTGCCCCAGTTTTTTCAGAATTGTTTCAAATAGTTTTTCCTTATCTACCGGTTTTACCAGATATTCGCTGATCCCTTCTAAAGCAAAGAGTTCTTTCATGCCTTCTTGCACGGAAAATACAATAATCGGTATGCCTTTTGTCTGCTCATCGTAGCGGATCTGCTTGGCGATTGTAAAACCATCAATCCCAGGCATTATAATATCCAGCAGAATTATGTCCGGACTGATTTCTTTAATCCTGTCAAAAGCCTGCAAACCATCGCTAACATGAGACACTGCATATCCTTCTGCTTCCAGAAATCCTTTAACTTCCGATGCTGATGCCATATCATCATCAACAATAAGAATCTTCTTGCCTGTACCCAAGTTTTCTCCTTCTTTATTAGCAGTTCAGAAAGCATGATTTTAACAAAAAACACTTTTGAAGTCAATTTTTTTCTTTTTTACACACACAAGGCCGTTTTACCAGCCAGAGTTTACCAAAAAAATACCTTTTCATTAACCTGTATATCATTTTTTTCCATCCACCCTGCATTTACCTCAAGAGCATACTTGATTTTTTTAGCTGAATCATACCTGATCTGGATATCAAGCGGGATCATCTGCTGGATATCAACTATTGTATTATTGCGGTCAATAAAAGCTATGTCCAATGGTATATACGTATCTTTCATCCAGAAAGCATGAAAGTCTTCTTCTTTAAAGATAAAAAGCATGCCCCAGTTTTTCTTAAGATGCGATCTATTTTGAAGGCCTTTTTGTCTTTGCGCTTGAGTTTTTGCAACTTCAACAAAGATCAGCCTGGAATTGACAGATAGAATGCGCACAGGAGAAGCCACCCATAAAAAAATAAGTATGCAAATAAAGACATCTGTGAATAAAATACTCTTTTTTTTCTTTAACATCTTTTGAGGAGGATAATTATTGCGCTTTTAATGCACTTTCCATTTTTTTCAAAAATTCTTCCGGCGGCAAATATCCCGAAATGGTGTCTATCTCTTTGCCCTCTGAGGACAAGAACACAGTCATGGGCAATCCTCTGACCTTGTAATTTTCCGCCACATCAGGCTGCTTATCCGTATCAATTTTAACGCATACGAATTTTTTTGCCAGCTCAGCAACTTTCAGATTTCCATAGGTATCCGTATCCATACGCCGGCACCAGCTGCACCAATCCGCATAAAAATCTATCAACATCGGCTTTCCCTCAGACTTAGCCATTGTCTTTGCGGCAGACAAATCAGTAATCCAGTCAATACTTCCCTTATGTCCTTTCTCTACTGCCTGACTACAACCCAGTATTAAAAGTATTCCTATCAAAAGTGCTGTTTTTTTCATCTGGAACCTGCTTTCTATAAAATTCTGTTATAAATAAATATCCAATAAGCCAGAAAATAGCTCAACTCAATAAAAAAACAATAGATTTTTTTATGGCTGATCTTTTGTAAAGCAAAAGCATTGATAAGCAAAAACCCGGCAAGAAAAGTAATTGATACAGCTATAGATTTTAAGAACATGTTAACCATTGTTTTATTTTAACGCATAGCAAAATCAGTGTCAAATCGTTTAAACAGCAAACGTACTGTTTCAAAGCCTTGAACGTACTTGTTTGACTTTATTGACTAAAACCGTCAAGGCATCTTGGATGCTTTGGAAATCGCCTGCCTGCATTTTTTTTAGATCAAAAACACTGGCTCCCACAGCCACAGCCTGTGCGCCGTATTGAAAATATTCCGTTATGTTTTCTGGCCGTACACCGCCAACAGCCATAAGCATCATTTCATTAAACGGACCCAGCAATTCTTTAAAATAACTTGGTCCGAACAGTGATGCCGGAAACACTTTGATCATTGCCGCCCCCTGAGCCCAGGCGCTATGGATTTCCTGAGGGGTAAGAGCTCCGGGAAAAACCGGAATCTTAATTTGCTTACAATGATGCATTATCTCAGGGATACAACACGGCATAACAATAAAAGAGGCCCCGGCCTCTAAAGCAGTTTGTAAATCTGCCCTGTTTAGAACTGTCCCCGCGCCTATATTCAAGAGCTTGCCGGCTAACTCAGACATTTTTTTTATCATATTGGGGGCATCGGGAGTATTCATTGTTATCTCCACGGTATTCATACCCGAGAGGACGATCGTCTCCGTAAGCCTTTCAATCCACTGAAGGTTCACGCCTCTTAAAATACCCATAAGCGGTATTTCTTTGAATTTTTCCATGTTCATAGCAAACATCTGCTTTTTGTTTACTCTACCTCAGTAACAGTAAGACTGTCAAAAAACTCGCGATAGTTTTCTTTCTGCTCGCTATTGCGCAGGACCATTGCCGTACGCGGATGCTCATCAAGCATTCCGGTAATCGCATAGGGTATTATATACCCCCATTCGATTTTATCGCGCAGAGGGATAAATTCCTTTGATATCAGATCAAGAATCGGCCTTAAATCAAATTTCGGATTTTTAAGAAATCCGATTAAAAGCTCCAGCGGACAATTACCGGCAGCTCGGCCGATACCAAAGACAGTAGCGTCCAGATAATTGGCATTGTGAATAATTGCCTCAATAGTATTGCCAAAAGCAAGCTGCTGGTTATTATGCCCGTGAAACCCTACTTCTTTAGTTTTTAATATACTTTTAAATTTTTTGACCAGGAATTCCGTGCTTTCCTGATAAAGCGCGCCAAAGCTATCAACGATGTAAATAACTTCCGCTTTGCACTCTTCTTCCAGCTGATGCAAAGCTTCTGTGAGTTCATTATCAAGGGCTTTTGAAACGGCCATAACATTAACCGTCGTCTCATAACCTTTTTCAGAAAATTCATTAACCATGGCAATAGCTTTATCCACATCCTTTGCATAAGAGGCAACCCGGATCATATCTACAGGACTTTCGCTTGCCGGTTTAATAGCATCCATGTCTACGCGTCCGACATCGGCCATAACCGCGATCTTTGTATCAGATTCTACGCCGTCTATTATTTTCTTTAAGACCTCATCGTCGCAAAATTTCCATTGTCCGAATTCTTTGGAAGAAAACATCGTTTTGGAATTTTTATATCCCACTTCCATATAATCAACCCCTGCTTCAGACAATGCCTTATAGACTGAGAGCACAAAGCGCTCGTCAAAATCGTGGTTATTGATCAATCCTCCGTCTCTAATCGTACAGTCAAAAACTTTAATCTGCGGTCTAAACATTTTTACGCCTCCTTAAATAAGCACCTCTGTCATAGAGCAAAAAACAATATGATCCAGGCAAATTCAAGCCTAAGAGAGCATATTTTACCATGTATAAGTATACACAACAAGTAAAAATAAGAGTCGGCTCTCATTATTTAATACTAAGAGCCGACTCTTAAAACAATACTATGAAGCTATCTTTGTTCTTGTGCTGCTTTCTGTACGCCATA
>JAZDHG010000109.1:0-26698 GCA_043806135.1 Candidatus Omnitrophota bacterium
AATGAAAATAAAATTAAAAAGGCAAAACTGCTTAACGAAAAACTTTCTGGGATTAGAGAGGTAAAAATATTTAAAGAAAAGACAGAGGCTAAGAACATTTACCTTAACTACGTAATAAGAGTTAAAGAGAGAGAAAAATTAATAAAGTATCTTTTTAAAAACGGAATTGATATTATACCCGGATTTGTCATTTCTTGCGCAGCACAAGATCAGTTTAAGGAATTCCGTTGTGAGTGTCCGAACAGTCTAATTATGCAAAGTGAGAGTTTGTATTTGCCTATATATAGTCCTATAAAAAAAGAGACTATCTTGCGGATTGTGGGATTGATAAAGAAATATTACGGCGTGAATTAAAGCTCTACTCTTACTGTAGCAATAGTTAAAATTGGCTTAATGGGAGGCATGGATGAACGAAAAAGTGATTTTGATTTACCCTCAGACTGGTTTTGAACTTAGACATGTAAATATCTTTTTGCCTATGGGGCTAATGTGTATTGCGGCTCCGCTTGTAAAAAGAGGAGTAGAGGTTACAATCCTGGATCAGAGGATTGAAAAGAATTTTTTTAAAAATTTAAAAAAACATTTGGATGAGAGTCCTGTTTGCGTTGGGATTTCCACAATGACCGGGACTCAAATACTTTATGCGCTTGAAATAGCTAGGTTTATCCGTAATAATTCAAAAGTTCCGATAGTTTGGGGAGGAGTACATCCGACATTAACTGCCGAGCAGACAATATATAATGATAATGTTGATGTTGTTGTTCGGGGAGAGGGCGAAATTACCTTTGATGAGCTGGTCAACACATTATATAGAGGGAAATCTCTAAGCGGTATAAAGGGTATAACATGGAAACAGGGGAAAACTGTTCAGCATAACCCAGACAGGGAATATTGTGATTTAAATACTCTACCTCGTGTGCCTTATCATCTTGTGGATGTGGAGCAATATATCGTTCCTCAAGTTCCTGGCAGAAAAAGATGTTTAAATATATATTCTTCCCGGGGCTGTCCTAATTTATGCACCTTTTGCTATAATACAAAATTTAATCGTTCGCGATATCGCTTGAAGAATATAGATGCTGTAATAGATGAGATAAAATGGCTGGTCAAGCAATATAATCTAGATTCATTTTGTATGAATGATGACAATTTCTCTATTGATCCGGAAAGGACGCATTATTTTTGCCGTCGTTTAATTGAAGAAAAGATTGTTCCGGAGTGGGGTTGCAAAGGCATGGAAATATGGCGGTTAGAAAAAATAGACCTAGAGTTAATGCAGAAAAGTGGATGCAAACGGGTTTATATGGGAATTGAAAGCGGTTCGGAAAAAGTACTAAAGTCCATTAAAAGACGAGATACAGTGCAGGGTATTAAAAATATGGTCAATAAATTTGCTAATTCGAATATTATTGCCCATTATAATTTTGTAATAGGATTCCCTGATGAAGGGGTAAATGAACTAAATGAAACAATCGAGATGGCTGACTATATCAGAAAAACTGATCCAAAAGCATATTTTTCCAGTTTTCATATATGCACTCCATTTCCCGGTACAGAATTATTTAATAATGCTGTAGAAAATTATGGATTTATTCCTCCGGATAAACTTGAGGGTTGGTATGATTTTCGTTTAGAGGCAATTAATGTTCCTTGGATAAACAAAAAAATGAAAAATACTTATCTGAATTTGTGTTTAATAACATACTTCATTGATGATAAATTTGCTGATAGGACCAAAGATAAACCTGTCCTTAAAATATTTAAAAAGATTATGATGTGGTTCTCTCATTATCGATGGAAGACCAGAAAGTTTAAGTTTTGCCCTGAATACAGACTTCTGGATTGGCTCATGAATTATAAGATTAGGAAAAAAACCAAGGGAATAAGAAAACTTGCTGCTACTATGCAAAGTAACTAATCTAAGTGGTGGTTTCAATAAAACTTATTTATTAAGAGGCAGATGATGGATACAAAGGTTGTGCTTATTTATCCCAAAAGCGGTTTTGAGATAGAGAATATCAATATTTTCATGCCGATGGGACTAATGTGTCTTGCGGCACCTTTAGTAGAAAAGGGCATTGGGGTTGAAATACTTGATCAAAGACTTGAAAATGATTTTTTCTTTAAGCTTAAAGAAATATTAAAAAACAATCCGATCTGCATTGGAATAACAGCAATGACTGGCATGCAAATACTTTATGCGCTTGAAATAGCCAAGTTTATTCGTAATAATTCAAAAGTTCCGATAGTTTGGGGAGGAGTACATCCAACATTAACTGCAGAGCAAACATTAGAGAATGAAAATGTCGATATTATTGTGCGCGGCGAAGGAGATATTACTTTTGATGAACTAGTTGTTGCTCTTCAGATCGGTGAGTCCTTTAAAAATATAAAGGGTATATCATGGAAAGATGGTGAGGGCATATATCATAATCCTGATCGGGAGTTCTGCGATATGGATACGCTTGCTCGTATCCCTTATCATCTTGTTGATGTGGAACGCTATCTTGTTCCTCAGACTCCAAATAAGAAACGGTGTTTGCAGGTATATACTTCACGTGGATGCCCGAGCAGTTGTCTTTATTGTTACAATACTAAATTTAATAAGTCAAGGTACCGTGTAAGAAACATTGATAATGTCATTAAGGAGGTAGAGTGGTTGGTAGGAGAGTATAATCTTGATTCATTCTGCATTAACGACGATAATTTTTCTGTTGATATAAAGAGGATGCATTATTTTTGCAGGCGTTTGATTGAAAAAAACATTATTCTGGAGTGGTCATGTTCTGGACTGGAAATATGGCGAACAGAGAAAAAGGATGTTGAAATCCTGGAAAAGAGCGGATGCCGTCGTGTTTTGGTTGGAATAGAAAGTGGTTCAGAGAAGGTACTGAAGTTTATTAAAAGGCAGGATAGGTTAGAAGATATTAAGAATATGATAAATATATTCGCTGACTCAAAGATTATTCCGCATTATAGTTTTATAATAGGTTTTCCGGTCGAAGGGAAGAAGGAGCTTTACGAAACTATGGATTTGTTTGAATATATAGAGAAAACTGACCCTAAAGCATATCGAACTGCTTTTCATATATACACCCCGTTTCCCGGCACTGAAATGTTCCGTATTTCGGTTGAGAAATACGGGTTTAGGCCTCCAAGCAGATTGGAGGACTGGCATAATTTCCGTTTGGAGGAAATTAATATTCCGTGGATATTGCCGGAAGAGAGAAATTATTATCTAAACTTGTGCTTTATATCATTTTTTCTTGACGATAAGCTCTCACAAAGATTTAAAAATAATATGCTACTTAAACTGCTTACGGATTTATATAGAAAATTTGCTAGATACCGGTGGAAGTGCAAGCAGTTTGAATTTTGCCCTGAATTCAAGCTTCTTTCATGGCTGGTTAATTATAATGCTAGAAAAAAAATTAGGCAGATAAAAAATAATTTGAGAAAAGTAGTTTAAAAGAAAATATTGAAAGGAGTATAGTAATGCGTAAAAACGTATTGCTAATTCATCCTAAATCCGGTTTTGAGATAGAAAAAATGCATCTTTTTATGCCTATGGGACTGATGTGTATTGCAGCTCCATTGCTAGAATTAGACATTGAGGTGACGCTTTTAGATCAAAGGCTTGAAAAAGATTTCTATTGGAAGCTCAAACTTGCCTTAAAAAATAATCCTATTTGTGTTGGAATAACGACTTTAATTGGAACACAAATTCTCTATGCCATTGAGGTTGCTGATTTTGTCCGCAAAAATTCAGAAATACCGATTGTCTGGGGGGGGGTGCATCCTTCACTAACACCCGATCAGACAATACGTAATGATAATGTTGATATTGTTGTCCGGGGAGAAGGTGATATTACGTTTAAGGAACTTGTTGATGCTCTTGATAAAAGAAGGTCTCTAAAAAACATAAAGGGTATAACCTGGAAAAAGGGCGATGCTATTTATCATAATCCTGAGAGAGAATTCTGCAATCTGGATGAGCTTCCGAAAGTTCCATATCATTTGTTAGATGTAGAGAGATATTTTGTCGCGACAGTACCGGGTAGTAAAAGGTGTTTAAATGTTTATTCATCCCGTGGATGTTTGCGTGGCTGTATCTTCTGCTACAATACTAAATTTAATAGATCAATATATAGAAAAAGAAGCATAGACAAAGTTATTGAGGAAATTGAATGGCTAAAGGAGACCTACAATATTGATGCGTTTGCTGTTAATGATGATAATTTTACGATTGATGCCGATAGGACGCACTATTTTTGCCGAAGGCTTATTGAAAAAAATATTGATTTGCCATGGAAGTGTCAGGGAATGGAAATGTGGCAGGCAGAAAAAATAGACTTTGATCTCTTACAGAAAAGTGGATGTAAACGCGTACTTTTAGGTCTTGAAAGCGGTTCGGGAAAAGTACTTAAGTTTCTTAAAAGAATAGACACCCCGGAAGTTCAAAAAAGAGTAATAAATAAATTCGCCAAATCTAAACTTATTGCTCATTATGATGTTATGATTGGATATCCGGTTGAAGGAGATAAAGAACTTGCGGAAACTCTGGATTTAGTAGATTACATACGAAAAATTGATCCAAAGGCATATTTTACCAGTTTTCATATATTTACAGTATTTCCTGGAACAGAATTTTGTCGCATTGCTATTGAAAAGTATGGGTTTACTCCTCCAACCACGTTAGAAGGTTGGCAGAATTTCCGGTTAGAGGAAATCAATAACCAGTGGATATTGCCCGAAAGGAGAAGTTGCTATCTAAATTTGTGCTTAATATCATTTTTTATTGCTGATCATAGGTTCAAAGACAAGGTTAAAAGTAAATGGATATTAATGTTTTTAGGTATTTTTGCTGGTTTTGCTAAATACCGTTGGAGGCGCAGACAATTTGATTTTTGCCCAGAGTTTAAATTGCTTGGGTGGCTTATGAATTATAGAATTCGACGTAAAAATAAACAATTAAGGGAAAAATGTTTAGTTGAGAGAAAGATTGCATAAGGGTAAGAACATCAAGGGGTTAAATGACTATCAGATTGAGTGTTAAAAAAGTATATTTTGTGGCAATTTTATTAATTGTTTTACTCGGTGGATTTCTGAGATTTAACAATTTAGGCGTTAAGGAATTTAGCAGTACTGAACTGAACACTGTTTTAACAATAGAGCTAAGTTTCTTTGATATGGCTATAGATAGACTGAAGCTGGGAACAATTCCCTTTTATTATGTTTTGCTTAAATTGTTTACAAAAATATTTGGTGTTAGCGAATTTTCTTTACGCTTTTTTTCTGCTTTTTTAGGTACATTATCAGTTTATGTTATTTTTTTAATCGGACGATTTGTTTTTAATTCAAAAGTAGCATTGATTGCTGCTTTTCTATTTTCTGTAAGCAGGAATCACTTATTTTTCTCTCAATGGGCTAGAGCTAATTCTGCGTGTTTGTTTTTCTTGCTTGTTTCGATTTATTTCTTTATGCAGGCAGTAAGCAAAAATGAAAATGGATTCTGGAAAAAGTACACGTTGTTCAGGATTATTGCGCTTTATCTTTATGGGTTTCCAATATTTATCTCTTTAGCTGAATTTTTGCATATGATCATTTTTTGTAAGGATAAAGAAAAAATAAAAAAATTTTTGTTTTCGACGGCTTTAATAGTAGTCTTTCTTCTTCCTTTCTGGATCAGTATTATTTTTTTAATTCCCCAAACTGCCCAAGAGAGCGGGTATATATATATTCAAAATTTGCCGAGCTCTGAAACACTGCGTTCGTTTTATCTAGCCTGGGGTAATAGTCACCTATTTTATAATAGGACAGGAGGCAGGTTGTTTCTTTATCCTATGATGTTTCTGTCGGGTATTATTATTTGCTTTATCAGGAATAAGCTATATGGGCTCAATTTAAAAAGAAACGTGTGGAGTGGAAGCGTTACTTTATCTGGATTTGTTTTTTTGTGGTTTTTTGTCCCAACTGGCATCCTTTATGTATTTGCTTGTGTTTTCTCTCAATGGCTTAAAGTAGGATTTTCTTTTTTCAATAATGCCTATTTCCTCCCAGCTGAAAGCGCATATTTGCTTTTTGTTGCCGTGGCATGCTTCTGGAGTGCCGAGATATTAGCTGTTTTTAAAATAAGAAAAAATTCGTTATTACGTTTTTGTATTATCCTTACGCTTATCGGCACTTTATTATCTGGTAGATACGGTGAGATCTATAATTTTTATGCCCAAAGAAATCCGGAATGGAGGCGGGCCATTGCCTACATAAAGGATGAGGTTAATAGAGATGAAAAAATTATTTCCTATCCGTGGCAAAACGGGCGTTTTATATCCTATTATCATGCCGCTGCGGTTAAAAATGGTCAAACCGCAAATTATGCGCCAATATCCTTGCATAAAAATGAGAGGATTTGGCTTGTAGTTGAAGATAAGGAAGTAGAGAGTAAAGCTGTTTTTGAGGAAAAATTAAAAAAAGAATTTAGTATCCTTGAGGTAAAGGATTTCTATGGGGTAGCTAGTTACTATCTTGAAGTTGAAAGGGAGCAGAAAGTTTTTTTTATAAATGATATTATTTTGGGAAAGGAGAATAGTATTCAGTGCACTCCGTTCAAAGGCTAAAACATCTAATTCAGATTAATTCTGTAGAGTGGCTTAATCTATTAAGACGTTTAATAACTTTTCTGCCTGAATTTTATTTAGGAAACGGGCATAGTAGTTCGCTGATTAATATAGTCTTGGAGCTAACCCATAAGTGTAATCTGCAATGTTCAATGTGTCATTATGGGATCACTAATAACATAAGGAATAATACAAAGGAAATGGACTTAGGAGCAATAAAGGATATTATTGTTCAGGGAGCAGAATTAAAGACGAGCTTCTTTTTGACCGGCGGGGAGCCATTTATGCGCAGCGATTTGATTGAAATCGTCAAGACCATAAAAAAATATAGACTGAAATGCGGGATCAATACTAATGGAACAATATTAGATAAAAAAAAGGTGAATTCCTTAATGGATATGAATCTGGATTATATCTTTTTTTCAGTTCTTGGTTCGGAAAGTGTGCATGATGAACTGGCTGAAGTAAAGGGTGCGTATAAGAAAATGGTTGAGACCCTTTCTTATTGTTCTAAGCGTAGAAAAAAAACAAAGATATTCATTAATCAGGTTATTACAAAAGAAAACATAGGTTCATTAAAGGAAACGGTTTTCTTAGCTAAGAATAATGCTGTTGATGGTGTTAGATTCCAGCATCTGTCTTATTTAACTCCAGATGATATTTGCAGGTTTTCTAGAATAGAAGAAAAAATACCTGAGGAGTATGAATTCAAATTGTCAGGGAAAGAATTCAAGCGATATGATTTTCCTTCTCAAGAGGCAGCCCAACAAATAAATGCTGTGACCAGATTTGCTAAAGAAAATAAAGTGGAGCTACTATTTAAGCCATTTCTTGATAAAGATGGGATGGAAGGATGGTATGGTCATGGGTTTAATTCTACCAAAAAGTGTGTTTATCCATGGTTAATGATCAGAATTGCGCCTAATGGCGATGTATTCGCTTGTCCTATCCTGCTTATGAAGATGGGGAATGTTCTCAACGATAAGATAAATGTATTACTTAATAATGAAAGATTTAGATTTTTCCGCCGATTACTGAAGCAAGAAAAGGGGCAGTTTCCCATATGCGCCCGCTGTTGCAAATTATATATGAGTCCTTTTGGAAGAATTAAGAGAGGTAGATAGATTGTATACTAGGTATAAAGAACTGCATTGCATAAACAAAATCGTCTTGTTTTTTGTGTACATCTTTTTTATTATTGCGCCTGCCCATGCTGTCAGTGCCAAGACAGTGGAAGACTGTTTCATTATTGCAGACTGGGATGTAGGGCAGTTTGCCGAATACAGAGTCATTGGGTTTGATGATATGGGCATTGAAAACAGTTACAGGCTTACAATTATCGGCAAGGAAATGTTCG
Source organism: Candidatus Omnitrophota bacterium (assembly GCA_043806135.1). Taxonomy (GTDB): domain Bacteria; phylum Omnitrophota; class Gorgyraeia; order B26-G9; family B26-G9; genus JAGLQQ01. Next base: position 7,975 of record JAZDHG010000109.1, read on the forward strand.
AGGGAGAAAAATGTTTCTGGCTGCGTTATGACATTATAAATAGGGATATTAATGAAATAACCTTTCGAGCGCTTGTCAGCCCGATAACTGCTTATGAGTTTTCTCTTGACCCGGCAGGATATATTGAGGGAGGTGCTCTAGCGATATTGCGCTGTTCTAAAAAGCTTTTTGTTTCATTTCAGGGAAGCCGTGAGACGGAGGTTGAAGTTTCGGAGCTTTTTGTAAATACTTTACTGGAAAATGATTCCTGCTATACAGATGTTCCGGATGAGAAAGAAGCTGTGGATTTTTCCCGGCTTACATGGGATTGTGCCGCCACGAGCATATCTACGCCCGCAGGGGTAATTGATGAATGCTATGGGTTTAGAGTCACGACGCGCCTGGATGATCCTGAATGGGATACGGGGATGGACTTCTTTAGAAGCGCGAATGTTCCGTTTTTGGGAATTGTGCGCATTGAATTTTCTAAGACAAGATTTAGAGAAAAACTGCAGTTTCAGCAGGATATATCTGAACGTAATTGTTCCTGGTTTGAAAGGCTGTGGACTCACATATTTGTCCGGCCGGTTAAACGAATGTGGCTTGAGGATACATGGTATTGTATTGAACTGATTGATTTTGGAATAGAAGAAAATCTGGGAGAGGTAAATGATCATAAAAAAAATACAATGCATAGCAATGACACCCTTAATTAAGGTGCTAAACCGGTTAAGGCGAGTGGTATCTGAGGCAGGGTTTTTCAACTCAAATCAAAAGGAGACTTCGTTAGCAACAAGTAGGGTATATGCAATATCACGAAAAATTTATGGGGCGCTACTTCATCATTACAGCGCGCGATTTCGTGATAATAATAAATATGATGTTCTTTTGATTTACCCTAAGTCTGAATTTGACGGTCCGTTTTTTGCGCCGGCAGCTCTTCTTGCTATTGCATCACCTTTAACCGCAAAGGGCTACAGGGTAAAAATAATCGATGAGAGGATTGAGCGTGATTGTTGGGAAAATGTTGATCAAATACTTAAAAAGGGTGTCCTGTGTGTAGGATTTACTTTCTTTACAGGTAATCAGATTATACATGCATGCCGAATGATGGATTTGATTAAAGAATGTTATTCTCAGGTTCCGATTGTGGTTGGCGGATGGCATGCTACTGTTTTGCCGGAACAGACCTTGCAATACGCCAATATCGATATTGTAGCACCGGGAGAGGGAGAAAAAACATTTACTGAGATTGTCGAGATATTAAAGAACAACGGTGAATTATCGCAGGTAAGGGGAATTCTTTACAAGCGGGACGGGGAAATTATTCATACTGGCATTAAGGAATCGTTTGATCTGAATTTATATCATAATATTGACTATCGGCTGATTGAAGATTATTTGGAGTATTACCCGCTTGCGGCAACATTTACAAGCCGAGGCTGTCCCAAGCGATGCACGTATTGCGCAATACCGCTGATGTATCCTCGCTGGCGATCCTTTACAGTTGAGCATGTGTTTGAGCGTATCAAAGCGGTTCTTAGAAAAGGGAAAAGATTTGTTTTTTTTCTTGATGAAAACTTTTTGACTGACAGGCAGAGAGTAGTAAAACTAATTGATTTGATTAATGAAAGTTCATTGGAATTCAGCTGGTATGCTTTATGCAGAGTCGATGATTTGCTGGAGGTTTCTGATGAGTTCATGCTGAAACTCAAACAATCCGGGTTAAAAAGACTATATCTTGGGGCAGAATCAGGCTCAGATAGGATCCTTAATATGGTGGATAAGCACATAACCGTGGAAATGATCCGGCAGTCCAATTTGCGTTTGAAAAAAATCAATATTTTCCCTGAATTTACTTTTATGACCGGGTTCCCAGGAGAGACGGAAGAAGAGGCGCAGGCAACGATTGATTTTACCCGGGAGCTTAAAAGAGATAATCCTGATGCAACTATTTGGAAAATAAACGATTATGCTCCTTATCCTGGTACGGAATTATACAATCAGATGTTGAAGAGTGGATTCTCATCGCCAGATAAGCTTCAAGAGTGGGCTGATTTTCACTGGTATCGAAAAGCCAAGGAGTATTCCTTTAACAGAAAGCATTATTAAGGAAATTAAGTAAACGCTATGATTAATGTTCTGAATATTAAAAAAAAGGAAATAATTGCCGTAATCGTGGTTATCGCGGCAATAACAATATTTTGCCTGCCGTTGTTAATGCGAGCAGACAAAGCGTATACAATTTGTGATAAGGAAAATCGAAATGTCTGGTATGACTATTATCACAATGCTGCTTTTTTCTATAATAGCGTTTTTGTTTATCACCAATTTCCGTTTTGGTGCCCGTCCTATGAAGGCGGGATCGCCTGGCAGTCAGCGCCTATAGATCTGTCATTAAATCCTTTTTCATTGCTTATCCTTTTATTTGGTCCGGTTAAAGGGCTTAATCTTGGATGGTATGTGTTCTATATGCTTAGCGGATTGTCTATGCTGTATTTAACCCGGCATTTATTGCGTTTTGACATTTTCGGCGCTGTATGTGCAGCAATTATATTTCCCATGAGCAGTTATTTCCCTTATATGCAGGAATGCGGTTATATTACTGCCCGTGAAATGCTGCTGCTACCGTTATTAACGGTTTTTTTTCTTAAGGCAAAGGATAAGAATAAATATATTCTGTTCTCTGCTATGGTAGCGGCATTAATATTGTATCAAGCGACGCTTTTTTATGCTGTTGTTTTTCTTTTTCTGTTTATACTGACAATCCTTCATGTACTGTTCCAGGGCAAAGGTGATTTCCGGGTCTTAAAACGCTGCTTGATCGTATTTTTTTCTGTTGTGTGTCTGTCATTGCTCTTGTCAGCCTTTAAGATCCTGCCGACACTGCGGTTATTATCCATAGATAACCGCCCTAGTGGTTTTTCTTACGCTCAATCAGAGCTTTATAGTAACAGCTTGAAGTCTTTATGGGAGAGAATGTTTGTGCAGGGTAAGATATTTCCGGGAGGATTTTATATCGGATATGTTGTGTTTTTCTTGTTTTTGAGCTCATCGATTGTATTATTTAAAAGACTTAAAATATGGATAGTATTATTTTGCATATTTATCTGGTTGTCGTTCGGGGAGAATGCTTTGATCGATCTGAATTATGTGTTATGGCATTTTCCGATTTTTAAATCAATCAAGGAAATTGCCCAGTATTACGGGGTGATTGCATTGTTTGCATTAAGTATAATAACCGGCGGATTTTTTTGGATACTGCGCTCTTTTCTAAAAGGAAAATTGAACATAGCGGTTTCAGGAAGTATTGTTGCCGCGGTATTTTTAAATCTCCTGTGGGCTAATGCGCCTTTTTTCAATGTCTATAATACAGTAACTTCAGCGCATAACCCTGCGCCGTCGTTAAATTCACAAGTGCGCCAGGTTAGTTTCTGGTGGGGGGATGAGGGCGGCCTTCCTGTATTACGTTATGCTTTGTATGAAAAAGGCTATGGAATGACAAACTTTCATTATACTTTTAATAAGCTGTTTGCTGAAAATCCCAATATCCCGCGTTATTATGTGCTGCCTCAATTTGCATTTCTTACACCAGGCTCTAAGGTTATTACCTTGAAGAATCCTTTGTATAAAGGAGAAGTTTTTTTTGAAAAAACTGAGAATAGTGTGCGTTTTGTGTGCATTACTCCGAAGTATATCATTGTACGTGTTAGTGTCGCTAAGCCGGATAGATTGATAATAAATCAGCGTTATGATATTTACTGGAAATCACCGCAAGGGATGGTCTGCCCTTATAAAACCGTGGCGGAGGAATGGTATAAGAACCTGCTGTCAGTAAATCTGACTGAGACCGGTGATTATGAAGTCCGATTAGACTATGTTCCTATACACCTCTATGCGGGGATTATCATTGCTTTGGCTACTTTTATCATCGCTGCCATAGCACTTGGAGTTTTTAAAAAAAATAGAAAACAATGAAAATAGCTTTTATAACCGCAGAATGTGAATTATTAGGTGTTGAGTATCTATCGTCGGTACTTAAGATGCGCGGGCATAGTACAAAACTGTTTTTCGATCCGGTATTGTTCCAAGGACAATATATCAGAAGTAATATATTGTCAAAAGTTTTTGATTATAATGGCGTTTTGATGCGCCGTCTTCAGCAATATAAGCCGGATGTTGTGGCTCTGTCTGTGATAACACCGCTCAGTCACTGGGCACTTAATGTGGCCAAGCATGTGAAAGCTGCAATGTCAGTTCCTGTTGTTTTCGGCGGGATACATCCTACTACTTTGCCGGAACATGTCTTGCAGCATAGTTGTGTTGATTTTGTAGTCCGGGGAGAGGGAGAATATGCACTTGCTGATCTTGTCGATGCTTTAGCTGAAAAAAAGAAGGATTTCGACATAAAGAATATTTGGTATAAAAAGGGAACCCGAATTTTTAAGAATGAAGTTCGCCCGTTATGCGAGGATCTTGACTCGCTGCCGCTGCCGGATAAGCAGTTTTTCTATGAAGAAGCCTGCAAGCAGGACGATTACACTATTATGACCGGAAGAGGGTGCCCGCATTCCTGTTCATACTGTAATAGCAGCTATATGAAGGAGCTTTATCGTAATAAAGGCAGCTTTATTAGAAAGCGCTCTGTTGCGAATGTGATCCATGAGCTTGAGTATGCAAAAAAAAACTTTAAGCCGAAAATCGTAATTTTTGATGATGAATTGCTAACTTATGATATTAAATGGCTTGATCAGTTCAGCAGCATATATGAGAAAAAGATTGGGCTCATGTCTTTTTGCTGGGTTTCGCCGAATTCAATAACTGCTCAAAGTGTAAGATGTCTTAAAAGATTAAGCTGTTATAGTGTTGAGATGGGAGTGCAAACCCTTAATGAAAGGATCAGAAGAGAGATTCTGCATAGATATTATAGCAATGAACAGGTTGCTGATGCAATTAAGATACTGCAAAAGAACAGAATAAAATGTATTACTGAATATATTTTTGGTCTGCCGCAAGAGAGAGTAGGCGACTATCGCCAAATAATTGATTTTCATAAAAGAGCTCGGGCGGACAAGGTGAATGTGTATATGCTGCGTTTATTCCCTAAGACAAAGATAATTGAAAAGATGAATTTTGATGCTCAAAGCAGGCAGCAGCTTAACGGAGAAACAGAATCGCCTCCGTTTACCATGATAGGCAAGAAGAATAATCCGCAGATACAGCTTTATCAGTCTGCAATATTATTGCTGAATATTCTGCCGCCTGAAGGGGTAGAATTTTTACTTGAGAAAAAGATGACGGGTATTTTGAAATTTTTCGGAGCAATCTACACGTTTTTTAACGGTATATTGTGGTTTGGTAATCCGTTTGAATATATTCAGCGATGGATATGCGCAGGTTCTATTGTTTTTTTTAGAAAGGTGGGATTCATGAGATATGTTAAATATCCCGCTATAATTTTAGCTTATGCAGTAAGGAAAAAATTTAGATGAAGGTTGCATTTGTAAGCGGTCCATACGAGAGTCTTGGAGTTGAATATATAAGCGCAATTTTAAAAAAACATGGACATGAAGTTGAACTGTTTCTTGAACCGTGTATAGGCAGGGATGATGCCCTGTATTTAAACTCAGGAAAAAACAGCAGTTTTTTTGACTTCAGCAGCTATATTGCAGCTGGAATAAAAAAATATCAGCCGGATTTAGTAGGATTTTCCACAGTTTCTGATTATTATCAGATGAATATTAAAATTGCTGCGAAGATTAAAGAGCATTATGATAAACCTATTGTTTTTGGAGGTATTCATCCCACTGCTGTTCCAGATGTGGTTATTAAGAATAAAGCTGTTGATTATGTTTGTGTAGGTGAAGGGGAATATGCATTCCTTGAGCTTGTAGAAAGTTTGCAAAAGGGCAATAAGCCACATGAGATAAGTAATATCTGGGCAAAAGATAAAAATAGTATTATTGAAAATAAGATTCGTCCTTTAATATCAAATCTTGATGAGCTGCCGTTTCCGGATAAGGAGATATATTATAAACAAGCTTCTTTTTTCAGACATACATATACTTGTATGACCAGCCGGGGATGTTTTTTTGACTGCTCATATTGTTTTAATAGTTACTACAAGCAGCTTTATCACGGAAAAGGGGAATATTTTCGCCGCAGAAGTGTGGCGAACGTACTTGATGAACTAGTGACAGGGTGCAAAGGACGCAGCTATACAAGTGTTCGTTTTGCTGATGATATCTTTAACCATGATCAGGATTGGTTCCGGGAGTTCTTCAATCGTTACAAAAAGGAGGTTGTACTTGCTTTTGACTGCCAGCTTTGGCTGCATCATGTCAAAGAGGAGACTGCTCGTATTTTAAAAGAAGCCGGGTGCTATCTGGTAGAGATCGGCGTGCAGTCATATTCTTCTAAAATAAGAGAACAGGTTCTTGGGAGATATTATGATAATTCTGATATTAACAATACAATAGATGTTTTGAAGCGCGCGGGGATAAGGGTGCTTTGTGAGAATATATACGGACTGCCTGGGCAGGAATTCAACGATGTAAAAGCATCTTTAAAATTCTATGCGCAGAAAAGAGTGCTTGCGTCTTTTTACGGCTTGAGATTTTTTCCGAAGACAAGGATCACCGCTATTGCCGGGGATATGGGGTTACTTGATGAGGCAGATATGAACAAGATCAATCATGGGTTAAACCCCCGCTTATTTACTTATGGAGGAGACAGCTGCGATCTTGATTTTGCCCGAGTTCACTTTTGGCTGCTGTTGACCTATTTATTCCCGATAAAGATGCTTCTGCGGTTTTTTGATTCTGTCATGAAGTATAGGGTCAGTTCATCTGTAATCCAGCTTGAAAAAACAGCAGTGGTTTTTAAATACCGGCCTTTTAGCATTACTCTCAGGCGGATAACCTCAAGAATTTGTCTTTATGTTAAGTTTTTAATATTGAAAATAAACTATGATTTTGGTCTGAGGCTCAGTTCTTATAAATCAGCAAAAGGAAAAGTAAAGCATGTTTGCACCAGATAAAGCAAGGATAGAACATCATGTGTTTCGCAGGACTAAAAGTATTTGCCATGTCTGTTTGAGGGATGTGCCGGCGGAACTTGTCGTGAAAAATGATAAGGTGTTTATGCTTAAATATTGCCCGGAACACGGGGATATGGAGGTGTTTTTATCCGCGATGCCTGATTATTTTCAGGAACTGTCGGATGCTTATTACACCATTGTCCCGGAAAATCTGCCGGTGCGTATTCTTGAGATAGTGCTTACTCCGCGGTGTTCTATGAACTGTCCAATATGCAGCGTTATGAGTACAGTAGGCAATGCTTCTTCAGATATGTCGCTTGATGACATCGAAAAGATCATAATGGCTAATAAACGGAAGGAGTTTATACTCTGGGGCATGGAGCCGACCGAGCATCCCCTGATTGAAAAGGTGCTGGAACTGTTTAAAAAACACAAGAAAACGGCGATGCTTTTTACTAATGGGCAAAAAATAGCTGATATTGATTTTTTATGTAAACTTAAAAAAGCAGGGCTAAAGCATGTTTATTTACAGTTTGACGGATTCAACGATCAGACATATGAAAAACTAAGAAGTGCGTCTTTGATAGAGAACAAGATCAAAGCACTAGAAAACCTGAAAGAGCTGAATATCTCAACGACCTTAAACGTGACTTTGGCAAAAGGGATAAATGAACAGGAGATATTGTCTATAATTAAGTATGCAGAAGAAAACAGCTTTATCCGTCAAATAGGATTTCTGCCGCTGATAAAGGTTGGCAAGGCTGACGAATTTAATGAATGTTCAATCCCTCATTGCCATGAATTCTTAAAGATAATTGAGGACCAGACTAAAGGGCTGATTAAGGTTGATGACCTGAGAATGTTTCAGAAACTTATGTATGTTGTATACAGATTCGCTAGGTTTCGGCGGTGTTTTTGGTTTACAATGTTCATGCTCGTATGGGATAGCCATGAAAGACGTTATAAAAGCATAGCAGATTTTATCGATCTGCCTAAGGTTGAAAAGATGGTCGATGGTTATATCCATCAGCTTAAGACAGGAGCCGGAAAGTTTCGGCAGGCAATTCATTTAGTAAAAATAATGAGAGCCTTGATATCCTTAAAAAGTATAAAATTTTGTTTTAAGGCGTTAAGGTTCTTTTTAGGCGGGAAAAAGATAGAAAATGCCCGGCAGGGACAGGGGATGCTGTTTGTTACCTGCACGGACTTTTGCGACTTTTATAAGATGGATCTTGATATGGCTGATAAATATTGTGAAGAGCTTCTGGCTATCAGCTCTGAAGAAGGAAAATTAGAATATCAGCCGACCTATGCGAAAGTCATTGACCAGAGTAAGCTGCTAAAAAACGAAAGGCGATTTAACCGATGAAAATTCTCTTCCTGAATCCTAAGATCATTCATGAGCGATGGCCATTTACGGCTGATACGCTGCGGGTCATTTGCAAGGCGCTGGGAGTTGCTTTCACGCAGCTGGCGGCTATGGTTGAGGATGAGGAATGCCGCATTTTTGACGCTTTTGTAGAAAAGATCAGTATGAAAGACTATGTAAAAATGCTTAAAGATTACGATATAATCGCGATGAGCATGGTGCCGCCTCAGCTTGTGCTTAATATGGAGATAGCTGTACGCATGATCAGGAAAGTAAATAAGAATGCGATAATCGTACTTGGCGGTCATCATGCTACTGCTTTTGACAGGGAGTGGATTGAAAAAGGAGCGGATATAATTGTTAAGCACGAAGGTGAGGAGACTTTTAAAGAGCTTGTGGAGGTTCTGAAGAATAACCGGGATTTGTCGTCTGTAAAAGGTATTACCTACAAAAACGGAGAAAATAAGATCGTTTCTACAAAGGATAGAGATCTTATCGAGTCCCTTGATGACCTGCCTTTGCCTCGGTGGGATCTAGTTAATTTTGAGATTTCCCGAGGTTCCGGCGGCAGTGATAATATTGCGGCTTGCTTAGAAACCTCAAGAGGATGTATAGGAAAGTGCAATTTTTGCTGGGTGCATTGGATGTGGAAAAGGCGCCAGAGATATAAAAGTGCCGGGCGCGTGGTTGAGGAGATGCGCAGGCTTTATGCACTGGGCTGTAGAAACATCATTATTTCAGATGATAATTTTGGAGGATGCTATGAACGAGATCTGGTTATCCTTAAGGAATTAGCACGGCTGAAAATGGATTTGAATATCTGGTTGTTTCTTCGTGCCGATACGATTTTTAATCATCCTGATCTCGTAGAGTATGCGAGCAAGGCAGGGGCAAGAGAGATATTTGTCGGTTTTGAGGATCTTAATGTGCAGAAAGTGGATGCTAACGGGAAAAAGCTTGAAAATGTAAAAGGGATCGATGATTATAAAAAGGTATATGCCATCCTCAAAAAAAACAATATTCTTGTTGTCGGATGTTTTGTTCAGGACCTCTTGGATGTAAGTGATTCTCCATCTGTTGAAAACGCTCATTGTTCGGAGATATGCGATATGTCGCAGCATGCGCAGGTTATTCCGCTGAAAGGTTCCGGTTCCTATGAAAAACTGTGGAGCACAAGGCTTAAAGGAGTTGATCCGTTCTATGCAGGGATATTGACTGGTTATGAACTTAATAATCGGGGGCGGCTCTCAGCCTACAGGGATAATTTTAAAGGCTTGATGAATAAAAAGATCATTGATATATTTACAAATAAAAGCAGAAGCAATAGCTGGGGCAGGAAACGTGTTCTGAATCTTTACATGGTGATGATAAAGAATGTTTTTCGGGTGGATTTAAAAAAGATCATGGTTTTTTTGTGGTGTTTTAATCCGCTTATTCTGCCTGAACAAAAACAAAAGATGATATTGAATCAATATCTTAATGAAAAATTCATAGGCCGCTTAGTTAAGAAAGGCTTGTATCCTCTGACACAAGTTGACAGAAAGGATAATAAAAAACAATGAAAAACAACCAAAACAGCAGATATGATGTGATCGTTATCGGCAGCGGCCCAGGAGGGCTTTCGGCAGCGGCAGCTTTGGCAAGATCAGGACGTTCGGTCATTGTCTTTGAAAAAGGCTCGAACTACGGGGGTAATTGCTCAGCATTTAATGTGGGTGGATATACTTTTGACCTGGCGGTCCATCAGATAATCGGCGGAGACGGCAGTGCTGGTCAATGCAGCAGAGTGCTTGATTCTTATGGGATAAAGGATAATATCCGGTTTAAAAAACTTGATAATTTTGTCCGGGTCATAAGGCCGAATGATGAATTTGATTTTCCGGTTTCTTTGGAGGCATTCAAGGAGATATTGGAGAAACGTTTTCCCGAAAGGAAAAAAGAGACTCGCAGGCTTATCGATGATATTGCCGTATTTCGCAATAGTATGGGAATAATAAGCTCATTGATCAGCAATCCGCGGTTTATGCTGCGCAGGATCTCTTGCTCTTATTCATTGCGAAAAAAAATTGCTATTATCTTTCGGGGACTCTGGCTTTTTCTTGGTATGCGGAAAACAGCGGCGCAATTACTGGGAGATTATTATCAAGATAAAGACATCCGTTCTTTGGTAGCGATTAGCTGGCCATATGTCGGGCTTGCTCCCCATAGGCTCTCCGGGTTGCTTTTTTTAGGGCTGATCAGTTCGATTACATTAGAAGGGTCTTATTATCCTATGGACACGTCGCAGGCGATTGCTGATGAAATGGTTAAACTGATTGGAAGTTGCAAAGGGAAGGTGGTTTGTAATAGCCCGGTTAAAAAGATAGTTGTTAATAAGCGCAAAGCAACCGGTGTCGTGCTTGAATCAGGAGAGAGGATTAACGCTGAGGTGGTGATCTCCAATGCCGATGCATTGCAGACATTTAGCCAAATGCTCGATCGCGATGATCTGCCTAAGCCCTATTATAAAAAAATAATGAATGGGAAAGTCTCAGTGGGGCCGTTTAAGGTCTTTTTAGGCCTTGATTATCCGGTGCGAGATAACGGGCTTGATACTCATGAATATTTCTTTTTTAAATCTTTTGACCATGATGAGTGTTTTAAACAATGTGAGGCAGGGTATCCCGGGGCCCTAAGCGCATACTCGCCTTCATATATTAATCCTGCACTTGCTCCTTCAGGGCATAGTACCTTGATCTTGACTACTTTTTTCCCTTGGAAAACTGAACGGGATTGGCGTATTAACAAGGAACAGATTGCAGATGAAATGATCTTATTGGCTCAAACAAAGATACATGAGCTTTCTAAACATATTGTGGTGAAGAAAATATTCACACCCGAGGACCTGTTTGATTTTTCCGGTGCGCAGAAGGGAGCGATGTATGGCTGGGAAAATAGTGTATCGCAGTCACTGATTAGCAGGCTTGGACAGACAACACCCATAAATAATCTTTATTTAGCAGGCCATTGGACTGTACCTGGCTGCGGAGTATCATCTGCGATAATATCCGGATGGATGGTTGCCAGGAAGATAATAGCACGCAGGGGAATAAAACAATGATAAGCAGTCAGGTCGAACAGTATTTTTCCATGCCGCATACGGTGGCTACTTGGTGGAAGCCGGAACAGAATCGCTGGTACCGCAAGCAGCTTGCCCAGGTCACTCGTAATTGCAAAGGTAGATTAGAAAGAGTTGCGGATATTGGAACTGGAAAAGGCCGCTGGGCCTGTTATTTCGCTGAGCGCGGCGCAGAGTATGTCTATGCCCTTGATATATCAGATGAAATGCTTACATTTGCCAGAGAATATGCCCAAGAGCGCAAAGTGGAAGAAAAAATCAGTTTTGAAAAAGGGAGCATATCTGATGTTGAACTTAAAAAAGATTATTTTGATGCGGTTTGCTGCATGGAAACGATAATTCACTTAAAAGATCCTCAGACTGCTGTACTGAAAATGGCTAAATCTTTGAAAGAGGGGGGAATACTGATTGTCAATACTGACAGAATAGTTCTGCGGAATAAATTTTTACGTAACATCTATTCTTTGCTATACTGGGTCAATTCACTGCCATCGTGGCTGTGTTCACTGTATGATCATAGACTATTTGCTCCAATAAGGCGCTTGCTGGGCAACATGATCCCCCGTCTGGGACGAAAGGCGCCATATGAGTATGGAATGAGTGACAGGTTTGTCAATGCGCATCAGCTGGCAACGACTGATGATGCTATCGAGTTTTTGACAAAGTATCCTAAAGTTGAAATCTTGTTTTCTATGGACGCATTAAATTTGATGAGTCGTGATGATTTTCTGGCATTGTTCAAAAATGCCGGATTAACAATAAGTAATATAATCCCCGAGGGATATTGGTTTTTCCCCAAAGGAGATATAATTATTGCTAAAAAATAACTGTTTTATTTCATGGAACGGATGTTTTCGAGGAACTGTTTATGGACTGTAGTCATGCAACAAAAAGCTTATCACCGCTTTCCGGCTGTGTAATTGATGCTAAAATAATCCGTGAAGGAAGGTGTGTATATTTAGAAAAGAAGGATGAGTCAGGGGGTATTCACCGGAATATAATTGAAAAAGACCAGGAGTTTTATGATTTCCTGACACAGAGGAAAGCATCTGAGCAGATCCCTTCGGTAGCTGTTATGCTTTATATTTCTTCTCGCTGCCAGATGAACTGTCCGGTATGCTATGAGTCGTCTGAGAATCCGGAGATGTCGCGGCAGGAAATAAAGGAGTTAATTAAGCGTTATAAAGGTCATACCATTTGTTTGTGCGGCAGGGAACCGACTTGCCGCGAAGACCTGCCGCAGATAATCAAACTGATTAGTAAAAACAACAATTCACTGCTTATGACTAACGGGCTTAAACTGGCAGATTATGAATATTGTCTAAAGTTAAAGCGTAGCGGACTCAAAGGAGTTGTTTTTTCTTTTGATGGATTTGATGATCGTATATTTGAAGTTACTGACGGTAGGGGGTATCTTAGCGAAAAATTAAAGGCTTTAGATAATCTTAAACGTCTAAAGATCAATACAGTGCTTTCTGTAACTATATGCCCGGGAGTAAATGATACTGAGATAGATAAACTATTTAATTATTGTTGTGAGAACCGTTCATTTATCTCGCAGCTGCGTTTGCGGTCAGTATCGCCCGTCGGACGTCATTTAAATGTAGAAGCCCGATGTCCCTCAGAAATGCTCGATTTGGTTGTTCGGGAGCTTGATATCGACAAAGACCATGTGATTAAGGAACTGGAATTCTGGAGTGTATTTTACAGAGAAGTGCCTTGGTGTCCGGAGAACCTAAAGAATAACAATATGCCGAAACTGTGCAGCTTCTTTTTTCACGTTAAACGTTGTCAAAAGAAGAACATCGCTTTAGGCCAGAGGATAAATATTAAGCGGATCATGCGTTCTAGAATTAAAATATTCTGGCTGTGCTATTATCTGTTCAGGCTTTACGGGATCAGATATATGATCGAGGGAGTGTGTAATACTTACGGCTTCAGGAAAATTGGCATAAACAAAACTGTATTGCCGGTTGTGATTAAATGCTGGCCTAATGCCCATAATATTGATCTGAATGAAAACAATAAGTGCACAAGCCTGTATTATAAGAACGGAAAAATGCAGCCTTTTTGTTATTACAATATTATAGAAGGGATTTATGCACAAGATAACCCTGAAAGTCGAGAAAATGAGGGGCATAGCTAATGACCGGAGCTCAATTAATTATTAAGGAATTGAAGGAATTAGATGTAAAGCATGTGTTCGCTATGCCGGGTTTTCAGAACTTGGAAATTTTTGATTCATTTTTCGGTTCGGAGATAAAGAATACATTGGTGACCAATGACCTGAATGCCTTGTTTATGTCTGACGGTTATTACCGGGCAACAGGAAAAACTGGTGTTTGTCTGGCAACTCCGGGCCCGGGTCTGAGCAATATGCTTAGCGGTATTGCAGAGGCTTATGCTGATTCTTCGGCGATTGTTATAATCCTGACTGGCTTGAACAAATCAAAGAAACAGTTCAGAATTCATGAAGTCAAACAGCAGGAGATGATCAAACCTGTTCTTAAAAAACTATTTATTGTCGATGATCTGGATTGCTTATCTGCGGCTATACAGGATGCTTTTAGACTGGCTCAGGAGGGAGAACCCGGTCCGGTAGGGGTGGAGATAGACCAGGATATTCTTAAGAAAAATATACTCTTATTTAAGAACGGCAAACAAAAAGAGAATAAAAAAGCGGAAAAAAAGGCAGATACCGATAATCTTGAGGATAAGCTCAAGCAGATAACAGAGATATTGCTTAATTGTGAAACACCTGTTTTATACGCAGGAAGAGGTGCTATGGATGCATCCTATAAAATACGCAGATTATCCCAGATGCTGTCTATTCCTGTAGCCACAACAGTTTCCGGTAAAGGGGTTTTCCCTGAGGATCACGCTCTTTCTTTAGGTGTTGGCTTTTCCTCCATTGCTGCGGGCATGATCGGAAAATGTGATGTTCTGTTGGCAGTAGGCTGTAAATTCAGTGAGATACCAACAGGAGCATGGAGTCTAAAAATGCCTAAGATGCTGATTCATATTGATAAAAATAGCAATGTGTTTAATAAAAATTATCAGGCTGCTTTAACCTTGTGTTCAGATGCGCAGGTCGCTGTGTCTGGTATCTTGAAACTTTTGGAAAAAGACGGGCTAAAAGAAAAAATAAATAGGATAGATCGAATCCAAAGGGACAAAAAAAAGTTTTCTTATTATGCTGGGAAGGAGCAGGAAAAGGGGATTATTGATCCAAGATGTTTGCTTTCTGAGTTGAGAAGTATTGCCGAGCGGGATGCGATTATGTGCACTGACTGCGGTAATCATCAACTTTGGGCCATATCGGAGTTTCCTGTTTTTGAGCCCCGAACGTTTTTATCTCCGGTTGATTACCAGGCAATGGGTTTTGGTTTGCCGGCAGCCATTGGTGCAAAGATAGGATCTCCCGGGAAAGAGGTTATCTGTCTTTGCGGAGACGGCAGCTTTTTGATGAACGGTTTTGAACTGCTGACGGCAAAAAGGGAAAAGCTTGATTTGAAAATCATAATAGCAAATGATGGAGCATTAGGATTGATCAAGGAGCTTCAAAACA
The DNA here is from genome assembly GCA_043806135.1 of Candidatus Omnitrophota bacterium. Classification (GTDB taxonomy): domain Bacteria; phylum Omnitrophota; class Gorgyraeia; order B26-G9; family B26-G9; genus JAGLQQ01. Next base: position 23,048 of record JAZDHG010000109.1, read on the forward strand.
GAAATTACGGACGCAGTACCTCCGTAGATTTATCTGGACCTGATTTTCGGCTTTTGGCGGAATCTTTCGGTATTAATTATATTGAAATCAATAAGAGAGATGAGCTTGCGGAAAAACTGAGGCATATGATGAGCCTGAAGGGAGTGGTTCTGACAAATGTACGTATATGCTATGATCAGCCGGCGCCATATATAATTAGTGTTAACAATCAGCCAATGGCAGAAAAAATAACCAGAAAATTAAAGGGCTGGTGGCATATGATGCATCACAAGTCAAAAGAGGAGAAATGAAAAAGAGAATCCTAATAGCGGCACTGGCAGGTTTGCTTTCGGCAGTTTTTCTAATAAATATGTCTAAGTTCTCCGGGAAGACTGGCCCCAATATTATAATCATCTGTATAGACGCGTTAAGGCCTGACCACTTGGGCTGTTATGGTTATAGCCGCGATACATCTCCTAATATTGATGGGCTTGCCAAAGAAAGTGTATTGTTTGACTCCCATTTTACTCAAGCCGCAGCAACACTGCCTTCTTTAACCTCTTTTTTTACATCTCTATATCCTTTGACTTCAGGCGTAACTTTGCCGATAAGACAAGAATTGATCTTTTCAAAAAAAATAACAAGTTTTGTCCAGGTTTTGAAAAAACATGGCTATAGGACCGTTGCATTTGGAGGAGGAGGGTTCTTTTCTAGGGCCTATGGTTTTGCTAAAGGGTTTGATGAATTTTACAGCGGATACAGAGTAAAAGATGTAAATAAAATCTTGCAGTGGATCTCAAAGAATAAAAGTAATAAGTTTTTTCTTTTTTATCATTTTTTTGATGTGCATCATCCTTATATTTTTCGTAGCGAATATAAATCCATGTACTCGGATCTTGATTTCCTGGAGGAAGAATTTACCTGGAGGCAAAACCTGGGAGATGATATAAGACCTGAAAAATTCATAGAACTTTCACTGGAAGACAGAGTACGTCTGATGTTCTGTGCTACAATGAGCAAGGATATGTTTCTGCATTGGATGTGGAAAAAGAAACAAAGATATAAAAGCGCCGGGCGTGTGATTGATGAGCTGAAAAGATTATATGAACTGGGATGCAGAAATATTATAATTTCAGATGATAATTTTGGGGCAAACTATGAGCGTGATTTGACTATTTTCAAGGAAATAATCCAATTGAAAATGGAATTGAATATTTGGATGTTTTTTCGCGCCGACAATATTTTGAATCATCCTGATCTGGTGGAATATGCAGCTAAGGCTGGCGCCAAAGAGATTTTTGTAGGTTTTGAAGATTTAAATGTGAAGAAAGTGGACGCTAACGGGAAAAATCTCGATAATGTCCAAAAATTTGATGATTATAAGAGAGTCTATGCAATACTTAAAAAGCACAATATTTTAGTTGTAGGGTGCTTTGTGCAGGATTTACTGGATATTAATGATACGCCTGTGGCTGAAAGCTCTCACTGTTTTGAGATCTGTGATATGGCACAGCATGCCCAGGTAATTCCTTTAAAAAACTCGTGCTCTTACGAAAAGCTCTGGAATACCCGGTTGAAAGGGGTTAACCCGTTCTATGCGGGAATTTTAGCAGGATATGAATTAAATAACAGGGGGCGCCTTGCGGCATATGTGAAGAATCTAAAGGGATTATTAAACATGAATTTAACAAAAATACTTTTTAGAAACAGAAAGACCGATGTCTGGGGAAGACGGCGTGTTTTAAATTTATATTCTGCAATGATAAAAAATATTTTTAAAGTCTCTTTCAAGAAAATATTAGTGTGTTTATGGTGCTTTAATCCGTTTGTTCCGGCAGCAAAAAAACAAAAGATGATACTGCATCAATATTTAAATGATAAATTTATTACTAGATTAGTAGGGCTTAAGGGAAAAGCCTGAGTTTATGATCGAACGAAACTTGCAAAGCACTATTTTACTGAAAAAAATCCCAGCAAGAGATTTGCATAAACTTACTGACAGGGTTTTGACTGGTTTTCCCCTTGCTGTTTTGTGTAAAAAATATTTTAATAAACAGGGAGCAGATTGTGTATAGCTGACTGCAGTATTTATGAAGCACTCTAAAAAAATTGAAATAGTAAAGAATGGCAAGAAACGTTTACGTTTGAGAATAACCTTCAGGAAAAACTTGACAAGAAAACTTAATTGGAAGAGGGTATTTTTTGTTTTACTGCTTTTATTTTTTGTTATTTCAGAGATTTTTTTTCGCATTACTAAACCTGTAAGGTTTGAATTGTTTAAAATCTTCAATAAAACATACGACCAAAAACTGAGTTATAATTTAAAACCTTCAACGAATATTTATTACGAGGGCGTTTTTTGTAAATTACCTATGACTAAAATTGAAATATCGGAGCAGGGTTTGAGGGACAGAGTATATAGACTGAATAAAGAAAACCAAACTTTTCGTATATTGTGCATGGGGGATTCAATGCTTTTCGGTTTGGGGGTTAATGTAGAAAAAACCATACCTAAAAAGCTGGAAGATATACTTAACCAAAAGTCAGAGGAAACCAGATATGAAGTAATTAATTGTGGGGTCCCAGGATACAATCTTATGCAGGAAATCGAATTTCTTAAAGATAAGATAGTCAAGTTTAACCCGGATATGGCAATTTTTTATGTTATACAAAATGATCTTAATGTTAAGATAACTCTGGATGAACAGTCTACTTTGCCAGCGCCGCAAAAATGGCTGATAAGGCATTGGATGACGTATCGTTTTTATCATATTCTTAATGTCAGGAAGGCTTCAAAAGATAAGAATCCTAAAAGAATTGAAAAGGTAATTAATGAAACACGGACCGCTATTAGTGATCTAAAAAAAATATCTTCCAAGGGTATGAAGGCAGTATTTGTCTTCGAAAACAGGCAAATCTTTGAATTTCTGGAAAAGGATTTACAGCATGAGAATTTTTATGTTTTCCAGCTTTTTGATAATCCCATGTATATGAATAACTGTAAGAATTTCAAACTGGCCAAGTATGACGGTCATTATAATATCCAGGGGAGCCTGTTAATTGCAAAGCTAATATCAAAATTTTTGTTTGTTAATGTGTTACAGTAAAAAGTATTTTGAAAATGGTTCGTTATGATATGATGGTTTTTAGAGATTAATGTGGTGCGTTTAACATTGTTTGATGGTAGGTGATCGTGGTTAATAAAATAGAACATTCTGGAGTTATGCTTAATGGTGCAGAGAGAAAAGCATTGATCAAATTGCTTGTCAGTAGATATCTGGCTGAAGGAAAAGAGGTGCGGCGGTTAGAGCAAAATATGAGCCGTAATATTGGTACAGATTATGCTATTGCTGCATCAACAGGTACGGCAGCGCTGCATTTGGCCTTGCTTGCATTGGGGATTAAAGATGGTGATGAGGTGATCATCCCTAATTATGTCTGCCGGTCAGTTCTTAATGCTGTGCAGTATGTACGTGCAAGACCGGTTTTATGCGATGTTGACCTGAGAACATTTAACATCCTGCCTGATTTAGCTAAAAAGCTTATTACACCTAAAACAAAAGCAGTTATTGCCGCTCATATGTTTGGTTGTCCTGCTGATATGGATCTTATTAAAAAAATGGATATTTTTGTTATTGAAGACTGTGCGCAAAGTATAGGTGCAGAGTATAA
>JAZDHG010000110.1:0-6773 GCA_043806135.1 Candidatus Omnitrophota bacterium
GATTGTACAGCAGTTGCTTTTAAAGGCAGGAAAATAGTTGATGGTGATACTCAGTATTTATTTGGCACATTGCATCTTTTGCCGGATAATCTGCCCCGTGATATAGAGCATATAAAAGACCTGCTTGAAGATGCAAACATAACTATTGAATTTATGGGGATTATCCCGGCAAACGATCAGAAAAAAGGCACAATGATTTCCGAAAGAAAAGATCTTGATTTAAAGATCATTAAAGGTATTCTTGGCCCTAATGCACTGGTCAAAGAAATACGAGATCAAGGATGGCTTGATGAACTGGTAGTGACCTCAACCGGGTTTAGAGTATCCGTTAAAGGGCAAACAGAACCAATCAATGTAAAATGGGATACATTAGTTGATGACCCAGTAGAACAGACAAAATTGTTACTAAAAGAACGGGGCAGAGAACAGGCCGGTGTTGATCTGAAAAAGTACCCGGATAATCCGACATTGGAATGGGCCTGGGTTTTTGTTCTTGATGTGATTACCCATCCGGAAAGTCTTTTTGATTTGATCGGATATCATAATGTGGGGCATTTTAATGAGTTGTTTGAGTTTTTTGATGCGATTATTGATCATCTGCCCTTTAAAAACAAAACGCGCATGGCCACGCTTATTCGGCTGGCAATTTATATGCATGATCTTGGCTACTTTAAATCTGAGGGGCTTTATCTGCGAATAGATCATGAAGCGCGGAGTATGGAAAGATTCCGAGAGTTTGTCAAAGAACAGTCTAAACTTTTAAGCTCCCAGGAGGTTGATTCCGTGCTTTATATGATTGATAAAACACAAATGCGGCTTGGAGAGCCGTTTGCCGGGGAAGTCAAACTTGATAATAGAATGTATGTTTTGCTTGATAAGCTTGAACAAAATAAAAAACTCTCGAATCTCCAGTGGAAAGATCTTGAAATTTATTTTGCGAAGCATTTTTCCAATGCTGATCTAAATAATTCTGCGGACAGACAGTTGGTAATGGATACGATCTTTGGCGGCAAAACTCTTGCTTTAGCTGACATATGGGGCGCAGACGAGAATTATCTTTATATGGTGGTTAATCTCAGCAAAGAATTTCGTCATGATAGTGAAAAGGGCGACCATACCGCTCCTGCCACACAAACGAATTTTGAACAGGCAGGGAAGAGCCATGAATTTCAAGAATTTGCAGATGCCCAAAGACTAAGATATCTGCTTGAGGTTGAGGATGCAGAATATAAAACACTTGGAATGCAGCAGTATTTAAAAAAAGAGAAAGAAGCAAAAGGAGATAAATCACAGATTGAAAAACGTATTGCTAATATTAATTACAGCGGGAATATCGATCTTGCTATTGGAACCCTGGAATCAGGACTGGACACCAATGGCAATCCAATCCCGGATCTTGAACAAACAAAAGAAGTAAACCTTTTAAGAGATTTTATCAAGAAAGCAAAAGAAAAAAAAGTGCTGAATAATGCGGCAGTAAAACTGGTTGAATCGGAACTGGCCGGGTATTTAGTAACAGGAAAGGTCAATCAGCAAAAACAAAAAGAAAAATTTGATTTAGGTGAAGTTTTAAGCGTTACTGAATTCTGGGGCAAACTGGATGATGCAAGCAAAGAAAAGCTTCTAAATAGTTCTAAGGTTGTTGAGTATGTCTATGAGGATGTAATCCTTGATGAGGACAAGCCTGAAGCTGATGAAGGGGTTTTTGTCGTGCTCTCAGGACAGCTGGCTGTTAAAAGAACCGGATACACCGTGGCTACGCTTGGCCCGGGTATGGTGATGGGAGAGATGGGTGCAATTGAAAACCTGCCGCGTACAGCCAGAGTAGAAGCGGCTACAGCTAAAACTGAACTTATAAATTTTCCGGCCGAGGTTTTTCGTGAGCTTTATGAAGTTAATCCTGATTTTAAAGATTACATGGATGCTTTAATCGAAGAAAGAATCCAGCATACTAACGGCATTGCTCCTGCCCAGACAGAAGACAGCAGGGAAAAACTTATCAGAGAAAGATTCAACAAAAATCAAGTTGATGCAGTAGTTTTTATTGACATTAACCTTATGCGCTTAACCAATGCTTATGCCGGTAAAGAAAATGTAAACTTGCCGCTTGATTTCTTAATGGAAGCGATTGCTGAGGTTAATAGAATAACCGGACAGGAAAACTCTGTGCATCTGCGCCGCGGAGGCGATGAGTTTGTCCTGGCGATAAATACTAACGGTAATAAAGACAGGGCTGTTGAGATCGCCAATATAGTAAAAGAAAAAGTTGAAAGCATGTCCTATGCGCTTGGTTCACTGGGAATAGGCTCGATAGATCCGGAAATAAAAGCGATAATAAAACAGATGGGAGGGAGAACGGATACTGTCGGACGCCATACAGTTTTAATTGTTCCGCAGCAAGAAGGCGGTTTAAAAGGAAAAGAAAAACTTAATGAATTTATTGAAATAATTAACGATAAGATTGATAAGGAAACTTTGTTTGGGGCAAAGGATTTTGGGCATATTTCTTTACAGCCTTCTTGGCTTGATAATCTTCATCTTAATCAGGAAAAATATAATCAGGCAAGTTTCAGCCTGTCAATTGGCCTTGCTCAGAAAGAAGAAACACAAATTCATGATGTGGACGGAGAGGACAGTTATGAAAAGACGCATAACTTTGCCGCACATAGAAAAGATGCTTCCAAAGAGGTATTTAAAAATCTGGGCCAAGGATATGTTGAAAGTGAACAGAGATTCAGCAGAAAAAGCGAAACCGGAGAAAGTATTACTACAACAGATGAAGCAAAACAGCAGGTAAAAGATTTTCAGGCCCTGCAGGAAAAGGCAAATATTTTAGAGAAAATGGGAATATCTAAGGGAGCGTTAGTGCCGGGTATTTCTTTTGTGCGTTATTATTCATCACAGGATAGTTTCCGGAGTGCTGTAGATGGACTTCGCAATAAGCAGGGAGTAATTACCTTTGCAATGCAGGTCTATGATTACCATGATGATCCTGCTTTAGATAAGGAAGATCGGAAAATTGAGCAGTACGATGATAATTATAGGAAGGAACTTGCTGAAGGTAAAGTGGCTGAAGATAACCGCAACGAAATCAGGGATTTTAAGGTTAACAATGAGGCATATGGTTATATAGCCGGAGATGAAGTAATCGCGCGAATCCGTATGTCGGCTATGCAAAATATAAAGATCTTTGAAATCTTTGATGTTATTCTATCGCGCGGCCCTCCGTCTGGGCCGGTTGTTGCGCTTGTTCCCAAAAAAGGCAAAGAAAAAGAAGCAGAAAATCTTACCCTGGTACAGATAAACAGCAGGTTTGAGGAATTTATAAACGCTGTTACTAGCGATTTTAACCGCCCTAGTAAAATAAAGATAGGCAGAATTAATATAATCTGGGATAGATTTACATTTGGGAATGAGCCTGTGGGTAAGATGCTTGAGCGTTTGAATAAAACCCGCACTTTAAAGGAATATTCCCGTGTTAAAGATCCTGAACAAAATATAATTAAGTATGATGCGTCGGTTGAATTAGATCATGAGAAATTAGAAGAAGATCTTGCCTGGAAAGCGGTAGAGCAGTTGAATATTTTAGAACAGAACTGGTTAAAAGGATTAGCTTTGCAGGCTGATGACTTTGTGCCTAAAAATGAAGTGGAAGAGAAGATTGGGGGGCATATAAAAACTATTATTGCGGAGCACAACAGAGACGTATCTGATACAGATAAGGCAAACCGTATGATTAATTTCAGGTTTACAGAGTCTAGGGATAAGTTTATTCAGGAAGGCGGTAAACTTTGGGCACGTATAGTAATAAGTTTTGAGGACGGGCACAAGGAGGAATATATTTTTAAAGAAGAGTATTCTTATGCTATGGATGAGATAGGATGCTATGTTCTCAAAATTTTGGGTATTGCTGCCTCAGATACAAGGCGTTACGGAAATAATCTGTTTTTGATAAAACCCATAGGACAGTTTAATATGGGTAAAATCCAAAATGAGCAGTACCGTAATCCGGAGTTTATGCAGGAGCTTAGCCGTCTTAGCGGGAGGGCTGCGGCTAGTGCATTTATATTGGGACTTGCCGATAGAAAAGCAGAGAATATACGGGTAATACTGGATGAACAGGGCATGCCCAAAAATGTTATGAATGCTGATCTTGCATCTACATTTGCGCATGTAAAAGAGACAAACATGAAATATTCCTTAACAGAAGTATCGGGGATCCTCTATGATCTTCTTTCAGGTGCCAGTAAGGCGGATGTTTCCATGCGGGATTTCATTTTAATCATAAATGCTTTTTTGGGTGGATTTGAAAAACAGCTTTTAGATTTTCAAAATTCATTTCAAAAAATAAGCGCTGATTTTGAAAACATTAATCCTGATAACTATGACAGGCTTGATAGGATGTACATAGTTATGGACAATGTTAAAGCAAGATCCCAACTGATCTTAGACCGTATTAATCCGGAAATTACAAAGTATGATTATATAAGATCACTTCTTTTAGGTGTTTTGCTGAACAAAATATCCAGATATTTTTCCACATATAATACTACTGATTTTATGAGTCAATTTTTTGCGGAAAACGGAACTCTTTTCCCAAGGATGCAGAGTTTATTATTACTGCTTAGTGAAAGTAACAATTCAGTATTAAAAGATAATAGCCATATTTATGAGGAGATATTTGAAGCCTTTAATGGCCTGGGCGTTAGTTTGTCAAACAATGGAAATTATCAATTTGCAATTATATGTGATAATTTCAGCATAGCGATAGGGAAGATTTTAATGGATATTGATCAGTCTAATCAGCAGATGTGGCAGACAAGAATAAGCAGGGCAGAGGCAAGATTGCAGGAATCTATTGATAAAGCCGCTGCTTTTCAAATAAAACTTGAGGAACTTAAATTTCAGCAGCTATTGGAAAGAGAGCTTTCTCAGGCTGCTATCGGGCAGGCAATTTAGCTGCATTAACCTGCATAACATATTGTTATAAATTGAGTTATGCTTTCAAGACATTATACTAAAAATCCTTCCATTTTCTTGTAAACCCCTGAATATTATGGTATACTTTATCACCTTTTTTTATCTACTGGTAACCAGTCCTAACATCCTGGTTTTGAAGGAGTTATTAAAAAAGTATATTAACGGGAGTGAGCACTTAATGCTTCGTTTTTTCGCAAGAATATCTACAAGATCACTAATAACAATTTTTACGCTTACTTGCCTGGTTTGCAATGCTTCTTTTGCTGATGCGTTACAGGAGCGCATAAAGCCGGATTGCCTTGCTCCGGTTGCCAGAATCAGCAGTTCCTTGCTGCAACAGATCTTTTCTGATCTGGCCATTAGAATAAGCGAACCGGATTTCCCTGAGTATTTATCCTCATATCCTTTTTCAACAAATTCTCTTGATGAGGTCAAAGGCGTAAGATTAAAAGACGCCACAGAAGAGGAATTATTTGCTTCCCTTACACAGGCTCTTATAGAAAGAGGCATTGATATTGATTTTGTAGGAACGATCCTTCTCAAACTCTCAGATGGAGGAAATGTAAAAGAGCGTACAAGGTATATGATGGATGCGGCGGATGAAATAGCTGCTTTTATCCATGTCTTTGAACAAAAACAGGTGGACAGTGATTATATAAACTTTATGCTTGAGGTGCTTATTAACTCAAGGAATGCCAGACAAATTATATTGATCGTAGCTGATGTTGATACTGCCTTAAGTATTGCCACCCTGCTAAATAAATTTGAAAAAAATAATATTAGTGACGAGCAGATAAAGCCAATCCTTGAAACAATACTCAGATTTGATGATGTAAAAGAACGAAGCGCGGTGCTGGGAGCGTTTTTTAACTCACCGGAACTGCAATCCATTGGGGCAGTTCACAAGACAAGGATGTCAATATTAACCCGTATTTCGCATCTTGATGATATTAAAGCTGTAGTAGAAAAAATTAAAGCTGCAGTTTTAAATTTAGATAAGGATGTTAAAGTAAGGCAGCAGGAGAAGATTTATAAAGCAAAAAAGCAAGGTAGGTTTGTAAGAAGTATTGTTGCTGTCTGCGATGGAAAAGGCAATCCTATAGGAAGTGCCTGGGTTTTAGAAGAAAAAGAGGGGAGTTATACTCTTGTTACAAATAATCATGTAATTGAAGGGATGACTGAGGTTTTAATTAAGACGCATAACAGACCACCAAAATATATCGGCAAAGCCGAAGTAGTTTTAAGTTTTATGCAGGATAGGCTGGGTCTAAGGGACATCGCAGTGCTTGAGATAAAAAAAGATGAAGTAAAGGGAGATTCTTTAATACCTATTAATATTGCACAAGGAGCAGTGAAAGAGCAGATGGCTGCTTTGGTTAGCGGTTATGACATGAATGATAATGCTGTATCTTCCGGATGGGTTGTTCCGCTTGGCGAACTCTGTTTTTTAGCTGGAGCAATCAGCGGGCCTGGAAACTCAGGTTCTCCTGTTCTTATTCCTAAACCTTTGGACGGGGACGGGTATGAAGCTGTGGCAATACATGCATTAGCCGGGCCGATCTCTATATTACTAACGGATAAGATCAGGCAGGAATTATTCAGCAGAAAGGGAAAAAAATTGCCAGATGAGATGATCATCGGTGAAAAATTACCCGGATTTCTATCTCTTGGAACAAAAGCCAACGGGTTTTCGCTTATCTTAGTAGGGCAATCCATTTAGAAAAAGGGAAAAAATGAAGAAAGTATACAAAGTAATATCACTGTTTTTAATACAAGCTATTTTGTTGATCAAT
>JAZDHG010000111.1:0-14127 GCA_043806135.1 Candidatus Omnitrophota bacterium
CTGGTAACAGCGGCGGAAAAGACCGTGCAGCAGTTAAAGTCTTTGGAAAAAGAAATATCGAGAATAAAAGCCGGCAATATTGCTCATGAATCTCAAGAGTTAATAAAACAGGCAGCAAGCGTAAACGGTATCAGCGTGTTAATAAAAGAATTCGAGGATTATGACATGAATGCCCTGCGCAATATGAGCGACATGATAAGGACGCAAAAGGATCCGGTTATTTGTGTGTTGGGGTCTACAGGCCAGAACAAACCGTCACTTCTTGTGGGAATCAGTAAAACTCTTACGCAAAAAGGCCTGGATGCAGTAAAGATCATAAAGGAGATCACCGCAGTTTGCGGAGGAGGCGGCGGAGGCAAAAAAGAACTCGCGCAGGCAGGAGCCAAAGATGCCGCTCTTTTACAAAAAGCAATAAAGAAATCTTCAAAAATAATAGAAGATCATTTAAATAACATTAAATTTTGAAGGATGGGGTATAGAATGAAAGTGGTGAAATTTTCGGGTAAAACATTAGAGAAAGTTTACAGCCGGCTTGCCAAACGCAAAGTCCGGGTTAAAAGAACAGTTGAGAGGATTCTTCAAGATGTAAGCACAAAGGGTGACGACGCGCTGATCTATTACACTAAAAAGCTTGATAACGCAACTTTAACGCCGAGGCAGCTTAAGGTAAGCGAATCTGAGACAAGCGCAGCTTTTCAAAATATTGATGCGGCTTTTATATCCAGCCTGAAGATTGCAATCAACAATGTTACTAGTTTTTATAAAAAACAATTAAAAAAATCCTGGAAAATTAAGGATGAAGACGGGATCACTCTGGGGGAGATCCTGCGGCCTCTGGAAAAAGTCGGCGTATATGTTCCCAGCGGAACTGCACCGCTGGTCTCATCTGTTTATATGAGCGTTTTACCGGCTAAGATTGCCGGTGTTGATGAAATATATTTAGCCACTCCGCCCAATGCTAACGGAGAGGTAAATCCCTATATCCTTGCCGTTGCCAATTTGCTGAAAGTTACAGCCGTTTACAAGCTGGGCGGTGCACAGGCGATCGGGGCAATGGCTTTTGGCACAAAAAGCGTACCGAAAGTCGATAAGATCGTCGGGCCTGGAAACGATTATGTCACTGAAGCTAAACGGCAGGTTTTCGGATATTGTGATATTGATATGCTCGCCGGCCCCAGCGAGGTAGTGATCATTGCTAATAATTTTGCAAACCCCGCACATGTAATCGCTGACCTGCAGGCGCAGGCAGAACATAAATTCGGAATTGCCATACTGATAACCACATCAAAAAAACTTGCCAGCATAGTGCGAAAAGAGGTTTCTAACGGTTTTGTTATACTGGTGCAGAATTTGGATGAGGCGGTCAGTGTTTCTAACCGAATTGCCCCCGAACATCTGGAAATCATGGTAAAGCAGCCGGAAAAAATGCTTAAAAAGGTCAGGCACGCGGGAGCTGTGTTTATCGGAGCTTATTCTCCTGTGGTACTCGGGGATTATATTTCCGGGCCAAGCCATGTATTGCCTACATCCGGCACAGCCAGATTTTTTTCCGGGCTAAGGGTATCTGATTTCATTAAAAGTACACATATTATCAGTTATTCCAAAAAAGCGCTTGAAAAGGTAGCACCTGCGGTTGAAAAGATAGCTTCGCTTGAAGGCATGAAGAAACATATCCAATCTTTAAAGTCAAGATTGGAATAGGAGAACTTATTATGGTAAATCAAAGATCTGCGAAAATAAAAAGAAAAACTAACGAAGTTGATATAAACGGTAAACTTAATATTGACGGAAGCGGCCTGACAAACATCAAAACCAGTTTTGAGCCGCTAAACCATCTTTTAACATTATTCGCTTTTCACGGGCTTTTTGATCTTGAACTTGAAGCCCGGGGAGACTTACCGCATCATATTATCGAGGACATCGGAATTGCTCTGGGTAAGGCATTTAAGCAGGCTTTAGGTGAAAAGCAGGGTATTAACCGCTATGGTTGTTTTACCGTGGCCATGGATAAGGTTGCGGTTGAGGCAGTAATTGACATTAGCGGCAGGCCATTTTTACATGCAGTGATTATTGAGAAAGATCATGTTTATACTCCCATAGCTTCCAAACTTGAAAATGATACTTTTGACAATACGGATTTTACCTTCAAGCATGCCGAAGAGTTTTTGGAATCATTTTTACAGCATTCAGGCATAAGTCTGGTTTATATTATTAAATCAGGGGAAGGTGATTTGCATCATATTCTAGAAGCATTGTTTAAAGCAATGGGAAAAGCAATTGATATGGCCACACAAATTGATCTAAGACGCAAAGGCGTACCATCAACAAAGGGGATAATTGACTAAAATGTTAATGGTAATCCCGGCAATAGATCTGCGTAAGGGCAATGTAGTACGTTTATACCGAGGCCTTTACAATAAAGAAACTATTTATTCTGAAAATCCGGTTGAAATTGCAAAGCAATGGAAGGACAATGGTGCTCAGATCCTGCACATCATTGACCTGGATGGAGCTTTATCCGGTGAGTTGAAAAACCTTGAGGTTATAAAAAAAATTATTAAAGAATCTGATTTAAAGATTCATCTAGGGGGAGGGATCCGTTCTAAAGAAAATATTGAAGAAGCAATAAGGATAGGCGTGCATAAAGTTATTATGAGCACCAGGATTTTCCAGGACAAGAGTTTTTTACCCGGACTAAACCAGAGACTACGGGATAAGATCATTGTCAGTATTGACAGCAAAGCCGGTTTGGTTCTGGATAAAGGCTGGACGGGACAAACGCGTTTAAGTGTAAAAGAGGCCATTGGAATCGTAGCAAAAGCAGGCATAAAAATATGCGTCGTAACGGATATTTCTCAAGACGGAACTTTGATGGGACCTAATCTCCAGCTGCTTGAAGAGATATTAAGCTCTACAAAAATGAAAATAATAGCCGCAGGAGGAATGTCCTCAATTGAAGATATAAAAACTCTGAGGCAGATCCAGACAAAACATATTAATTTATACGGAGTAATCATCGGAAAAGCACTCTATGAGGGAAAGATAAATCTGAAGGAGGCAATTGATTGTGCAAAATAAACGTCCTAAACTTAAAAAACTGAGAATTAAGAACATTAAATCCTTAAATGTTTTAAAATATGACACAGACGGTTTGATACCTGCTGTAGTACAGGATACAAAAAACAAGGATATCCTGATGGTAGCCTATATGAATAAATCCTCTCTCAGCAAAACTATTTCAACCGGCCTGGCCACTTATTATTCGCGCTCAAGAAAATGCCTGTGGTTAAAGGGCGATACTTCCGGTCATTTTCAGATAGTTAAAAAAATTCACTTCGATTGCGACAAGGACACTCTCCTGGTTGAGGTCAGGCAAATTGGGGTTGCCTGTCATACGGGAAAACGAACATGTTTCTTCAAACGCATGGTATAGTCTCTTTTAGAAGAATATTTAAAAACAAAACAGGTAACTATGTATTATCCGAGCAAAGAACAATTCAAAAAATTAAGCAAAAAAGGTAATTTGATCCCTGTATACACAGAGCTGCTCGCCGACCTGGAAACACCGGTCTCTGCATTCATGAAAATTGATACAGGCTTTTACTCCTACCTTCTGGAATCTGTGGAAGGGGGAGAGAAGATCGCACGATATTCATTTCTGGGGTCCAACCCTTCATTGATCTTTCAAAGCAAGGGGAAAAACATTGAACTGCTGCAAAAAAGCGGCTCCCGGTTCAAAAAGATTTCCTATACAACAAAAACTGACCCTCTTGATGAAATTAAAAAAATAATCAGACAGTATAAATTCGTCAGTGTAGATGGGTTACCGCGTTTTTGCGGCGGTCTTGTAGGTTATATGAGCTATGATTCGGTAAGATTTTTCGAAAATATCCCGGATAAAAATCCTGACGACTTAAAACTATACGATTGTATTTTTGTTTTAACAGACACCATCCTGATTTTTGACCACATCGCACATAAAATAAAAGTGGTCTCCAATGTGCATCTGGACGATAAAAGGGGCAGGCTTACATCTGGAGCGCTTGACAAGATATATGATAATGCAAAGAACAAGATAGATAATCTTGCTAAAATGCTGCAAAAGCCCCTGAGGATAAGGAAAAAAAGCAGAAAAATACAGCCGTTCAATGTAAAATCAAATGTAAGTAAAGCCAAATTCATTCGTGCAGTTGCCAAGGCGAAGGAGTATATAAGAGCAGGAGATATAATCCAGACCGTGCTTTCCCAGCGCTTTAAAACGCAAATCAATGCTAAAACATTTGATATCTACCGGGCTTTGCGTATGGTAAACCCATCTCCTTATATGTATTATTTAAAATTTTCAGATACCAAACTGATCGGTTCGTCTCCTGAGGTAATGCTGCGCTGCGAGGCAAATATTGCCGAGGTCAGACCTATCGCCGGAACAAGAATTAGAGGCAAAAATGAAGAAGAGGATAGGATTTTGTCGGAAAATTTACTTAAAGACCCAAAAGAAAGGGCGGAACATATAATGCTTCTTGACCTGGGACGCAATGATTTGGGAAGAGTATGCAGCTACGGCAGTGTAAAAGTCAAAGAGCTGATGAAAATAGAGAAATATTCCCATGTAATGCATATTGTCAGCGATGTACAGGGTGAAATCAAAAAGGGATTAGACAACCTTGAAGTACTCAAAGCCACATTTCCTGCCGGCACTGTTTCCGGTGCCCCCAAGATAAGAGCAATGGAAATAATTGATGAGCTGGAAACTGTACGCCGTGGCCCGTACTCTGGCTGTGTCGGATACTTTAGTTTTTCCGGGAATCTTGATTCATGTATTACAATCAGGACAATTGTTGTAAAAGGCAAAACCGCTTATATACAGGCAGGCGCAGGTATTGTCGCCGACTCGAAACCCGAGAAAGAGTTTCAGGAAACCGTGAATAAGGCCAGGGCTCTTTTAAAAGCGATCGAGATCGCACAAAAGGGGATGTTATGATTTTGGTTGTAGATAACTACGATTCCTTTACCTATAATCTAGTGCAGTATTTCGGCGAGCTAAATCAGAAGGTTAAAGTCTTTAGAAACGATAGCCTCAGTATCGCCCAAATCAGGAAATTAAATCCCAAACAGATCGTGATATCACCTGGCCCGTGCACGCCGAAAGAAGCAGGGATTTCTGTTGAGATTATTTTGAACTTCTATAAGACGGTTCCGCTGCTCGGAGTTTGCCTGGGGCATCAGTGCATCGGCGCTGCTTTTGGAGCCAATATAGTACGGGCAAAAACATTGATGCATGGAAAGACATCAAGAATTTTTCATGACCGGAAAAAAATATTTAAGGATATACCCAATCCTTTCAGAGCTACACGATATCACTCTCTAGTCATCGAAGAGCGCAGCTTACCAAATAGCTTTAAAATCAGCGCACGAGCTGATGACGGGGAAATAATGGCTATTGAACATTTACATTTACCGCTTTTCGGCGTTCAATTCCATCCGGAATCAATTCTCACCAATGAGGGTAAAAATATCCTGCAAAACTTCTTAAACCAAAGGCATAAGAAATGATCACTGAATCTCTTAAAAAAATAATAAATCATCAGGATCTGAGCCAAGAGGAGACAGAAACCGTATTTACGGAAATTATGCAGGGAAATGCTACTCCTGTTCAGATAGGCGCGTTTCTTACAGCTCTGCATATAAAAGGCGAGGCAGTTGATGAAATTACCGGAGCAGCCTCTATTATGCGTAAACTGGCCGTAACCTTGAATATCAAAAGCAAAGTGATCATGGATACATGCGGTACCGGCGGCTCGGGAAAGCACGGATTTAATGTTTCTACATTAACCGCTTTAGTCATAAGCGCTGCAGGGGTTACAGTGGCTAAACACGGAAACCGCAGTATTACCAGCAAATCAGGAAGCGCGGATCTTCTGGAAAGTTTAGGCGTTAATATTAATGCTGCGCCTCAAATCACCGAAAAGTGTATCAATGAAATCGGCATTGGTTTCATGTTTGCACCGCTTTTTCATAAGGCCATGAAATACGCTATCGGAGTACGCAGGGAGCTAGGATTTAGAACTATATTCAATATTTTAGGTCCTTTGACAAATCCCGCGCACGCAACTCACCAATTATTAGGGGTATTTAATCCTGATTTGTGCGAGCCTCTGGCCAGAGTGCTGGGAAAACTCGGTTTAAGGCATGCCCTTGTCGTTCATGGAAGCGACGGACTTGATGAAGTCACAATAACAAATTCAACTATTGTATGCGAGATGAGAGATGGGGAAATCAGCAACTACATTATAACCCCTGAGCAATTTGGCTTAAAAAGAGCCTCGATTAAAGACATTCAGATTAGCGGCCTTGAGCAAAGTAAAAAGATAGCACTTGAAGTATTAGACGGTAAAAGCGGTCCGGTGTTTGATTTCGTTGTCCTGAATTCTGCCTGCGCCTTATACGCCGCTGAACGCGTATCTTCGATCATTGACGGCATTGATCTGGCAAAAAGGATGCTGCATGCCAGGAAAGCGGTAGAAAAACTTGAACTTTTAAAAAAACTGACCAATGCAGACAATACTTGAGAAAATAATTGAAGCAAAAAAGATTGAAATTAAAAAGGCAAAAAAGATCCTGCCTTTGGCTGAACTAAAAAAAAAGATCAGCCGAAAAAAAATAGTTACCAGGGACATTAAAAAAAGTATTACAAAAAAAGGAATTCTTTCATGTATTGGTGAGCTCAAGATCGCTTCGCCTTCAAAAGGATACTTAAATATGCATTTGGATCTGGCTAAAACCGCTAAAATTTACGAGCAAGAAGGGGTGAATGCGATATCCGTATTGACTGACATTAATTTTAAAGGCAAACTGCGAGATTTAGAACTGGTAAAAAATAGCGTTAAAATTCCTGTTCTGCGCAAGGATTTCATAATTGATGTTTATCAGGTTTATGAGTCTTTATACCACGGTGCAGATGCTCTTTTGCTGATCGCATCCGTTCTAAGCAGGAAAAAGCTCTCAAAGCTGCTTGCCCTGACACATAGATTAGGAATGAATGCTATAATTGAGATCCGCAACACTGAGGATCTAAAAAAAATCGACTTTAGAAGTGCGCGAATCATAGGCATAAATAACAGGAACCTGGACGATTTCTCTGTAGACCTAAAAACCACAACTCAGTTATGCGCAGGGATTCCCGCAAAAATGACTATAGTAAGCGAAAGCGGCATAAAATCCAGATCAGACATGCTCGTTTTAAAAAAACTTAAGATTGACGCCGCGCTCATAGGAGAAGGCATTGTATCTGCAGTTAATATTCCATTGAAAATAAGGGAATTATTAGGAAAAGAAAATGCTTAAAATTAAGATCTGCGGCATTACTAGCGCTACAGATGCGCTCAAGGCCTGCCAATACGGAGCTGATGCTTTAGGGTTTATCTTTGCAAAGAGTCCGCGGAGGATCACGCCTAAGGCCGCAAAAGAGATCATAAAGCGCCTACCGCCGTTCATAGCCAGGGTCGGGGTATTTGTCAATACCGATAAGGCTCAGGTACTGCGTATTATCAAAGCCTGTAACCTTGATACATTACAGTTCCACGGGCAGGAATCTGATAAATATTGTGCTTTTTTCCAAAAATATTGTAAAATAATAAAAGCATTTAGAATTAAAGACAAGGATAGCATTAGAGCAATTAAGGACTATGTCCATGCGGATGCGTACTTGTTTGATTCTTTTTCCTTGGATGTTTACGGAGGCACCGGATCTACATTTTCTTATAACTTATTAAAAAAGGAGCGTTTTAAAAAACCGGTTATAATCGCCGGGGGCATTAACGAAAAAAATTGCCGAAAAATTGCAGCTTTGCTGAATCCGTTTGCTTTTGATGTTTCCAGTTCTATAGAGTCAAAACCGGGAAAAAAGAATTTGAAAAAAATGCAGAATATAATTAAACAAGTAAAATTGCTCTAAATAGGAGCAGTCATTAAAGAGGGACTTATGAAGAATAAACACAAAAGAAAAAATCAAGTAAGTATTTCGGAAAGGGACATCAAAAGTAAACTTTACGGGGAATCCAAAAAGCAGCTGCCTGAAGAAACCGCTTCTGAATCAAAAATTACTGAAAAAGATATAATGAAAAAACTGTACCCGGACCAGGAAAAATCATATCCAAAACAGGAGACTAAAGAGCAGCCCGCCGATTTATTTAAGAAAAAGGAACAGGTGCAGCCGGGCATTCAGGAAGAAATCAATACACTGAAACAGGCTATCTCAAGCCTTGAGGATAAGCTGAAAGCATCCATAAACCAGAAAGAGCGCCTGAAAGTAAAATTAGTACAAAAACGAAAACTGATCAATATTAGGGAAAGACTGGCGGATTTGATCTTAAATCGCATGCCTGAAAAGTTTATTATTCTATTGATCGTTTTTTTGATCTTCGCGGCATTTATAGTAGTTAAAAGTCTAAGGCCGGCAGCTGCCCCCATAGATAAAGTTCCCCAAGTGCAGATGGATTTTAAAGAGCCCCCTGCACCAGAATCAAAACCGGTTAAAACTAAAGCCGCGACTGCAGAAATTCAGGAAAAAGCGCAGACTGAGGCCTTAAAAAACAAAAAATACACAATTCAGGCTGCTGAATATGCCGATGAAGAAGCGGCAAATCGCTTTGTAAATACCCTAAAAACACAGGGATATGTTGTAATAGTCGATACTATTTACAGGGATAAAGAGAAGCAAAAAGCATATTTCAAGATCAATGTCGGTGCATTCGCTACTCTTAATGAAGCCAAAGAGTTTAATGAAAAATTCAGAAAAAAAACCAATATTAAGGATTCTTTTATTAAGGAGCTGAAATATTAATGTCTTTATACCCGGACAAAAGGGGATATTTCGGAGATTTTGGCGGCAGGTATGTCCCGGAAACCCTGATAGGCGCACTTGAGAATTTAGAAATTGTTTACAGGCAAGCTCAAAAGAGCAGTCAGTTTAATAAGAAACTGAACTATTATCTAAAAGAGTTTGCCGGCAGAGAAACCCCATTATACTTTGCCTCCAGATTAAGCAAATATCTCGGGATAAAGCTCTATCTTAAACGGGAGGATCTGCTGCACACTGGTGCTCATAAAATAAATAATACTATTGGCCAGGCCCTGTTATGTCTAAAGATGAAAAAGCGAAGGGTAATCGCTGAAACCGGAGCAGGACAGCATGGAGTTGCTACTGCGGTCGCCGCAGCGCAATTCGGTCTTAAATGCGAGATATTTATGGGAGAAGAAGACATAGACAGGCAATCACTTAATGTCTTCAGGATGCATCTGTTAGGCGCTAAGGTAACCAGTGTTGATTCCGGAAGTAAAACACTCAAAGACGCTACAAACGAGGCAATGCGCAATTGGGTAAGCACAGTAAAGACAACACATTACATTATCGGATCCGTAGTCGGGCCGCATCCTTATCCAATGATGGTGCGGGATTTTCAATCTGTGATCGGCAAAGAGGCCAGGAAACAAATATTGCAAATTGAGCGCCAGCTTCCTGATTACCTGATCGCATGTGTTGGTGGAGGCAGTAATGCTATTGGACTTTTTCACCCGTTTTATAATGACAAAAACGTAGAATTTATCGGAGTTGAAGCCGCCGGATGCGGGATTAAAACGCATAAGCATGCAGCAACTCTCACCAAGGGAAACCCAGGCATACTGCACGGCAGCAAAAGCTATGTACTACAAAATAAAGACGGACAGATAAAAATTGCTCATTCTATATCCGCAGGCCTTGATTATCCAGGTGTTGGCCCTGAACATGCGTTTTACAAAAAGATAAAAAGGGCCAGATATGTCAGTGTTCAAGACAAGGAAGCGGTGGATGGATTAAGATTCCTCAGTGAAATGGAAGGGATCATACCCGCTCTTGAATCCGCTCACGCCATTGCTTATTTAAAAAAAGCAGCAAAAGGAATGAAAAAAAACGCACTGGTTGTATTATGCTTATCCGGCCGCGGTGACAAAGATATGAAAATAATATCGGAGCTTATTGCCAATGTTAAAAAATAGAATTACTGAAAAGAATAAAGATCTGCTCATAAGCAAAAAGAAAGCTTTTGTCGCTTATATCAGCGCCGGGTTTCCTGATATTAAAAAAACGCATGAGTTGGCAGACATACTCATTCGCAATAAAGTGGATTTTATAGAGCTGGGTATGCCCTTTTCAGACCCGGTAGCAGACGGACCTGTGATCCAGAGATCATCCGCGCTTGCTCTCGCTAGAGGCATGAGCATGATAAAGTATTTTCAAATCATAAAAGACCTGAGAAAAAGAACAGAGATTCCATTAATAATGATGAGCTACTATAATCCGATCTTTAAATACGGCATAAAAAAATTCGCTAAAGCCGCTTCAATTTCCGGGCTTGACGGTGTAATCGTTCCAGACCTGCCTCCTGAGGAATCAGGAGAGCTCAACAAAGCACTTTTAATCAACTCCATTGCTCAGATATTTTTAATTTCTCCTTTAACCTCTCCTGAGAGGATAAAAAAAAATTCCCGCATTTCTAGCGGCTTTATTTATTATGTAAGTTTGGCCGGAGTGACCGGAACACGTAATACTCTGGGAGCTGATTTAGCAAAACAGGTGCGGCTTATCAAAAAAACATCAAAAACACCTGTTTTTGTCGGTTTCGGCGTCTCAAATCCGGAACATGTAAAAAAGGTGAACAAAGTGGCTGACGGAGTTATTGTCGGTAGTGCGCTCATAAAAATAATAAACGAAAGCATTAACAAAAAACAGCTTGAGATCAAGATCAGCCGGTTTATCCGTTCAATGCAAAATAACTGATAGTACAATAAGGAGCACTCTTATGGCTAGCAATCAAAAACTGGGTGAATTACTGATTAAAAAGAAGATTATCACTCAGGAGCAACTCAATGGTGCCCTAATTAGACAGAAAAAGACAAATCTGAGGATTGGCGAAGAACTGATCCGCAGCGGAATAGTCAGCGAAGAAAATATTGTTTCCACTCTTGCCGAACTAATGGATATTCCATTTATAAGGATACGCACAACCACTGTCGACCAAGAAGTAATAAATAAAATCCCCGCACGGTTTGTCACGCATTACAATTTCTTGCCGCTGCGTGAGGAAGAGGGCTGCCTGCGCATTGCAGTTTGTGACCCCCTTGACCTTTATACCCTTGATGAAATAAAGCTCATGATCAAGCAACCTATAAAAATTTGCCTTGCAACATCTTTTGAAATTAATGAGGCGATTAAAAGATATTACGGGGTGGGTGCTAAGACCATGGCCCAGATGGTTGATGATACCCCTCACTTACAGATCCTTTCAAAAACAAGTGAGGATGATGCCCAAAGTCAGCTTCAATCCGCCACTGAGGATCCTTCTGTAATAAATTTTCTCGATCAGGTAATTCAGCAAGCTGTACGTGAAAGAGCTACAGATATACATATAGAACCTTTCGAGGAGAACCTGAGAGTGCGTTATCGTATAGATGGTCTGCTTTACGATGTTCCTGTGCCTGCAGCTATTCACCATTTTCAATCATCTATAATTGTGCGCATGAAGATAATGGCTGAGCTCGATATCGCAGAAAAACGTCTGCCCCAGGATGGAAGAATACAGATCAGAATAGATAATGAAGATTTTGATTTTAGAGTCTCGATCCTGCCTACTGCTTTCGGAGAGAGCATTGAAATAAGGATATTATCAAGAAAGCAGATATTTTTCACTCTTTCTGAGTTGGGGCTGGATTCTGAAGGGTTGGATATTCTAAATACCATGATCAAAAAGCCGCACGGAATAATTCTTGTTACCGGGCCCACTGGAAGCGGAAAAACAACCACCCTTTATTCCTGTTTGAACAGAATTAATGCCATGGAAAGAAAAATTATCACCATTGAAGACCCGATTGAGTATAAACTTCACGGTATTACGCAAATTCAGATTCATCCAAAAATTAATTTATCTTTTTCCAACGGTCTGCGTTCCATGCTGCGCCATGATCCTGATATTATGATGGTGGGGGAAATCAGAGATCTGGAAACCGCCGAATTAGCGATTCGCACCGCCTTAACCGGTCATCTTGTTTTCAGCACACTGCACACAAATGATGCTCCAGGTGCTATTACCAGATTACTTGATATGGGGATTGAACCTTACCTTGTGGCCAGCTCTCTGAACTGCGTTATTGCCCAGCGTCTAGTACGGGTTATTTGTCCAGCCTGCAAAGAACCGTTTAAGCCGCATAACGAGTTAATTGATGAATTCGGCATACACCGTGACAGGTTCCAGGGAAAGGATCTCTACAAAGGAAAAGGATGCGAAAACTGCAAATTTACCGGATACATAGGCAGAACAGCAATATTTGAAATACTTAAAATCGATGACATGGTTAAAGAAATGATACTTGATCATAGCCCCTCTAACATGATCAAGCAAAAAGCCGTAGTTAAGGGCATGAAGACATTGCGCTTAAGCGGATGGGAAAAAGTAGTCAGCGGGATAACCACTCCTGAGGAAGTAATGCGCGTAACCCAGCAAGACTCTGAATAGAACTATAAGTAAAAAGGTAAAAGTAAAAAGTTAAAAGTTAAAATTAAGAAAAAAATAAAAATAAGCTAAAGACGTTAACAAATAAATAAAACATAATATTTATAACTTACTTGGAGACAGTACATTTTAAAGGCTACTTTTACCTTTTAACTTTTAACTTGTAACTTTTAAATCAGACACTATGCCTATATATACATATAAAGCCAAGGTTAAACCGGACACATTCCGCAACGGTACAATCGAAGCGGAAAGCGAAAAAGCAGCCATTAACAAGCTTTTAGTACTTAATTATCATCCTGTATCTATAAAAGCAAAATCTGAGGAAAATATCCGAAAATTCTCGTTTGCGAAAAAAATAACCTCAAAGGATATCTATATTTTTTTAAGACAGCTTGCAAACCTTAATATTGCCGGACTGCCCATAGTAAAATCTTTAGGAAATATCAGTACGCAATCGCATAATACAAGGCTGCGCTTAATCATATTTGATCTGAAGGAAAAGCTTCAGAAAGGAAAAACATTTTCTGAGGCCCTTTCATTTTATCCTGACGTATTTTCTGCTTTTGAAATCAATATGATAAAATCCGCAGAGACAACAGGAACACTTTCTGAGGTAGTAGCAAAAATTGCCGACATAAAAGAACGCGACATAGAGTTCAGCAACAAAGTTCGTTCGGCACTTGCTTATCCAGTTCTGCTTTTAAGCGTAGGGATACTCACTCTTCTGGTGCTAACTACATTTGTTCTGCCAAAATTCATCACGCTGTTTGAAGATCTGGACCAGCAGCTTCCTCTCCTGACACAGCTGCTTATAAGCACTAGCATTTTTTTTAAAAATTACTGGCTGATTATGGGTGCAGTAGCCGGCTTTTCTGTTTTCTTTGTCCAGAAACAATTAAAAACACAAAAGGGAAGGTTTCTTTTTGACAGTTTTAAACTAAAGATTCCTTTAATAAAAAATATTGCATTAAAAATCCAGATCGCCCGCTTTGCCAGAACACTGGGAAGTCTGATCGAAAACGGCGTACCTATTATAAACTCCTTAAAGATCACCTCTGATATCGCAACTAATCTTGTATTTACGCAGGAGATCAGGCACGTGCACACTCAAGTTACCAAGGGGCAGCTCATAAGTGCAGCTTTAAAAGACAGCAATGTATTTGACAGGACTACGCTTGATTTGATCGGCGTGGGTGAGGAAAGCGGCAGACTTGACGAAATGCTATTTAGGATCGCACAAATGAACGAAAGTGAATCATCCGGATTAATTGAAACATTGGTATTCATGATTGAACCGGCGTTAATACTTACCTTAGGGATTATCGTAGCGATTATTGTAATGGCGATTCTGCTGCCAATTTTTCAAATGAATTTTTTGGTTCAATAACACAAAAAAGGAGAATAATGAAAAACAAAGGATTTACCCCGTTAGAGAAAGCCACCGACTTCGTCGGTGGTGGAATACCTTATAAAGTTGACATTGGTTTAAAGCCACCCTCAGCATATGCAGCTTGCCCTGTGAGAAAGTTTTTTTTTAACAGAGAAAAAGAACTTTGTTCTCTAACGGGGTTTACCCCGT
>JAZDHG010000112.1:0-9682 GCA_043806135.1 Candidatus Omnitrophota bacterium
TTACTTATTCATCAGGCAATTTTTCTTTTATTTTCTTTAAGATCTCAAAAAGATCCACCGGCTTACCAATGATATCGTTGCTCGAAAAGCCTAATTTTCTTAAAATCTCAAATACGTCGTCATCAATGGTGCCGGTAAGAATGATAACTGGTATCTCTTTTTTGCTTTTCCTAAACTGTTCTATTATTTCCTGGCCTTTTATACCCGGCATCTGTAAATCCATAATAAGCAGATCAAAATTATCCGTGGTCATCTTATGTATCGTTTCCAGGCCGTCTTCAGCCAAATAAACTTCATAACCCTTAATCCGGAGGAACCTCATTATCATATCCCGGATTTCCTTTTCATCATCCACGACCAGAATTTTATGCACCAGCTTTCTCCTTGAGCGGCAAAAAGATAGAAGCAGTTGTCCCCTGGCCTGTTTTACTTTCAAACGTGAGTTCTCCGTGATGCGCTTTAACAATGCCATAACAAACCGATAACCCGAGCCCATTGCCTTTTTCTTTTGTAGTGAAAAACGGTTCAAAAATATGCTTAATGGCTTCTTCCGGCATCCCGCACCCGGTATCGCTAAAATCGATCCTTATCCTGCCGTCTACGCCTGAGGTGTTTACCGTAATCTCTCCGCCCTTTCCCATCGCGTCTTTAGCGTTATTCAAAAGGTTCATGAAAACTTCCTGCAGTTGTTCCTCATCAATAAAAATAAGGGGGAGGTTCCGGCCGTAATTTCTTTTTATTTTCACTCCGGCAAGATTAAACTGATGTTCGACGATACCGACAATAGATTCTATGTTACTGTTAATATCTTTTTCTTTGAGCTGTCCGCGGCTGGGGTGGGAAAATTTGAGCAGCCGCTGAATGATATTTTTCGACTTTTTGCATTCTTCGACAATGATTTTAAGGTTATTTTTAATTTCTTCTTTGGAAATCTCGTCCATTAAACACAGTTGTGCGTTCCCCGAGATAATCATTAGCGGATTGTTAACCTCGTGAGCCATGTCCGAAACAAGCTTCCCGAGCGCGGATAGTTTCGCTGATTGCGTCAACTGCTGTTGGTGCATTTTAAGTTTTTCGTGTGTTTCTTTCAATTCAGACAGCATGGTAAGCGCTTGTTTTTCTTTCTTCCACAAATCCTGGTTAGTCAGGACAAAGTCTTGTTCCAATTTTTGAAGATTTTTATACAAATTTGCGTTGTCTAAAGCCAAACTGGATAACGAAGCAAATATATTTGATTTATATAGGTCTACCTGGGAAAAATTCTCAGAGATATTCAGCCGGTTTACAGCCAGTATGCCCAGAACTGTATTGCTCTTTATCAGAGGGATAACCATTGAAGACTTAATGTCTTCCCGGCCCCGAACCCCCTTAAACCGCTCATCATTGGTTAAACCATTAATCAGGATAACCGACTGCCGGCTTTCAGCAACCCAGCCGGCGATCCTTTCTCCCAGTGCCAGCCGCGTATTCTTTACAACCTCTTCGTTTAAACCATTCGCAAAAGCTATGTACAATTTCCCCTGTTCGTCAAAGAGCATAATGGAAACATCGTCAGCCCGAAGGACTTTCATAGCCAGGTCAACGATGATCTTCAAAAGATCGTTCATTTCTATAGTTGAAAAAATTGCTTTGCTTATCTCATATAACGCAACTGTTTCGGTAAGCTGGTGCTTCTCGATCGCCTTTTCTATTAAAATTACAATTTTATCGCCGCTGACCGGCTTCTGAATGTAATCGTAGGCGCCTTTTTTCAGGCTTTCGGTAGCGGACTCAATAGAACCATACCCGGTGATCATAATCACTTCAATTCCAGGGTCAACCTTCTTCATTTGCTCAAGGACTTGTATCCCATTTAAATCAGGCAAGTTAATATCCAGCAAAATCACGTCAAATTTACTTTTTTTCGTCTTCTCGATCCCGGCTTCTCCGGTCAGGGCAGTTTCTACTTCGTAGCCGCTGCGCTTCAAGGTATGAAATAACGCTTCAACTACATCCTGTTCATCATCCACAACTAAAATCCTGTTCATCCTCTGCCTCCTAAAATAAAAAACCCATGTTAGAGCTTTATCAGAAACATGGGAAAAACCCATAAAACAAAAAAATTTCTTTAGACATACTTATCTTTTTGATTCAGTAAAAAACACTCCCTTGCTTCCTGCGGAATCTCGGGATTATTTCTTGCCTGCCGACAGTCAGGCGCCCCTGGCCTCTGGTTTACGCCTCTTACGCTACGCAAACCATCTGCTCAATAAAAAACCCCAAGCTCTTTAATTGCTTAGGGTTTCATAGAATAATCTTGTAAGGTTTTTCTACCGGTATGCCTTTTTCCCATTATTTTTAGGTATTATGTAAACCAATTATAATTTTACTCTCTTACCGAGCCTTGTCAAGAGGAAACTCCGGTAAAGTTGCGTTTTTACTTTATCTCCGGGTGAGTTTTGACAAAATTAGCGATGAAGTCGAGGTCTTCAGGAATTATATCTATAAAACAGATCCCGATACGATAAGCGTTTCTTTCTTTTAGGGAAAAACAGTACTTGACCACTCCATCGGCTTTTATTAACCTGTATTCGTCACCAGATGCAGCGTCAATATTATTCGGTATATTAAACTCCACAGTGACAATGGAAAATGTGGGGATCTCAAATTCTGATAAAATTGCCATTCCGCCTTCAGATAAATCTAATGTAGTAGCTTTAATGTCGTTACCGCCAAATATCATATGCACGGTCAACGCAGCATTCATCGCACTTTCAACCCAAAAAGACACATCTACCCGTTTAAATCGTCGCCTTTCGCTGCCAGATTTTTCTTTCATCTTTTCATTATCCCCGGTTAATATAAAACCTGCTTTCCTTCAAAGAATAAGTTATTGGATCGGGAACTTAATCTTCTAGGCCAAAAAGACAAACCCGGTTCTTTCCTATTTTTTTTGCCTGATACAAAGCATTATCTGCCTTTTTAATCAATTCTTCTTTGGTCTGTGCATCATCATTAAAATTTGCCACTCCTATACTTATAGTGATCCTGGCTTTTGTAGAATCATCCAGGATAAATTCTTCTTTTGCGACAAAATCCATTATCCTCGCTGCAAATACCGAAGCATTCTTTTTATCGGTATGAGGAGCAATAATAGAAAATTCTTCACCACCATATCGGGCTACAAAATCAGTATTACGGATGCGCCGCAGGAGGATCTGCCCGATGCTTTTCAATATATTGTCTCCGGAAGGATGGCCGTAGGTATCGTTAAATTTCTTAAAATCATCTATATCCATCATTAAAAGAGAAAATTTTTGAGGATAACGCCGCGCCCGGGCTTCTTCCCGAAGCAGTAATTCATCGAAGTAACGCCGGTTATAAATACCGGTCAAACTGTCCGTAATAGCCATTTCTTGATAAATATTCTTTTCTTTGACTTCTTCCTGTAGTTTTTTTCTTTCTAAAGCATGCATTATAACGAGTTTAAGTTCGTCTGTATTGAAGGGCCTGGTAATGTAATCATAGGCGCCGGCTTTCATTGCTTCAACTGCCATAGGTACGGAGTTATGAGTAGTCACCACAATGATTGGGATATCGGATTTCACAGTTTGGAATTTCGTAATGACCTCTATTCCTTTTGTTTCTTCAGTGTCCAATTCCGTAACCACGGTCCTAAAAGACTCGTCTTTATACAATTGTAAAGCTTCTTTAAAGGTAGGGGAAGTAAACACATCAAAGTCTTTCTGTAAAAATTCCTCTAACGTCTGGCGTATATACTTATCCCCGTTGACAATTAAAATTTTCTCTTTATCCATTATTCACCTTTTTTTCTTATTATTATACATCTTAAAAATCAAAACAATCAAAATTGTTTTCCAGTAATGTCAAAGAGAATATATCTAACACAGCATTTTTAAGAAAAATCAGGCCTTTAGGAAATAAATTGTAGGGGCCTAAATGGCAACAATAAATAACAGCTTTTAGATTCCTTTAAAAATTTTGATAACATCAAATGAAAATTTGATATTAAGAATAGAAAACAGTATTAAGACCGGCCCGATGGCCTTATTATGGGCCATCAACCAGTTATCAAACCAGTCGATATTTTTATCTAAACCAGTCACAATCCGCGCGGGAACTATTTCCCTCTTGATTTTTTCATCAATTTTACGGTATAAATCCAAGGAAAAAGTAAAAATAAAACTTATTATAAAAACCGAGCCATAAACAAAAAACATAGTCGATGATATCAATAAAGTAAAAGGGTCATGTATCATAATTAATTCCTCCTCTGGTAAAAAGAATGAAAATTATCTAAAGACCAAGTTTTTTTTAATCTTCTTGTTGGCGCAATTTTTTCAGTAGCCCATGGGAAAAAACAAAATTTTTAGCCTCTTCCTTCAGAACCGACAGATAAAAGTCGCATTTTATGCAATTGGCTCTTTTACTAACAAATGTCCCCTGTATTTGCCCCTTACAAAATGTCCCAGCAACTACCCAACAAGCGCGGCCACTGTTCTTGCCCTGATGAATTCCATTTAGTTTATTCTCAGTAGAAGCAGGGCAAACTCCTAATTCATGGTTTTTTTCGCCGCCGGGTTGTCTTCCGCATTTCTTAAGCTCCCAACAATTTAATTTCCCCAACGCTCACCCTTTTTTTACTATTGCCCTTAGCGATTATTCCCTGATTATAGTCGATGCAAAATATAAAGACCGGTTTAACTAGTGAAATCATATTTTAACTTTCAAAGCCACGAGTAAGAACAAGAGGGAAAAAAAGATAAAAAACCAGCCAAGCAACAGCCTACCGGTCAAAAGACGTTCCTGAAGAGTGTAAATAGTAACCTCTAATTTAGGGAAAACTATTTTTCTTATACCACCAATTTCTCTTCCCAATACCTCCTCCAACTTCCTGTATTTATGCTCAGTTATTAATAAAATCACCCCAATAACGAAAATTAACGGGCTGATAACGATTAAAAACCAGCTAATAAACTCGAATATATTCTGATATTCTTCCATATCTGGGCTATCTCTAAAATTTACGAAACCAGGCCTACATTAAACTATTACTGCCTTTCTCAACCACTGGTTTATTATACAATATTTTACGCTTTTATACAAGATTTCACTGGATTTATTTAATCAGTGTAAATACATACTTGGAAAGCCTTTGACTGTCGTCTTCACTTATTTCTGTAAATTCAACACCTGTGTCCCAGCTGCTTCTTTTATCATCGCTTAAAATAAAGTCTCCTATCCAGACGACTCTCCCCTCTGTCTGAATAGGGCGCTCACCCGCGGGTAAATTTATTACTAAAGACAGGATATCACCGATATCTATCCTTTCATAAACAATGACACAAATACCTCCTGAACTTATATTTTTTGTCACACCTTCACTTTTTGAGCTTTGATTTTTTCCGATAACGGAATATTCAATATCAACTGATAGGTTCAGGCGCGGGAATTTCCTTCTTTCTGAAAAAAATTTTACATTTTTCAAAGTCTCCATATTTTCCTCCTCCTAAGTTATAGCCTAAACTACTCTATAGCAGATCAAGACAGGTAGTTTTACTTTTCAGGCTATTTTTCTTTTACTGGTCTTTGCAATTTCCCAGATCCGGTGGTCTCTCTTTAGAATATAAAAATCGTATATCCCCATAATTCTTGCCCAAAATTCAACCCCGGCCATAATAACCGCCCAAACAACTAATTTCAAATTAAAACCTGTAATTTTAAGGATACATTTCGCTAGAATTTTTAAAATTCGCGTGGTATCCATTGTCGAAACTTTATAAAACATCCTTAATATTAGTTTTATTACAATGCTAATTTTGAATCTGGATTTTATCCGATTCTTCCCTTTGTTACCCGATGTTTTCACTAAAATTGGCGCAATTTGGGAACAGAAAAAATGAAATATATTTAACCTGTGAACGCCAAAAACAGCTGGTATTACTTAAGCGCTTCCTGAATAGGTTTTCCACCGACGTATAAATTCTTTACGACCGGATTCCCGTCTTTTATCATCACGCTGACAAATGCATCGGAACTTCCCCTGACATTATGTTTGCGATAGAGCTCTTCTGCGCGAGGAGCTTTGTGTTCTGGCAGGTAATACCGGTCTATCGGTACTCGCAGGTAAATCTCATTTCCTGCTACGGCTCCAACTTTTACCTTCAGATATGGCTCATGCCGAGGAACAACTGCACTAATTCGAGAAAAGGCAGCAAAACCATCCGCTCCAACATTAATAACTGCAAAAACTTGCTGGCCGACTGCTAAATTCAGGCCTTCTTGATTCGGGGCAGAGCGCTCTCGCAATGAAAGCGCGACAAATCTGCCGCGAAAAGCATCAAACGGGTCCACCGGCTCAGTCCGAAACTTAAACTCCTGACCGGTGCTTAGCACACCCTCTTGCTGTAATATCATTGAACCGGGCACTCCCATCTGAAGAAGAACAAGACAGCCAAAAAGGCTAAGGATAAGCGTTTTTTTATTCATTCGTCCCTCCTTTACGCCGGATGAGAATCATATTTGTCACCAGAAAACCGGCGCCAAGCATTATCAGAACCAGGCCTTTTAACACCAGGCTGATCTCGCTGTCGAAAAACCGCACTGCAATCACGAGAGCCAAAAGCAATAAGCCTTCATTGACTATACGCAACTTATTTTCCCTGAAACCACTTAAGATACGGTCAAGGCCAAAAATAAAGAAATAAACATTGTACAGCGCCATTGCCGCCGATGGGAATGAAAAACCGATTACCGCGACCATCGGAGCACTGCCGATAAGCGCATTGCTGAACCTCTTTTCTTTAATTGCTTCGATAACCAGCAGAAGCGTTACGATAGCAAAAATGATTACCAGCAGTAAACCACCCTGGACTCCGAATATTTGCACCCCTCTTGCCTCCCACGCATTAACCCTAGACCACGGCCAGCGGTACGTAAGAATCAGGGATATGACAATGACACCTAAATCCCCAAGGCTACGAAACGGCTCTTGCCAATTACGATTGATTGCCGGAAACCGGTGCGTCCCCACCAAATACATCGAAGCGAATAGAAGAGAAAGATAAATCATCCATAGTTGCGGCGAGAGCCAAACCAGTAGTAGCGAGGTGAATAACGCCAAGCTCAACGCTAAAAATGACGAAAGTAGTTTAGCCCGTACCGCAAAACTTTCCTGCCTGATAATAAAGATAAAGTGCGGGACCACAACAGCTATGAGCGGCCAGTAACAAAACGACAACGCCGTATTATTCCATATTTGTCCAATCGCCCACGATGTTATCCCAATGACATAGATGATGGCTGGGACTGTAACCGTAACCAGATATACCAGTGGAACCGAAAGCATCATCCAAATCAATATAAACGACTGCAGTTCCCCAGAAATATTGTATGTCTGGCTGATTAACGAAATCGAAGCTCCCACCATAAGCGTCAAAAACGTTGCCGTTGCCTCCCTGAATCCTTGTGTTGCATGTTCTTTGACAAGTGCCCAGCCGGTCAGCACGATTCCGATCGCCAACGGCGCTAGGGATAACGCTGCCCGTAGCGGGCGACTCAGTTGCTCCCAATTATAGGC
Organism: Candidatus Omnitrophota bacterium; assembly: GCA_043806135.1. GTDB lineage: Bacteria > Omnitrophota > Gorgyraeia > B26-G9 > B26-G9 > JAGLQQ01. The sequence goes on from JAZDHG010000112.1 coordinate 7,580, forward strand.
AATCAAAGAAATAATACCCAGACCGATCAGAAGTGCTCCCAGGACGCTACAGACGATCAAAAATGTCTTTTTCTTCCCAGCCTCGCTTGTTTTGCCGTAATATTGCTTAATGCGTTCGGCATTTTGCTGAGAAATGATATCTTTATTGACCAACACCGGTAATTCCTGATACAACCATCTCAGGTTTCTACTGCTCATATTTCTCCCTTTTAACCCTTCCTTAGTTTTTCCGTGGTTCCTATCGGCGTGGGATATTTTAAAACAACAATGTAGCTAGAAACGATAAAGGTGATGATTGCTGTAAGCTGTATCAGCTGGGAGGCCTTGTGCGTTATGTTCCCTAAACTGAATGCCAGGAGAGCGACTAATAAAGAAAATTCACTGAGTTGCCCCAGGCGGATCCCGATCTCTTTTGCAAAAAGAGGTTGCTCTCCCATTAAGAGAAAGAATTTTCTAAACATCCAAGGTTTAAACAGTAGAAAAACCAGTGAAAAAATCAGGACCTGCCAGAATATTTCTTTCATGACCCATAATTCAAGTTTCGCGCCCAACGCAAAGAAAAACAGCACTAAAAAGAAATCCCGCAGAGGTTTTAATTTCTCTGAAAGGAATAAAGAAATGGGGTGTCTGGCGATAACCACGCCGGCAAAGAACGCTCCTATTTCATAAAAAAGACCCATCCGGTTGGAAATAGTTGCTATCCCGAAACACCACGCCAGGCCAAGAACAAACAGGGCTTCCTGCAGCCGCTCGATTTTCAGCATAATCTTCCTTAAAACAAACTGTTCGATAAGAAGTAGGAGCGCGATAAACGCCACAAGTTTTACTAATAATATCCCAAAACTGAACAGTGTGCCTTGAGAAGAGCCCAGGCAGCGGATAAAAACAAGCACCAAAACAGCCAAAAGATCTTGAAAGATTAACACGCTGATGCAGATAGCGCCCATCCTTTTCTGATGCAGCATGGTTGTGGGAAGCAGCTTGATAGCCAGAATTGTGCTAGAAAACATCAGGGCTAAGCCGATACACAAAGAATCCAGCATGTTAAAATGAAACAGCCTAGCCAGGAGAAAGGCGATAAGAAAAGAAGCCGCGCAATTGCTCAAAGTCACAACCGCGGTCTCGCGAAAGGAACGGATGAGTTTCTGGGGATGCAAGCACAGTCCAGCCAGGAAAAGAAGCAGCGTGATGCCAATATGGGAAATCGTCTCTATGAACTCCGCGTTCTTGATCAAGCCGATGCCCAGCGGCCCCAGGATAATACCACAAACAATATAGCCGATAATAATGGGCTGCCTCAGGAGAACAGCGAGGAAAGAAAAAATCGCCGCTCCCACCATCAATACGCTCAAATCAATGATGAATCTTTCCATAAAACTCCTTTAATGCAACATTCTGTAATATATTTTACCACAAATTCAAAAATTACAAGCAATTTAGCATTCTTAAAGATGCACTGATATTTTAGGGCACAAATTAGGCACAAGGTATTTTAATTTATTAGATGGTTTTTGTAACTTATTACGATTGATTATGTTGCAGAATGTTTAAAATTAATTCAGAGAGGCAGGGAGACTGTCTGAATAATTCTCCCTTCCGTCGATATATCGACATATTACAACAATATTGCTTTTATTGCAAGGCTGATCTCGAATCTGGATGTTACCCGATTCTTCCCTTTGTTACCCGATGTTTTTCACTAAAATGGGCACATTTTAGGCACAAAAATAAATCTTAAATTATTGTTAATCTATGCTCTAATTTTTAGCAAATAAATACCGGGTCCTTAGGCAAACTTTTACCAAAAGCAGCATAACTGGAACTTCAATTAAAACTCCCACTACAGTAGCTAAAGACGCCCCTGAAGATAAACCAAATAATATTGTTGAAGTAGCAATAGCAACTTCAAAGTGGTTACTTGCGCCAATCATTGCCGACGGAGCCGCATCCTCATATCTTAAGTTCATTTTCTTTGCCATCCAGTATGTAATTGTAAAAATAAAACAAGTTTGGATAAAAAGCGGAATTGCAATCCATAGAATCGTTAGTGGTTGAGCAAGAATAATTCTCCCCTTAAATGAGAACAGAAGCACAAGGGTAAAT
>JAZDHG010000113.1:0-42630 GCA_043806135.1 Candidatus Omnitrophota bacterium
AATTTCGCAGAAATTTCGAGGACTTAGTCCCGGGAATGCTTTACATTCCACGGGGAAAGCCCGGGGTTTCTGAGCGGAATCCCGCAGAGTTGCTTTCATCCCCAGCTTAAAAGCTGGGGTTTTCAAAGCATGCGGGATAAACCTATCTTATTACTGCTGATATGATTATACCATCGATCCTGTTTATCGCAAAATAAATTATGCGGGTATTTAAACTGCTTATTTAAATAAAAAAAGGGATAGCAGTCAGGGGGTGACTTTGGCTATCCCTAAACACACCTTAACGATGTGCTGAATAATATTTTTAAAAATGCTTCTTTTTTACTGTTTTACCTTTTCTTCCCGCAGGCTTTTTTGCGCATCATAATATTCCTGCCAGATCGTGTAATATTGGGTATTTATCCACTTTCCGCGGACATATGCCTTTACTACTCTATCCGTTTTTGTATCTACCAGTATCTGATATTCCTCCATTCCGGCAAATATTAAAGATTCCTTATAGCGATTATAATCAATCATTATTCCAACTCTACATTTATAATATGATATTAATATTAATAAACCCCCAATTCCCTTTTAAACAGCATAAATTATGCCAAATCAGTACTATTTACGTTGAAATCATAACATTCACATTCACAAAATGTTAAGGTGATTTTAAAAGAAAATACAGACTATTTACTCGGCAGGATATGTCTAGTATTTTAAACAGAATTACAATACAATCCTTTTAATATACACTTTTTGATACGGCTTAACATGGAAGGGTTTTTCTTGTTTAAGTTTAACGAAAGAATCTGATTACACTGATTAAAACTGGGCCTTCTTATTTCCTCCAACCATTTCACACTTATTGTCTTAAAAAATTCCTTCACCTTAAATAAGAATGTTCCTATTTTTTTACCAAAACAAGAAGCATTTTAAAACGGTCCGCTGCTTTAAGAGCATGCGGCCGCCCAGCCGGCATTATGATCATCTGCCCGCTACTGAGTTCCTTCCTCTTCTTGTCAATAAAAATATGGACATTACCTTCAAGAATATAAACAAAAGCATCAAAAGGAGCCGTATGCTCACTTAATTCCTCGCCTTTTTCAAAGGCAAATAATGTAACCGTACCAGCTTCTTTTTTTATTAATGTTCTGCTGACTACTGCCCCCTGCTGATACTCAACCAGACTATCTAAATTTTGTGCACCTGCACTATAGTCAATATCATCCATCTTTATCTTTACCTCTTTATGCTAATCAGAGTCTGATGAATTTTTCAGCAGATCCTGATTGGCATGTTTCGTTTAAAACTCAAACGGGAGACGGGATCTTTTTATATATTCTACGCATGCTGTCAACTGTTTCAAATACCTGACGCGCCTCGCCAAGCAGATTTTCCGAATTACCCATTACAAAAAAACCTTGATGAACAAGAGCCCCATGAAACTTCATAATCAGATATTCCTGTAAGCTGCGGTTAAAATAAATAAATACATTCCTGCATATGACCATATCTACACCCATGACCGCGGGATCATGAATTAAGTTTAGTTCTTTAAAATGAACAAACTCCTGTACATGAGGCACTATTTGAAACTCATCCTTGATCGGGATAAAAAAGCGGCGCAGATAATGCGGATTTAGATCCTTTACGCTCATCTGAGCGTATCTTCCGGCTTTACCCTGTGCCAGACATTCTTTATCGATATCTGTAGCGATGATCTCAACGTTTATTTCTACTGCTTCTTTCTCCAGCAACTCATAAAGCATTATTGCCAGAGAATACGGCTCCTCGCCGTGTGAACATCCGGCACTCCAAATCTTGATCCTTTTGAGGCCTGCCTTTTGCTGTTTTTTACGCGCTATAAGTTCCGGAAGTATTTTTGTTCTTAGATCGTCCCATACAGCAGCATCACGAAAAAATGAAGATACATTAATAGTTAAAACATCAAAAAGCTTTTCATATTCCTCCGGCGCATGGATTAAAACCTGCAGGTAATCAGAGTAAGAGTTAACGCTTTGCGCATGCATTCTCAAAGCAATTCTTCTTTTTAATACCTTGACCCGGTAATGGGAAAAGTCCGCGCCTCTATCTGCTTTTATCTGCTCCATTAACAGTTTATAAGCCTGGTCCCTGTCCTGACCCTCCTCATGACGAGGCTTTTTACTAATAATACTTATTGCCTCTACCAACTCTTTGAGGATCAAAGAAGACTGCTCTACTCTAACCTGCTGCATGATAGCATAAACTGCTTCCGAATCCGAGGTTACATATTTGGCGGGTAATCTTGAAAGGGCATAGGCTATAACATCTTGACGGCAAATCTCACATGTACAGATATCAAAGCGCAGGGCAAGCATTTCATCAAGATACTTTTTAACGATATCTTCCATGATGTTCCGGGATTGCATTTACTTAACTCCCTTTGCTTATGTCTACCTTTACGTTTAATTATGTACAGGATGTTTCTGCAGGTACTCTAATCCCTTCATCAATTCTTTGATAATTTTAGAAGATTGCTCAACCTTCACCTGATCAATCAATGTGTGCATAGCACCGCTATCAGTTGTAATATACTTGGCCGGAAGATTGTTTAAAACGCGGGCCATGATTTCTTCAACACATTTACTGCATTTACACAAGTCCGGTCTTTTAGCCAGGATCTCATTCAGGTGATTCTTAACAATATCCTCCATTATATTATGGGCATTCATCGCTTAAGCGCTCCCTTTATCTTTTCCTGCAATTTTGAGATATTTTTAAGCTGATTGCGCATAGCTTCTGTTATATGCCTGACTGTGATCGGCTCAAGCACAAGGAAAAACGAACCGTTTATTTTTCTCTCTTCATCCTTGAATGTCATTGTATGCACGTAAATAATGTCCTCCTCATTAAAAACCATCCCCAGTTTAAGTACTTCCTTCAGAGGCCCGCTTGAAAGTACAGGAATGGAAGGAATTACAGAGACTTCCATAAGCAGGCTCATCGCCCCCGCATAAGCAGAAACGACAACATTGCCGATCTCTTTTATCGTAGAAACCCCGAGTTCAGTCAGGAAACCAGTGGAATGTTTGCCTTTGGCGGCAAAAATAGAAACAAATTCATAAGCGCTTTTTTCTCGAAACAAAAGAGAAACCTGCCCGAAAATCCCGGAAAGGATCCGGCAATGCACCCCGATAACAATATTTTCACTTCGCTGCAGCAGTTCCTCTATATCTTTAAATTTAACAACATCTAAGGTCGGCGCTTCAAGATTAATAGTCCGGCCGATCATCTGAGAAAATGCATGCGTAGCATTGCAGGCACAGATACTGCCTACTTCAATGATAATATCTCTTTCCGTGATTATTTTTCTTCTCTTCATTCTTCCCCTAAATTCAACTGTTCAGATTAGAAACTTTGAAATATTTTAGCATTTATTACCTTATTTTGCAATCAGTTTCATCAGCACTTAAAACAATTTAGCGTTATAGAATCAAGGGTCTAAATACCAAAAATAAAGGCTCTATCCCTTAAACAAGCTTATCAATAATATTTTGCATGTCCAGCGGAACCTCCGCTACAAACTCCACATACCTTTTCGACTCAGGATGAATAAATCCCAGCATTTTCGCGTGTAAAGCCTGGCGTTTAATAGGATATTTACTCTGATTTTTCCCGTATTGCCTGTCCCCCAATATAGGATGTCCCAAATAAGCCATGTGCACCCTGATCTGATGGGTCCTGCCGGTTTGCGGAAAAACTTCCAGCACACTGGCATGTTCACTGCGCCTTAATACACGATAGCGCGTCAAAGCCTCTCTTGAAGACACATAAGATATTTTCATCTTTTTCCTATCATGCGGACTGCGGGATATAGGCTCATCAATTATCCCCTCATCATATTCCACTTTACCGCTTACAATAGCCACATACATTTTCTTTACCTTATGCTCCTTAAACTGCTCAGCCAAAAACCGATGCGTCTTATTATCCTTAGCGACGACCAAAAGTCCTGATGTGTCCTTATCAAGCCTGTGCACAATACCCGGCTTTGTCAAACCGTTAATATCTGAAAGACACTTTGTGTGAAAAAGCAGGGCATTTACCAGCGTATCTTCAAAATGCCCTGCTGCAGGATGCACAACCATCCCGGCGCATTTATTCACTACGCAAAGAAAATCATCTTCAAAAACAATATTTAAGGGGATATCAACGGCAGGAATCTCCGATTGTTTGTCCTGAGTGGAAACAACTATTTCAATCGAATCGTTTTCCCTGACTTTCTGGTGAGCTTTAACCGCATGATCATTCAGGTGCACATATCCCTGCTCAATGAATTTCTTTATATCCGAGCGTGAAAAATCATTTTTCAACTGAACAACGAGAAATTTATCTATTCTCTGGTTCGCGTGCAGCGCAGTGACCTGGAAATTAAATTTTCTTTTCAACTTTACCGCTTTTTCTGTTATTTTTGGTTCTTTCTTGTTTAGGTCGCACGAAAGAACCTGATTGCACCGATTTGATTACACAGATATACTAATAGAAATTAATCTATGTACTCTTTTAATAATCTATGTAATCATATGGCCTTCTTAATTTATTCCAATAACTTGCAAATCATTAAGTTATAGAAACCTATCCAACTTAATTAAGAATGCCCTTTATTTTTTAAAACTTTATACAATATAATCCCTATAATGACAAGCGCTACGCTTATGTATTGGAACAAGCTCATATACCATAAAACCGGCGGATTATCACGCAAAAACTCTATAAAGAAGCGCATTACCCCATATAGTATTAAATATAAACTTAAAATTTGCCCGGCAAAATGCTTTCTCTTTTCACAAAAATACAAAATCAGGAAAATTATAAACAGCAAAAAAGCAGAATATAGTTGTGTGGGATGAACTTTAATAAGGTGTTCCGGAAACGTCACCCCCCAGAAAGTCTGCGTTGGTTTTCCCAAACAGCATCCGTTCAGAAAACAACCCAATCTGCCTATAGCATGAGCTAGCGGCACATAAACAAAAATTATATCCATGGTTTCAAAAAAAGGCTGTTTGCTCTTTTTCACGAAAACAAACGCGGCAATTATTGCCCCGATAAAGCTTCCATGAAAAACCAGGCCTCCTTTGTTTATTTTGATTATTTCCCAGGGGTCTTTAAAATAAATATCCGGGTTAATCAATACATAAAGGATCCTCCCCCCGATCAGTCCGAAGAATACAATCCAGAATATGAGGTCAACAATCTTTTCGGCATCCAAATGCCTCTTTAGAGCATGCCGGTAAATAAGGAACGTGGCGATAAGCACTCCCAGCGCTACCATGGCTCCATATGAAAACACACTAACATTTCCGATGGTTAATAGTACAGGGTGCATTTCTATCCAATAGCCTTTTTTTTAAAAAGTATAAATAAAAGCAGAATTACTCCGCAGGTGATCATTGAATCCGCAAAATTAAAAACCGGCCAAATCCGAAAATCCAGAAAATCCACGACATAGCCTAAACGCAGACGGTCAAAAAGATTTCCGGTAGCTCCGCATAAAACAAGCAGCAAAGCGCTTTGCCAGACATTTAAATATAAATCTGAAGAAAATTTCGGACGGCGGACAAGCAGAAAAAGCATAGCGACAATCGCAAAGATACTGACATATGTCAAAATCCAGTTTTGGTTGCGAAAAAACCCAAAAGCAGAGCCTGTATTATAAACTAATGTTATGTGAAAAATATTATTGATAACAGGAATGCTGTCGTTCTGATGAAGTCTTTTCAACACCGCAATTTTTGAAACCTGATCAATAAATACCAAAACTGCAACAAGAAATGCTTTATGCATAATAAGAACAACTTTCTTAATTACAAGTTCTGTTCTCGTTTTTCTTTACACAAACGGCAAAGCGTTGCATAAGGGATTGCTTTTAAACGCTCCTTATTTATTTTTTTCTGGCATGATTCGCATTTGCCGTAAGCCCCTTCTTCAATCCTTTTCAGCGCATCATCTATATGAAACAGCACTTTTTGCTCTACACTTGCACGGTCCCAGGATAACTCACGCTCAAAACTATCGCTGGCTACATCAGCCATATGGAATGTGTATGCGGAAAGGTCGCCGGCTGCATCACGCTGTGATTTTTTTAAACTGCCCCCCCCAATCTGCTTCATTTCCTCAGTAACTTTGCCTCTTAAATCGACAAGTTTCTTTTTAAACTCATTAGCATCCTTTTTGTTCACCTAAATTGCTCCTTTCTAATATTGTAAATTTTTAACGCAGCGCTCACATAACTCGGGATGCTGCACATTATTTCCAATATTTTGCGAATAATTCCAACAACGGATACATTTCTCTCCTTGAGCCTTTTCTACCCAGACCTTTATCTGCCCGCTCTCAAGTTGAGTGTTAGGCTTTTGGAGACTGATATTATATACTGCACAATTTCCGGTGTCAACATCCAAATTCAGCTCTACATCAGAAACAATAAATATGCTCGGCAAGGCATAAAGATAGTTCTGCAGGATTCTGTAAATATTTTTATTTTCCTTTGTACAGCCGATTCTGACCTTTGCCTGAAGACTATTTCCGATAAGCTTATCCGCACGTGCAATTTCCAAAGATTTCAATACACAATTGCGCACATCAAGTATAAATTTCCAGGTTTCATTAAGCTCGCTTTTTATATAGTCATTGCGCACCTGCGGCCAAGATGTTAAAAATACACTTTCTTTCCTCTGCCCCGGACTGAAGCTGTTAACCTCTTCTGCTGTAAACGGTAATACCGGTGCAATAACCGAAGTAAGCACATTAAGAATTTCATAAAGCACGGTCTGCGCAGAGCGTCTTTCCTGAGAATTTTGAGCACATGTATATAACCTGTCTTTTAAAACATCAAGATAAAACGAGCTCATCTGAACTATGCAGAAGTTATAAACAAGCTTTATCGCCTGATGAAAAACAAATCTGTCATAGGCCTGTGTTACCTGCAAAAGCAGGTTATGCAAAGCAGAAAGTGCCCAGCGATCAATCTCTACCAGATCCAGATACTCAACACTGTCTTTTCCCGGGTCGAAATCAGCAAGATTACCCAAAGTAAATTTTAATGTATTTCGGATTTTTCGATAACTCTCGCTCACTCGGGCAATGATTTCCTGTGACATCCTCACATCTTCATTATAATCAGAAGAGGCTATACATAAGCGCAAAACATCAACACCGAGCCGGTCAATGACCTGCTGCGGAGCAATAACATTACCTCTTGATTTGGACATTTTTTTTCCTTCTCCGTCCACAATAAATCCATGAGTAAGGACTTCTTTAAACGGAGCAGATCCTTCAATTGCCATGGCGCTTATCAGTGCTGCCTGAAACCAGCCCCGATGCTGATCTGAACCTTCAAGATACAGGTCCGCCGGATACCGGAGCGCTTTATTTGCTCTGACAACGGCTTGATGAGACACGCCGGAATCAAACCAGACATCAAGGATATCCTTTTCTTTTTCAAACTCCGCAGAATTACATTTAGCGCATTTATACCCTTTGGGCATCAATTCCACAGCATTCTTCTTAAACCAGCTATTCGTTCCCTCCTTTTCAACAATCCTAGCGACACTTTCGATCACCTCAGGATCAACAACTGTTTCATTGCAAGCTCTGCAATAAAAAACAGGGATAGGAACTCCCCATAGTCTTTGCCGGGAAAGACACCAGTCCGGCCTGCTTTCAACCATACTCGTAATCCTGTTCTGGCCAAAATCAGGCACCCATTTCACATTTTTAATAACCTTTAGCACATTATTGCGCAGATCATTGTGTTCTATACTCATAAACCATTGCTCTGTAGCCCTGAATATTATTGGTTTTTTACAGCGCCAGCAATGCGGATAGGAGTGACTTATGGAACCGTTCCAGAGAAGAGCTCCAATTTCCTGAAGTTTTTCAATAATCATCCTACTAGCCTTAACTACATACAGATTGCCTACCTCCGGTATATTTTCAAAGAATACTCCGCGGTCATTGACCTGCATCAGCACATCAAGCTTATATCTTTTACCGACTAAGAAGTCATCCGCACCGTACCCAGGAGCAATATGCACAACACCAGTGCCGTCCTCACTGGACACATAATCAGCAAGAACTACAACACCATCGCGCAATCCCAAAGGATGAACATATTCGATTTTCTCTAATTCTTTGCCTCTGACTTCACCGATTATTTTATAGTCAGCTATACCCATTTTTTCAAAAACGCTGTTAATAAGGTTCTTTTCCAGCACCAAGACCTCATTTTTGATCTTAGCAAAAACATAAGTGAAATCCGGATGAACCGCGCAGGCAACATTGCCCATTAATGTCCAAGGTGTTGTTGTCCATATGACAATAGCCGCTTTTTCAATATTATGTTTAGACAGAATAGAAATATTCTTTGGATTGTTAAATGAAAACTTCACAAATATAGAGGGAGAATTATGGTTGTCATATTCTACTTCAGCCTCAGCCAGCGCTGTTTCACAGTTAGGGCACCAGTTTACCGGTTTTGTCCCTTTATATATATATCCCTTAGCAGCTAGAGAACCGAAAGAACGAATAATTTCCGCCTCGTATTTGTGAGATAATGTTAAATAAGCATTATCCCAATCACCGAAAACCCCTAAACGCTTGAACTGCTCTTTTTGAATATCGACAAATTTTAGGGCAAATTCATGCGCTTTTTCCCGGAAAGCCACCTGCTCGACTTCTTCTTTTCGCTTTCCCAGCTCCTTAAACAGCTGATGCTCAACCGGCAGACCATGACAATCCCAACCCGGAATATACGGGGTACTAAATCCCTGCAATGTTTTATACTTAAGAATTATATCTTTTAGAATCTTGTTCAAGGCATGTCCGATATGAATATTTCCATTGGCATAAGGAGGCCCGTCATGCAAAATGTATTTAGGAAAATCCTTTGTATTTTGCATTATTTTCTTATAGATATCATCTTTCTGCCATTTAGCCAGAATTACCGGTTCTTTCTGAGGCAAATCAGCTTTCATGGAAAATTCGGTTTTAGGCAGATTTATTGTATTTTTATAGTCTACTTCTTTATTCATAATTGCTATTTACCCCGTTAGAGATAGGTTGCCTTTTGGCAACCGTAAACTGTATTTTTTTTGCAAAATACTCTCCCTTTTCTTTCATCGTCAATAATCTAAACCCCTTTTTGTTTTCTCATCTCTAATCGGGGTGAACCCCGTTAGAGATAGATTGCCTCCTGGCAACCGCAACTCAAATTAATTTTATTATTTCTTTAAAGATTGATGCCCTAATTTCCTTGTTCACACCCGTGTCTCTAACGGGGTGAAACTCAACTCCTTTGCTCTATTTGCCGCGGCCCTTATTGTCCTTTTTACCGTCTCTTTTATCTTGCCTTTAGTCAGCTCTTTTAATCCCGCCTCTGTAGTTCCGCCAGCGGAAGCAACACGCTTAATGAGTTCGGCCGGATCGGTATTGGCCTCTAAGAGCATATTCGCCGTACCCGCAGACACATTTAAACAAATAAATCTTGCTTCTATCTTATTGAATCCTATGTCAACTGCCGCTTCCTGTAAAGCATTTATAAAATATGCCATAAATCCCGGCCCGCTTCCGCTGAGGGCAGTCATAGCATTCATCCTGGATTCCTTTATCCGCAGAACAACTCCGAGCCCGGAAAATAATTTTTCTACGGTTTTTTTGTATCTGAATATGCTTTTGCCGGCATACTTACCCAGACAATACGCAGAAAGCCCTCTGCCGACCATACCCGGCAGATTAGGCATCACCCTGATTACCGCCGTATTTTTCTTGATCAATTTTTCGATATGCGCTGTAGTAATTCCGGCAGCAATGGAAATTAAAACCTGCGCATCCGTTACTTCATCTTTCATATCTAAAAGCAGATTATCCATATCCTGCGGTTTAACACAGATAATAATGATCTTACTTAGTTTTGTCAATTGTTTAAGCGTACTTTTCTTTACACCATATTTTTTTGATATTTTTTTTAAACGGGCTTCATTTCTTTCATAAACATAAATACAAAAATCATCTCTCACTTGAAGCCCCTTGATAATAGCCTCCCCCATGTTCCCCGCACCGATTATTCCCACATTGACTTTCTTCAATTTATCCTCCAAAAATTGCACTCCCCAAACGAATCATATTAGAGCCTTCTTCAATAGCTATTTTATAATCATTGGTCATCCCCATGGACAAAATACTCAATTGAGTATGCCCATTTTCTTTAAGCAAATCATTCTGAGCATCAAAGAGCTGCTTTAATGCCGAGAACTCCCTGCGCAGCAAATCCGTGTTATCACTGAACTGGGCAATCCCCATAAGACCTTTAATACACAGATTCGGACATTTAAATACCCGCGGCAGCACATCATTCACTTGAGCAGCTTCCAGCCCAAATTTTGAATCTTCTTTTGAGATATTAACCTGCAGCAAAATATCAATTTTCCTGTTTATTTTTTTTGCCTGTTCGCTTATTAAATCAATAAGGTTCAGACTGTCCACAGATTGTATCATGGAAGCATAGCGAAGGACACTTTTAATTTTGTTTGTTTGTAAATGTCCGATAAAGTGCCATTTGATTTTTTGGAAATCAACAGCTGGAAGGATATTTTCTAGCGCCTCGTATTTTTTGCGCATATCCTGGAATCGATTCTCACCTATTTCATAGCAACCGCATCTTACGGCCTCTGCTACATCTTCAATCCCGGCATATTTACTAACACAGATAAGATGAATATCCTCTAAGCTTCTTTTATTCTTTTGGGCAGCTTGGGCAATATTGTTTCTAAGTAGCTCTAAACGCTTTTCTATTGGATTCATGTTTTTTAAGGTAAAAAATCAGGCATGAACGCAGATTTTATTTTTTCCCCCGGATTTTGCTTTGTACAGAGAAACATCCGCATTATGTACTAATTCCTCTTTGTTCATTCCCGGCTGGAAATGAGCTACCCCTCCGCTGACTGTCATTTTTTTCTTTTTTGTCCCCTTGCCTGTATCAAAACACAGCGCTTCCACGCAAGATCTGATCTTCTCTGCAACATACACTGCCTCTTCAAGCTTTGTCTCAGGCAAAATAATGGCAAATTCTTCTCCGCCATAACGGCATGCGATATCGACTCTACGCACAGTTTTCTTTATTTCTCGGGCGATCTGGCTTAATACCATATCACCCATAGGATGTCCATAAGTATCATTAAAAGCCTTAAACTCATCTATATCAAACATTATCAAGGATAAAGGATGCGGATAACGCTGCACGCGGGCAACCTCAGTCTGCAGATGAGTCTGAAAATAACGATGGTTAAACATATTAGTAAGTCCGTCTGTAATCGCCAGATTTTTAACCTCTCCGTAAAGCTGTGCATTTTCAATGGCGATAGCTGCATAGTTACATATCACAGATAAAAACCGCAGATCCTCTTCAATGAAAATATTTTCCTCACCCGGTATTGTTCTATCTGTAAGATTAACAACACCCAGCACCCTGTCCTTTACTTTTAAGGGAATGCAAAGCAATGATTTCGTCTCATACTGAGGCAGGTTAGTGCGGCCGAATATGGCATCATTTTCTATATCTGAAACAAGAACCGGTTCTCCGTTTTGTGCTACCCAACCGCTTATAGCCTGTCCAAGTTTTATCTTTGTCTTTCTTATCACCGCATCATCAAGCCCGATCGCAGCCTTGATCGACAGCGTTTCATCATCTTCATCTAAAAGCATAAGTGAGCAGATCTTAACTTTCAATACACCGGTTATTTTTTCCACAATAAAATTACTTAGTTCCTCAAGATTTAAAATAGAACTCATAGCATGGCCTATTTGCAGCATTGTCTCCAGCTTATTTTTCTCGCTCTTCAGGTTTTTTAATAATCTTTTATTTTCATGCTCCAGATATTTTTCTTCGAGCCCCCTTTTGATCACCAGTTTCACATGTCCGATATCAAAAGGCTTGGTGATGTATTCATATGCCTCTTCCTGAATAGCTTTGATCGCGGATTCGGTAGTAGGATAAGCGGTGATTATGATCGCGCACACAGAAGGATTAAACTCCCGAATGCGGTGTAAAACTGAAGTCCCATCCATATCGGGAAGTTTCAAATCAATAATCGCAACATCAAAATCGTTCTTCTGTGCATGATTTATGGCGACAGAGCCGCTATCTGCCGTAAACACCTCATAGCCGTCATCTTTCAATATCGAGCACAGCGTCTCACGTATTACCGGCTCATCATCCACTAACAATATTTTTGCGCCTTTATGTGACTTTTTCATTTCTTCAGTTTTCTGCCTGCCGGCAAACATATGGTAAAAGTTGTTCCATACCCAAGTTTACTCTCAACATCTATCATGCCTTTGTGATTTTCTATTATCTCTTTAGCAATGGCTAGTCCAAGACCGACACCTTTGACCTTTGTTGAAAAAAACGGCTCAAACAGTTTCTCTAAATGGCTTTTCTCAATACCTCCTCCAGTGTCGCTAACTTCTGCAATCACACATTCGGCCTTCTGACTGATCTTAATACTTAAGGTGCCGCCTCCGATCATAGCTTCTGCAGAATTAATAAAAAGATTAAGAAAAACCTGCCGGATCTGCAATGGGTCAAAATTCAGCAGAGGCAGATCTCCGAATATATTTTTTTCGATTTTAATATTATTGAATGAGCCTTGTTGAGCAATGGTCAGTATCGCCTCCTCCACGGTCTTTTTTATACTTCCTTTTTCCAGATTAGGCTTTCCAATACGCGCATGCTCGAGAATGTTGGTAATAATATTATTGGCAAAAATTACTTCGTTATGGATATTAACAATAATATCGATAATTTCCGGCTGGTCTTTGATCTTGTGCAGCAAATATTCAGCAGCCACCTTTATTCCGCTTAAGGGATTACGCAATTCATGACTGATCGCCGCCGCCATCTGTCCCATGGCAGCAAGCCTCTGGGAATGAACAGAACGCCGCACAACGGGATGAATAAATTGTTTACTTTTGCTCTTAAAGTCATCAAGCTTTGCACCGATTTGCCGCATAAATTCCCGTCTCTGCTCTTCATTGATACCGTCAAAGCACATCAATAATTTTTCCACCAGCATATTTAAATCATCTGTTTCTTCTATTATTCTGCCGATCTGTTCAATCTTTCTCATGCTCTACCTGCCTGCGTTCACTGCGTTCACCTGAGCTTTTATGTATAGGAAGACGGATCGTAAAGCTTGTCCCTTCATTTAATACGCTATTCACTTCAAGAAAACCGCCATGCTTTTGTACAATATTGCTCACAATTGAAAGACCAAGTCCCACCCCTCTGGCTTTTGTCGTGAAAAAAGGGGTAAATATCCGCTCCAGGTTTTTTGATTCTATCCCCATTCCGGTATCAATGATTTTGATCTCCACTTCTTCCGGATTAAAACAAGTCTTAATAGTCAGTTTGCCTCCATCAGGCATTGCTTGTATAGAATTAGAAAGTAAATTAATTATAACCTGTTTGATCTGTTTATTGTCCAAGAGCAATCCAGGGATATTTTTATCATAATCTTTAATAACTTCTATGTGAGAATCCCTGTTCTGTAAATATACAAAGTGCATAGTGTCTTCTATTATCTTATTGATGTCTGTTCGCTTATAAATCAGCTGCGTAGGCCTGGAATAGGTAAGGATATTGGTTACGACATTGCTGGCATAATCAATTTCCAGCTCAATATCCTTCAATATATTACTTATTTCTAAATCAGTTCTATCAATTTTACTCCCAAGATAATAAGTAGCCATTTTAATTCCCGTAAGCGGATTTCTTAAATCATGGCTGATCGCTGCAGCCATCTGACCGATGGCCGCCATCTTTTCGGTTTTTATAAGCTGCTCCTGAGCCTGCTGCAAATGAGCATAGGCTTGCTGCGCGTTATTATAGAGCCTTTGGAACAAAAACGAGAGTATAAGAACAACCAAATAAAAAATTATTGAAACAAAAATATTTCTTTGCAAAATCCACCTGAGGCTGTTCTTTATCGGTATCCAATCAATACCTACACGAACCACACCCAGCAAATCTTTTTCTGAGCCGTGACAGTGAGCACAACGTTCCGCATCATTAAATAAAGGCAATGCCACTGAAAAAATATAATCTCCCTGCCTTTGCTCTAAACCATAAACTTCTTTCTTATTTTTTATGGCCTCCATAATAATATTAGAGCCTGTAGCCGTATTAATTCTTTCCGGTTGCATGCTATATCGTATCAATCCTTTTTCATCAGTTACATGTACACGCTTAAGGACTTCAAGTTGACCAATAGTTAGAAGTGTATCCTGTACTACTGACATTTTTCCTTGGAGCATTGGCATTTCGATTGCTTTGGAAATTGTTTTGGCAAGGATCCAAGCTTTTTCTTTCTGGCTTCGGATACTGTAGTAGTAATTGTAGAAATTATGAGTACTGATTATTATCACTAAAAAAATTAAATTAAGAATTCCTAACATCAAAATGAATTTATTTTTCATATCAGCCCTCTAACATGCTATTACATAATATCTTACGTATTTAAAGATTTTACCATACATTGGCTTGCTCTGTCAATGACAGCAGTGATTAAAAAATTGCGTCATTCTTAATTAAGTTGAATAGGTTTCTATAACTTAATGATTTGCAAGTTATTAGAACAAATTAAGAATGCACCATGATTACACAGATTATTAAAAGATTATAGAGATTAATTTTTCTTAGTATAAAAATGGTCGAAAAAAAAATCTTCATCTGCTCGAGAGAATAGCCATTCAAGTTTTGCCTCAGTAAAACTTGAATGGCTAAGAATAATATTCTTGCTGGCGGAAAAATTTCTTTTCAAGAGTTTAAATTTATCTAAACACTGTTTTTTTTTCACAAATGCGTGTTGAGCAAATATGGTTTGAGGTTTCGGGACAAATATGCCTACATTCAATCTTAAAGGTAAAATCATACTTGCTGCTTCGGCCAGTTGTACTATAGCCAGGATATCCGTATCAGTCTCATGAGGCAGGCCGATCATAAAATAGAGTTTCACTTTTTTAATCCCGCATTTTTTGCTTAAAACAATCTTTTCCAAAATCTGCTTATTTGTTATTCGCTTGTTTAAGGAAAACCGCAGAGAATCACTGCCGGCCTCAGGCGCAAAAGTTATGGTTTTTTGACCGCTATCCGCCAACGCCTTTAAGAGCATTTCCCCTGCCGTCTCGATCCTTAAACTGGAAACAGAGATCAAAGCTTTTTTTCTCAATAAATAATCAATGATTTTATCAATTTGCGGGTGATCTGTTATAGCGGCTCCCATCAATCCTATTTTATTAGTGTACTGCAACCCCTCATCGATCTGTTTTTTAATGACCTCAAATGACCTCGGCCGGAATTTACCGCAAAGCGCTCCCGTGATACAAAAATTACATTTCCAGGGGCACCCGCGGGAAATTTCAATCAAAAAAGTATTAGAAAATTCCGTAAAAGGTGTTATGAACTTAGAACTTGTCGGGTATTCATCTAATCGCTTTATAAAAGACCCTTTTACCTTTTTCTCGTCAGAAACTCCGGGTACAAAAACCCCGTTGATTGAAGCCGCTTTTTTTAAAAAGTTTATCTTCTTCTGCAATGTGTTGATATTTTCAAAACCGCTCAAAATATCCATAAACTCCGGCAGTGATTCTTCTGACTCTCCGATAAAAATACAGTCGCAAAATTTGGACAATGGCTTAAAATTCACAGAATTCACAATGCCGCCTGATATAACCAGGGGCATAAAAGGACGTTTGCGGATATCATCTTCCGGAAAGATCTGGGACATGAGCTTGAAAAAATTTAAATAATCAAGCTCATAGGATATACTGAAGGCGATCAGATCAAAAGATCTTAAATTTCTTTTATTTTCTAAGCTTTGAGGCTGTTTTCTTTTTTTTTCAAAAAAAACTCTTTCGCACAAGGTATCTTCACGGGAATTTAAAATATTATAAACCGTGTGTACACCCAGGTTGCTCATTCCCACTGAATAAGAATTGGGATAAATAAGCACCGCATTAATCAGGGCGTTTTTCTTAAGAGTTACTAGGCTGATTTCTTTATTAGCATGTGATACGGCAGGACTACTCACCTAAAATCCTGCGATCCTCATCCAAATAAATACCCTTGAGGTTCATTTTTAATGCTTCCGGATTGCTTGTATTGGCAAGCCCTGTTTCCAAACTGATCAGCTTTGCCTTTACAAGATTTACCAGTGACTGGTTAAAACTGAGCATTCCCTCCTCAGCAAAGCTCTGCAATGTCTGTGACAGACGTTCAATTTTGTTTTCCCTTAAGATCTTTTGTACTGTAGGATTTACGATCATCACCTCGACTGCCGGCACTACTCCGGTACCGTCAAATTTTGGCATTAAACGCTGGCAGGTGACCGCTCTTAGGTTAAACGAAAGCTGCATTCTTACCATATTATGCTGTGCAGGAGGAAAAAAATCCAGGATTCTATCAACTACCTGAGCCGTATCCGATGCATGCAGAGTAGAAAAAACCAGATGACCTGTTTCGGCAGCGGCAAGCGCGGTTTTAAATGTCTCAGCATCACGCATTTCGCCGATCAGGATTATGTCCGGATCCTGGCGGATAACATAACGCAGCGCTTGGTTGAAAGACTCGGTATCAAGTCCGATCTCTCTCTGGTTTATAAGAGATTGTTTGTCTTCATGAATATATTCTATAGGATCTTCAATGGTCATGATATGCAATTTCTTAACAGAATTAATATAGTTTATCATTGCGGCAAGTGTAGTTGATTTTCCCTGAGAACTTGCACCTGTTACCAGAACAATACCGTGGTTAAAAGTAGCGATCTTTTGAAAAATAGGAGGCAGCATTAAATCCTCAAATCCAGGAATCCTAGTTTTTACTATGCGCATTACAATACCCACATCCCCGCGCTGGCGAAACACATTAACTCGAAAACGTCCTATATCAGGCAATTGATAAGAGAAATCCACCTCGCTTATTTTTTCAAAATCCTTACGGTGCCTTTCTTTCATCATAAAATATGCGATTTTTTCGATATCTTTATTAGTCATTACAGGAAAACTTGAACTCAAGAGATCTTTCTTTATCCTGAAAACCGGAGGACGTCCCACTTTAAAATGCGCATCTGAAGCTTCCTGGCTTACCATTGACCTTAGTATTTCAATAATATCTACTTCCATTTCCACCTCTTTTTTGATTCTTTTTTATTTAGGTTGGTTGCAAGAACCTGATCATGGGGCATTCTTAATTTGTTTTAATAACTTACAAATCATTGATTTATAGAAATTTATTCAACTTAATTAAGAATGATCCCCTTTTTTTATGCAGCTTTAAGCCTCATTATTATTCGTAGTTTTGTCCATACCCATACGCCTTAATACCCGCAAAAAAGCTTCCACGATATGCGGATCAAACTGTCTTCCTTTGAATCTTTTAAGTTCTTCTATAGCAATTAAAGTAGGCAAGGCCTTGCGATAAGGACGGTCTGATGTCATCGCCTGATAGGCATCGGCAACAGCAAGAATTCTTGCTCCCAGCGGGATATTGTCCCCAACTAAACCATCCGGATACCCCTGACCGTCAATCCGCTCATGATGATGATAAATAAGCGGAATCTTATCTGCTAAGCAATTTACCGGCTCAAGAATTTTCTTACCGATCACCGGATGTTTCTTGATCTGCGTATATTCCTCTTGTGTAAGCCTTCCCGGTTTAAGCAATATAGAATCCGGAATGCCGATTTTACCTATATCGTGCAGAATACCTGCATCGCGGATAATATCGATTTCTTTAAAACTGAGCCCAATTTCTCTTGCAATATCAACAGCATATTCAGTTACCTGCTGCGAATGGCCATGCGTATAATGATCACGCGCGTCCAATGCTAAAGCCAGTACTTTTATAGTATCAAATAATTGCAGGTTATCGGCCTGCAATCGCTGTTTATCAACAATCCTGCGCATGGTATTAACAATGTCCGCGGGATCAAACGGCTTACTCAAATAGTTATGTGCTCCATGCTGCAGAGACTTAATCGCACTATCAATATCCGCAAAACCGGCACTGGTGATTATATAGGCGTATTTGTTATCTTCTTTAATATTCTCGATCATCTCCTGACAACCAACATCCGGCAAGCGGACATCGGCAATAATAATATTATACTCCTGAATCTTTAGGTGTTGGCTGGCTTCAAACCAATTCTTAGCCTTAGTTATCTGATAGCCCTCTTGAGTGAGAGTATCACTAAATGAATCAAGTACGGACTGTTCATCATCAACCACCAAAATACAGGTGCTTTCCCTCATCCCCATCTCCCTTTCAGCATGCACCGCACTAGCTGATAATCAACATAACCAGTACGCTAGCTACCCTCAAAAATACTCCTCGTAGACTTCCCTTATCTTTGCCATTATTTTACTACGGATATTGCCCGTTGAGAATGTTTTTTTATTCTCTGCGGTTTTTTGACCCAATGCATGCATAATTAAACCGATACCGGTTGAATAGAATATATTGCTTAAACCCGGTGAGCTGCTTACAAAACCGCGCATTATCCCCATGCTCACTTTTAAATCAAGCGTTTTCTCCAGTTTTTCAATTATCCCATCCATGAAAGACATGCCTCCGCAGATAACGACGCCGCGCTTAACCCGGGAGATAATCCCGGCAAGCTCAAGATCCTTTTTAATAAGCAGAAGCAGTTCATTCAATTTTTTATCAATGATATCTTCCATTTGTTTTCGAGTAATGCTCCCGTAATTTGATGCATCCTTTTTAATGATGATCTTTTCCTCTGCCGCTGATTTACTATCGCCATAACTTGAGGACGCATGACTGTACTGCAGTTTAAGTTCTTCTGCCTGAGTAAGGTCAATATTCAATTTCCTGGATATCTCTCTGGTAATATCATAACCGCCCACCGGTATCACCCCTGTATACTGCAGATTCCCCTCTTTAAAAAAAAGTATATTTACGCAGCCCGCTCCCATTTCCAGCAGGATCACCCCCGCCTGCTTTTCCTGCTCGGTTAATGTAGATAAACTGGTGGCAAATCCAGAATAAGCAACTCCTTCGACATCAAGTCCTGCCCGATTAATGGCCGTGACCACATCCTTAACATATGAAGCCCCGCCGCTGATAATGTGCAGGTTTACCCCCAGTTGTGTCCCGAAAATTCCCATCGGATTATTTATTCTTTTATAGCCGTCAATAACAAATTCCTGAGCCAGCGCATGCAGGACATCTCTATCGACTAAAGTAGACAGATATTTTGCCGAATCAATTGCCCGCTGCGTATCTTTTCGGCTTATTTCAACAGGACGATTAGATAAATTCAACATAGACTTGGTATTGTTTCCCAGAATATGCTCACCGCTTATTGTCGCATAAACAGAGTTAATTTTTGTATTTTTTATTTTGGAATCCTGTGACCCATGAGAAGGATACAGTTTGTTTTCTGCCTTTTTAACCACCTCTTCAATGCAGCTAGCCACTTCTCCCAGATCCGTAATAACTCCTCGTTCCACGCCTCTTGTCTTAACCATTGAAGCGCTGTGGATTTCAATACGTCCCTGGGCATCAGTACTGCCTATACAAACAGTAGTCTTGGCGCTGCCGATATCTAGTCCGATTACTTTATGATCATTTTTAGCCATTATTTTTTTCCGAATACAAAATCTTTGAACCGCAGATCAACATAATATTCATTTCTGTAGTCTATATCCATATTATTTAGAATACCGGAGAGGTTTTCGATCTTTTCTTTCCAATTCCGGTCGCCTATTTTTACCTCCAGGGTATCCTGAATATAAAACATCATACTTCTAGGAACTGTTACGTCAATTTTAGTAACCTTATACTCTTGCGAGAATCCGCCTTCATCCAGCAATTTTAAGAAATCCAGGGCGTATTTTAAGTTGGAATACGCATATGAGTGTCCTGTCTCAATCTCAGAACTTGCAAGATTACATCCGTAAATTACCGGTAGGTTTTTATTTGGTCTGCCGCCGATATCAGAGAGTATGTACCCATCTTTATTTACGGCAAAGAAATTATCTGCTTCTTGATCCTGCCGGCTTAAACCAACAGCAATTTGGGCAACAGGCCTTCTGCGCAATACCTCTATTATAAGTTTGTTGGGCAGCACTCTTTTAACAATTGCTTTTTGGATATCAGAATGCTCATATTCTATGTTATCGGCTATCCTTTCCAAATCTACCTTGAAAATATTAGGATTATCCTTTATGCGGGCCAGAGAATATTCAACAACATCAGGCTCCTGATCAACAACCTCAATTTCAGTAATATTAAAATATTCTGAGGCATGCAAAAAAGATTTCATACCCATACCTATCATGGATATGACGGCAATACCAATAATAATTGAAAGAATACGGCCCCCGCTTCTTTTAACAGTCTCCCGCACTTCCTTTACATTAAATTTATGATTTTTCTTTTTATTTCTGTTTTTCCTTTTCGGTTTAAACACTAAATCCTCCTGATTATTAAAATACTGTTTAAGAAACAACTTCCTTAAAGTTCAATTTTATTGCTGCGTCTATCATCATCTGGCAAAGCCGGGAAAAATCGATCCCGCAAGCTGCTGCCGCCTTAGGAAGAAGGCTTGTAGCCGTAAATCCGGGAATACTATTTACTTCCAGAACAACCGGACGCTGATCCAAATCAAGCAATATGTCCACTCGGGAAAAACAGCGGCAGCCCAAAAGCTTATGTGCTTTCAATGCCGTATTCTGAGCCGAGATGGCTACGTCTTGAGGCAAATCAGCAGGCACGATATAATCGCTCATCCCCGCTGTATATTTAGCCTGAAAATCATAGAATCTGTTCTTTGGTATTATTTCAATCACAGGCAATGGGTTATCTTCGAGAATTCCTACAGTTATTTCTCTGCCTTCAATATACTTTTCAACAATAATCTCCTCATCAAAGACAAAGGCATTTTTGATAGCGATAAATAAAGCCGCGGGATCCTCGGCAATAGACAATCCTATGCTGGAGCCCTCCCGTGCTGGTTTAACAACCAGAGGAAATCCCAAATTCAATCCATGATTTTTTGATGTTTTTTTATTAAACACTTTATATTCTGGAACAAAGATCTGATTTTGCTCGAATACTTTCCGGGATGCTATTTTATCCATTGCCAGCCGGCTGGCCCTAGCCCCTGAACCTGTATATGGGATTTCAAACTTATCAAGAATCTCCTGTACTCCCCCGTCTTCACCAAAGCGTCCATGTAAAGCATTAAAGATACATTCAACATTAATGGAATGCAATTTTCTTGTAAGCTCCTGCTCATCTTCAAAATCAATCCTAACAACCTGGTAACCAAGCGAGGACAATGCCTTTTCTACCGCAAGGCCTGATTTAAGAGACACCTCACGTTCGCTTGAAAATCCGCCCATTAAAATCCCGATTTTCTGTCTATTTTCCATTATAATCTCCGGCTATTCCAGATTTCCACTTCAGTCTCAAGTTTGATTCCGCAATCCTGTTTTACTTTATTGCGCACATGATCCATAAGTTCAATCACCTGTAAAAAAGTAGCATTCCCTTTATTTACGATGAAATTCGCGTGAATGTCAGAGATCTGCGCTGGCCCTATACTGTACCCCTTAAGCTTTGCGTTCTCAATCAACTCGCCTGCACTGATATTTTTACCTATAGGATTTTTAAAAACGCAACCGGCGCTAGGCACACACATTTCCTGAGAAATCCGTCTTTTTACAAGAAAACTTCTAATACGTTCAGCGACCTGCTCTGCCGTTTCATTTTTTATTTTAAAGTACGCTCCCAGAACAATAAGATCATTTAATTTTGACCCCCGATATGTAAACCCGCCAGCATCCTTATTAATCCTGAAAATTTCACCTTGTTTATTCATTACTTCAATTTCAATCAATAAATCACTGATGCTCAAATAAGGCACATCTGCTCTGGCCGGCTGAAACGGGTTCCTTATACCCGCGTTCATTACCAATGCTCCGCCGATTGTACCCGGAATACCAGCTAAAAATTCAAATCCGCAGATTCCGTTTTTTATAGAAAAATTTAGAAGACGCGGCAAACTTAATCCTCCGCGCATAAAAAGAATCTCTTCCTTAACTAGCATTTCCTTAAAAAATAAACTGCTCAATTTTATAACAGCAAAATCCAAGAGCCCGTCATCAATCAATAGATTAGTTCCGTTTCCTAAAATACGAAAAGGTATTTCCATAGAGTTCATGAATTTAACCGCCCGGGCTAAATCAATATCGTTTTCCGGCTCAAGAAAAAGAGCTGCCCTGCCGCCGATCTTTATTGAAGTATATCTACAAAGCGGTTTATTGATCTGAATGCTGCCTTTAAAAAAACTTTTGAGTTGCCGGCTTATATCGATTTCTTTTAATGCTTTCATTTTCCTACTAATTTCTCTTGGCAGAGCAATATTTGATTCAATTCCTCCGCCAGGTTACCGATATCTCCTGCGCCTAACATCATTAATATATCGCCGTCTTTTACTGTTTCAATCAAATAGTCTTTGACTTTTTCCCGCGGCAGAAAACAGACACTTTTATGACCGCTTTGTTTAACTTCCTCATAAATCGCTTTTGCCCCTATACCATCTATAGGGGTTTCATTTGCCGCATAAATATCTGTTATCACCAAATGGTCCGCATAAGCAAAGCAGCTGCCAAACTCTTTTTTCAGGAACTTAGTCCGGCTGTAGCGATGCGGTTGAAAAACCCCTACAACCCTTTTATTCCAGCCCCTTGCAGCCTCAAGCGTTGCTTTTATTTCTGTAGGATGGTGAGCATAATCATCTACGATCATTATACCGCTGCGGCTGTTTTTCACCTGAAATCTGCGATCCGCTCCCGTAAATAAAGCCAGTGCATTTTTTATACTATCATGATCTATCCCGATTTCAATCCCGACGCAAATAGCGGCTAATGCATTAAGGATATTGTGTTTACCCGGGATATTTAATGTAAAATCCCCTAAGGATTGCCCCTTATAGATACATTCAAAAACTGATTGCATTGCCTGTAAGCGGATATTAAAGGCCCTTGCATGAGCCTCACTACTAAAGCCATAGGTTATTAGATTTCCTCGGTAGTTTTTAAACGCTTTACGAAGATTTTCATCTTCACTGCAGCAGAACAATGCCCCGTTCTTATCAGTATTGCTGATGAACTTTTTAAATGTCCGCACAATATGGTTTAAATCTTCATAATGGTCAAGATGTTCTCTGTCAATATTTGTAATGACCGAATAATACGGATTAAGCCGCACAAAAGAGCCATCGCTTTCATCAGCCTCTGCGACAAAATATTTACCTTCACCCCGGTAAGCATTGCCTCCCAACACATCAACATCAGCCCCGATTGCAAAACTCGGATCATAGCGTCCTATTTTCAAAACAAGAGCAATCAGTGAAGTCGTGGTCGTTTTCCCATGAGCTCCCGCGATAGTAATTGCGCATTTTTCTTCCATAAGCATCCCCAGCAGACCTGCCCTATGCATCACTGGAATGCCTTTTTTATTAGCCTTGATTATTTCTGGGTTATTTTCTTTAATACAGGATGAATAGACAACCAAATCTTGAGCATCTATATTTTCAGGGCTATGCCCAAGAAAAACTTCTGCCCCCTGAGCTTTCAGCCTTTGGGTCATTTTATTTATGTTTAAATCCGAACCGCTGACCTTATAACCATAAGAGAGCAAAATCCCGGCTAAGGCACTCATCCCCACTCCCCCGATTCCCACAAAGTGGATTTTTTTATTCGGACTTAGCTTTTCCAAAGACTGCATAATAGATCCTTTAATAATTTGGTGAAATCTTTCTATTTTTTTATAATGCCTATGGCCGCAACAGCCAGCCTTAGAGCACTTTCTTCACAAAACAGCTGCCGGCTTTTTTGCGCCATAGATTCAAGCCGCTCGGGATGGTCCATACCCGCAGCAATCAAAGAAGTCAGGTGATTGCAAGTGAACGCATCCTGTTTAACAAGAGTTGACGCTTGAGCCTCCTGCATAAATTCCGCATTTGCAATTTGATGCGCCTGAGCAAAAGGATAAGGAATCAATATTGAAGCTTTCCCAAAAAAGCAAATCTCATTCAGCGTTCCTGCTCCGGAGCGTCCAACAACCAAATCCGCCGCACTATAAGCACTGCTCATTAAAGTACAAAAAGTAAATACTACTGCCTGTATTTTAAAATCCTCGTATTTCTTTTTAACTTCTATAAAATCGCTGCTGCCGCAGCAATGAATAACCTGCAATCTACTGCGCTTTTCCTCAGTTAGACCATTTAACGCCTTAATAAAACAATCATTAATAAATACAGCGCCCTGAGACCCTCCCATAACAAGTATTGTAAACTTTTCAATATTCAAGTCTAAAGTTCTACGTGCCTGAGCGCTACTGTGTATCTGCAAATCACTACGTATAGGATTGCCGGTAAAAACAACCGCCCTGTTTTTAAAGTATCTATTACTTTTCTGAAAACCAGTAGCGACTTTCGATGAAAACCGCCCCAACAGGCGATTGGCCAATCCTGGGACCACATTTTGCTCATGTATCAAGGAAGGAATTTTTAAGAGTTTTGCACTAATAATAGCTGCGACAGATCCTATGCCTCCAAAACCTATTACCAAATCAGGTCTTAACTCTTGGATCAAAAAAAACACTCTTATACTCTCCTTACTAAAGTTTAACAAAAAATACAGATTCTTCAAGCAAAATTTAACAGTATTCACGTTTGCTTTCCTTTGCAACGGGCTAAAGTCAAAGCCGACAACCCTGTCTTCTGTATTCTCAAAAAATTTTTTCTCAATGCATTTTTTACTGCTCAGGAATACGATTTGCGCGCTTTCGTCTTTACGCTTCAACTCATTTGAGAGTCTTAATGCCGGATAAATATGACCGCCGGATCCGGCGGCAGTAATCAAAAATTTCATTTAGCTCTTCCCACATTTAATATTAAACCGACATAAATCATATTAAACACAAGCGATGTTCCTCCATAACTTATGAACGGGAACGGCAGGCCTTTTGTCGGCAAAATACTTATGGCCACTCCCATATTCACGATCGCTTCAATAATAAGGCAGGACAGAAGACCAAAACTCAAAAACTGCCCGAAAGAATCCTTTGCTTTCAGGCTTATTTTAGTAGCCTGCAGGAGAAAAAATATTAACAGCATAATAATTGAAGCTGTACCGATAAAACCCAATTCTTCCCCGATGATCGAAAAAATAAAATCCGTATAAGCTGCCGGTAAGTATAACAATTTCTGCCGGCCATGCCCAAGCCCCAGCCCTGAGAATCCACCCGAACCAAGGGCTACAAGGGATTGGATTATCTGGAATCCCGTTCCCTGCGGATCGCTCCAGGGGTCAAGAAAAGAAAGGATCCTATTACGGCGATAAGGCACGCTTAATATTAAGATATACAGCACCGGCAGGGAGCCCAGAACAAAAGACAGGATATGCGCTAATTTCACTCCAGCAACAAAGAACATTAAAAGACTAATACTAACAATTGCCACAACTGTGCCTAAGTCAGGCTGAACAATAATCAATAAACATACTGAGCCCATAACCAGCATTATCGGCAGAAAGCCTTTCAGAAATGAAGTAATTACGTCTTTTTTCCGGGAAAGAAAATCTGCGGCGTATATTATCATCGCAAATTTCGCCAGCTCTGAAGGCTGAAAACTTATCGATCCAAAGCGAAACCAGCGGCGCGCGCCTCCCACCTGCCTGCTGATCCCCGGAATAAGCAGCAGTACAAGTAAGAAAAAAGATATCAGTAGTAGAGGCTTGGCAATCTTTCTAAAATAATGATAATCCGCTTTCATTACGAAAAATACACAAAATATCCCGATAAGCACATAAAAAAGATGCCGCTTAAGGTAATAAGCACTATCCCCCTGGTTTTCCAGCGCGTAAATCGCACTTGTACTGTAGATCATAACAATACCTATACAGACAAGAATTATGGAAACAGCCATTAGATCTATTCTGGTATCTCTCAGGTTCATCTTCTACACATATCCTTTACAATTTTTTTAAAAACTTTTCCTCTTTGTTTGAAGCTCTCAAACATATCAAAACTGGCACACATGGGAGAAAGTAAAACCGTATCTTCTTTTTTTGCCATCAAACGGGCAATGTTAACTGCCTCTGCTAAATCATCCGCCTTTTTTATTAGCGTGGTGCCCTTTAACGCTCCGGCTATTTTTGATTTTGCCTCTCCCATACAAATAAGCACGCAGACCTTTTTCTTGATCTGTGTCCGGATTATTTCAAAATTGCTGCCTTTGTCGCGTCCGCCGCATATCAGAATAACAGATTTATCCCTAAACATGGACAATGCCTTGAGCGTGGCATCCACAGTGGTCGATTTAGAATCATTGACAAAATTGACACCCTTACAGCAGGATAGCTTTTCACAGCGATGCTCCAAGGCCTTAAAACTTTTAAGGGTAGAAATAATCGTATTTTTGCTGACTTTCATTGCCCATGCGCCTAGAAATACCGCCATTGCATTTTCAATATTGTGATCACCCTTTATTTTAAGATCGTTTTTATTAAAAATCTTACGCCGGATGCCGTTACTTACTATCCACACCTGATCTTTATCAAAAAAACACCCGCTGTTTGATATTTTCAGATAATTTTGTATGTTTTTTTTACTCATACTAAAAAAATATACTCTTGCATCTGTTTTTTTGCTAAGAGCAAAAACTTTACTATCGTCAAAATTAAAAATACTTACATCGGATTTGCGCTGTGCCTTTAGAATATTTGCTTTAGCTCTAACATATTCACTCATATCCCGGTGGTGGTCAAAATGATTTTGAGTTATGTTCAAAATAATACTCACGCGGGGACGAAAACTTTTCACAAACTCAAGCTGAAATGAACTTACTTCAAGCACAACAACATCGGCTTTTTTAATTCTTGCATATTCGCCGCTGAAAGGAT
The DNA here is from genome assembly GCA_043806135.1 of Candidatus Omnitrophota bacterium. Classification (GTDB taxonomy): domain Bacteria; phylum Omnitrophota; class Gorgyraeia; order B26-G9; family B26-G9; genus JAGLQQ01. Next base: position 27,019 of record JAZDHG010000113.1, read on the forward strand.
TACCGATATTACCACAGACAACAACGCGCTTGCCGGCTGCCCTGAAAACATTACCTAGAAGGGTTGTCACGGTAGTCTTGCCGTTTGAGCCGGTTATAGCAACTATAGGCGCCGGGCAAAACCAACTGGCAAATTCTATTTCACTAAATACATCAATCTTGTTTTTTCTTGCCCAGTTAAGCGCAAATGTATCATTTTTAATCCCGGGAGAAGTAACAAAAAAATCCACTCCTTTAAAAAACTCTTCTGTGTGGCCTCCCAATTCTACGCAGATTCCCCATTTCTTCAAATCCTCTGCTTTATTCATCATATCTTTATTATTGAGGATCTCGGAAACAAATACATTCGCCTTTTTCTTTGAGGCTAATATTGCCGCAGCATAACCCGATCGGCTAAGACCCAGAACAACTATCTTTTTGTTTTTTATATCTTTCATTTTAACCTGTTCTTTAGCGTAATTTCAATGTGGAAAGACTGAATAAAGCAAGCACAACAGCCACGATCAGGAATCTAAATATTACCTTAGACTCAGCCCATCCCTTTATTTGAAAATGATGATGCAGCGGTGCCATAAGAAAAACTCTTTTACCGCGAAGCCGGTAAGAAAAAACTTGTATTATCACCGACATGGCCTCGGCAACAAATATCCCTCCGACAATAACCAAAAGCAGTTCCTTCTTGATCAGGATCGCCACTGCCCCCAGAGCCCCGCCCAAAGCAAGTGCTCCGGTGTCACCCATAAACACATCCGCAGGATGACAGTTATACCAGAGAAAACCCAGGCCTGCCCCGAATATAGCCGCACAGAAGACAGCCAGTTCCCCGGAATTGGGGATATAAATAATCTGCAGATAGTTACTGAAATTAAAATGACCGCTAAGATAACTTATCGCGCTGTAAGTAATGGCAACGATCAAAACACAGCCTATAGCCAGACCGTCTAATCCATCGGTAAGGTTTACCGCATTAGAAGCTCCTATAATCACCAAGGCCGCAAAGAAAACATAAAATGACCCTAAATGCACGACAAGATTTTTGAAAAAAGGGATATCCAGACGATCCCCGATATGGGGATCAAGATAGAGCATAAAGCCGACAATCAATCCCAGCACCATTTGTCCTGTCAGCTTTACCGCTGCTGTAAGGCCGCGGGAATTTTTTTTGGTCAGCTTTATATAATCATCAATAAATCCGACAACTCCCAGCCAAAAAGTAACGCCCATGGCGATCCAGATATACTTATTGGAAAGGTCCGCCCACAATAACACGCTTAAGAATATAACTGCCAATATCAGGATGCCTCCCATTGTCGGCGTACCTTCTTTTTCCTTATGGTGCTCATATATAGAGGCGCATTCTTTACTTTTTCTAACTGATTCACCAATTTTAAATTTCTTCAGCATGTTGATTACTGTTTTACCAAGAAGTGCACTTAAGAGAAAAGCAGTAATAACCGCCCCGGCCATGCGAAAAGTTATATATTTAAAAACATTAAAACCGAAGAACAAATCCTTTAACGGATATAAAAAATGATAAAACATTGCCTCTCCTATATTTTCGGGTTACTAGCAGTTAATTCAAAAACCAGCATTGTGTTCTGCGTATTGCGTTTAAAAACGAAGGACGATGGATGACCATTCGCTTTGCTCCCTCCACAACGCATGGCGGGCAAAACGCTCTTCAATCCTTTAATTAACCGCCCGCTTCGCTCGATAAACGCTGATTAACACCGATACGTTATGCTATTTCCGGGAAATCATATGCTTATTTGCGGCTGCGTTCCAGCCGCATGCCTGCATCAAACCAATACTCAGTAAGGAAAACATATTTTCCTTCTGAACTTGGTTTGTGAAGGCCTAACTTGACAAAGTCAGGTTAAGCATATGTTTTACATCCGCGTTTATCCGCGTCCACACCATCAGATAGAACAAAGCTATTATCTAACGGGGTAAATCTGCGGTTAATTCATCTTTCTGTCAACCTTTTTCAGGATAGCACACTCGCAACTCATAATTCGTCACTCATAATTCATAACTGCTTTTGCGTCCTTCGTCCTAGCCTCGCCGTTTTCTGGCGGGCGATCATCCTTCATCCCTCAGTTTTTCATTTGCCACTTGTAATTTATCGTTATCTTTTGTTAATTGATCAATTATTTCCTCCAGGCGCATTCCGCGGGAGCCTTTAAAAAGCACCATATCATCGGTTTTGAGCATATCCTGAAGCATAATCAAAGCTTCCTTATTATTTGCGCATGTATATACATCGCTTTTTTGCATGCCGCAGACGATTGCGGAGCTTGCCGCAAAAGCAGCATTAGGGCCAACGGTTATCAGCTTATCTATCGAATTCATGGCCACATATTCGCCCATATCTTCATGAAATTTTCTGCTTGCCCTTCCCAGCTCAAGCATATCTGCTAAAACAAAAATCTTTCTTTTACCAGTATTGATCTGCGACAGTGTTTTTACCGCTGCCTTTGTCGAATGAGGATTTGCATTATAGCAATCGGCAATTATCCTAATACCATTGTTCTCAATCTGACGCATCCTGAGACCCGGTATAGAAACTTCTTTTAAAACCGCTCTTATCACTTCCGGTTCTATCTTAAAGAACCCTGCCACGGCAATGGCCGCCAAAGCATTATGAACATTATGTTCTCCGAGCAGATTCAGCCTGAACGTAAATTTTTCATTCAGTGTAAACGCAATCCCCTGTCCGTCACTCAGAACATTAGACGCCCGGTACAAGCTGTTTGGTTTCAATCCAAAACTTATAATATTTACCCTATACTCTTTTGCTGTAGAGTACAATACACTGCAATCGGCATTAATAAAAGCGGCAGAATTATTTTCCAGCCTTTCCAGCATTTCACATTTTGCCTTTGCTACATCATCAAGGCCGTCAAAAAATTCCATATGGGCAATGGCAGCATTCGTGATCACAGCTAAATCAGGCCGGGCGATAGAACACAAAGAACGAATCTCCCCTTTATGGTTCATGCCCATTTCCAGCACAGCAATCTCATGGCTTGAATCAAGTTCCAACAGACTAAGAGGCACGCCGATATCATTATTAAAGGAACCTTTGCTTTTGAGCACTTTAAAACGCACACCCAGAACAGCAGCGATCATCTCTTTAGTACTTGTTTTGCCGTTTGAACCGGTTACAGCAATAACAGGGATATTGAATCTTCGGCGATGAAAGCCGGCAATATTTCCCAAAGCAAGCACTGTATTTTCTACGGCAATTACCGGCAGCTCAAGTTGCCGTAAAAAATCACCGTTAGCCTGCACCCAATTTTCATTTAAAAGCAGCGCTTGCGCCTGGTTCTCTCGGGCTTTATCCAGAAAATCATGACCGTCAAATTTTGCTCCTTTTATAGCAATAAACAGCTCTGCTTTTTTAACCGTACGCGAATCGGTAGATATAGCGCTAAAACACAGGTCAGGAGAGCCCAAGAGCAATCTCCCTTTTGTCGCTTTAATAATTTCATCTATTGTAAACATGGTTTTAATATGCTAGTTACGAGTTACTAGTTAGCCCGTTGCCGGTTAGCCCGTTTCCAGCTACCGATTTATCTTTTCTCATTTACTCGCTACCTGCTTCTTGCTACTCACTACTTTTTTAAGTATTTCCAAAGCTATTTTTTTATCATCAAATTCAATCGTCTTGTCTTTAAAGATCTGGCTTGTCTCATGCCCTTTTCCGGCAATAAGGACAAAATCACCTGCTGCCGCTAAATTCAGAGCCCTTTCAATTGCTTTTTTCCTATCTGGAATCCGCTCATAATTCGAAAATCCTGCAGCAAAACCGGCAACTATATTATCAATAATAATATCCGGGTCCTCTTTACGCGGATTATCATTTGTAATCACCAAAAAATCAGCCAGTTCTGAAGCTATTGCGCCCATAAGGGGACGCTTTTTCTTATCCCGGTTTCCGCCGCAGCCAAAAACCGTAATGATCCTGCCGGGTTTTAATTCCCGCATCGCCTGAAGCACATTTTTCAGGGCATCATCCGTATGAGCATAATCCACAAATACCTTGAACGGCTTATCTATCTTTAATTGCTCCAAACGGCCCGGAGGACACTTAAAGCTTTCAACAGCATCGGCTATGGATTCAGGGGAAATCCCTTCAATCACGGCAACAGCCGCGGCAGCAAGTATATTATATACGTTATAACGGCCTAGCATACTGGTTTTTATTTTTACCGAACCGGCAGGAGCGATCAGGGTAAACTCAGTATTATTAATTCCCAATTTTATATCTTCAGCTCTGATCTTTGCTGCTTTATTTTTTATGGCATAATCCATGACTTTTGCCTGTGTCATTTGTTTTAAACGCCCTCCGTAAGAATCATCAGTATTAATCACGGCATATCTGTGCGGCAGGAGTCCCTGGAATAATTTGGCTTTAGCCCTAAAGTAAGTTTCCATATCATGATGATAATCAAGATGGTCATGAGTAATATTTGTAAAAACCGCATGGCTGAAATCAATACCCTCTGTCCTTGACTGATCAAGCGCATGAGAAGACACCTCCATAAAGCAATGAACAAGTTCATGTTCAACCATACTATGAAACAAATTCCATATAGTGACCGCATCAGGTGTTGTATTTTTTGCGCAGATTTTATGATCTGCGATTTTATAATGTACTGTGCCGATAAGTCCGCTCTTACGATCATTAGCGTTAAAAATATGCTCAAGCAGAAAAGAAACAGTGGTTTTGCCGTTAGTTCCTGTTACCCCGGTAATTTTTAATTTTTTGTTCGGCTGATTAAAGAATTCTGCTGCCAAACTTGCGGCCGCTGCCCTGGTATTGTTCACCCCGACGCATAGTACATTTGATTTAAAAGCAATATTTTCGACATAATCTTTCCGCTTTTTATCGTAAACAATCAAGCGCGCACCATTATTTGCGGCATTACTAATAAAATCATGTCCGTCGGAATCGTTTCCTTTAATAGCGACAAAGCAGAAATCTTGCCCAGCCTTTCGTGAGTCAATACTTAATCCTAGAATTTTAAGATCATCAAAATCCGCAGATTTATCAACCTCAGCAAGTACGGATAAGAACTCTGTCACTCTCATCTTATAATCCCTTGATTTAACCGATTAAAAACCCGATCACACTGATATACCCCGTTAGAGAAAGATATCGTCTGGCAAACCGTTAGAGGACGAAGTTCTCTAACGGGGTATACTAATAGAAATTAATCTCTCTAATCTTTTAGTGATCGGCTGCTACTTCCTCTTTATAGGGTATTTTTAACGCAAACTAATTGTCTGTATTCTGTTTTTTTGTTTTAGGTACATTCGTGTATTTGAGTATTTTTTCGGCTATTTCCTTAAACACGGGAGCACTTACCAGTCCCCCGTAGTAAAAGGGGCGCGGTTCGTCAAAAACTACACCAATAACAAACTGAGGATCTTCCACCGGTGTAAAGCCGATAAAGGAAGCGATAAACTTATCATGTGAATAGTTCCCGGAAGAATCTATTTTTTGCGCCGTACCTGTTTTACCTCCGGCCTCATAATCTTCAATCTTCGCTCCGCGGCCTGTTCCGTCTTCCACCACACCTTTTAAAATTTCTCTCATTGTAGCAGAAGTTTTTTCGCTGATTACACTCTGTTGTTTATCATTCTTAAAACTCTTGATGATTTCATTATTGTTATCAATGACCTCGCTCACAATATACGGGTTTACCATGTATCCCCCGTTTACCACAGCCGACATTGCTCTTGCCATCTGAAGGGTACTCACTCCGATCTCATGTCCGATAGGTATTGCTCCTATGGAAAGCTTAGACCATTCTTCGATCGGACGCAGGAACCCTTGAGTTTCCCCGGGCAGATCAATACCCGTTATTTGTCCGAACCCGAATTTTTTCACATATTTATTTAATATTTTTGGGCCCATTTTCTGGGCAATTTTCACCGTACCGATATTACTTGATTTTTCTATGACTTCAACAAAGGTTAAGTTTCCATGCGGTTTATGGTCATGCAGGGTATGTCCGGCGATGCGATAAGCACCGTTTTCACAAAAAAACACATCATCCGTATTCACAATATTCTCGTCCAAAGCAGCACTTGCCGTGATAATCTTAAAAGTTGAACCTGGCTCAAAATAATCGCTAATTGTTCTGTTGCGGCGAGAAGCATTAGTTGCATTGGCAAAATCATTAAGATCATAACTCGGCCTGCTGGCAAGTGCATAAATCTCTCCGTTTTTAGGGTTCATGACCACAGCGCTTGCAGAAAGGGCATTATTTTTTTTCAGGCTTCTTTCCAGCACATCCTCGACAATATGCTGAATAACCTCATCAATGGTAAGCACCAGGTTATATCCGTTAACTGGCGGAATATATTCATATTCAAAAGCAGGAAGCATCCTCTGCTTAGCATCGCGTAATAATGATCTTTTTCCCGGTTCACCTTTTAAATAACTGTTATATTTGAGTTCCACTCCATCTAAGCCCGCTTCATCTATTCCGGCAAACCCTAAAATATGCGCAGCCAGCTCTTTATTCGGATAATATCTTTTACTTTCTTTGATGATTTCAACCCCAAAAAGTTTCAAATTTTTTATATTATCTGCTTCTTGGTCTGTAACCCTTCTTTTTATCCATATAAATGACTTATCCCTGTTCAGTTTTTCCAGCAAATTATCATAATCAAGACCGAGCACAGAAGAAAGTTTAACGGCGACTTCTTCCTTATTTACAATTACCCGCGGCACCGCATACACAGAAGGAACTTTTAGACTCAGAGCCAGTACCTTGTGGTTGCGGTCGTAGATCAACCCCCTTTGCGGGTCAAGTTTTAAAGTCAGATGATGCTGCGAGTCAGCAAGTTTTATATAATTATGATTGTTTAAAACCTGAATATTAAACAAATGGAATAAAATAATCAGAAGAATAATAAGGTAAGATAAACAAGCTATAGCAAGGCGAACCTTTTGCGCCCTTTTATACACGGCAAGAAAAAATCCTTTTTTAATGAATGTTTTGGTATAGTTAGTTAAAGACGGGAAAAATCTATCTGCTTACATCAAATGCCGCTTGTGCTTTAGGAACAAATACATCCCACAGACGTGTTTTCCAGCTTGAAGCAGCTGCCTTTGCCAATTGAGCCGACTGTCCTCTTTTCACCCTTACTTTTGCCACAGAGGCCGTATCAGGCAGAGAGAGTTTCAACTCATTTTGCTCAATCATTCCAGTTAAATATTGAGGAGCCTTCAAGCTGGTATTATTATATAACAAAACTCGGTTATGGTCAATCAAATCGCTAAATCTTTTTTCTTTATCCATTAAGGAATAGCTGAGTTTTACGACCTCAATCTGCTGTTTGACATATCCCAAACAAATACAAGTGCTTATAATTGCCAAAACTGCTATGTTTTTTAGTCTCATCTGTCCATCCTTAAATTAAGGAACTATTACAAAACGCACATCTACGGCGCCTGTCCTGAACCGAATTTATTCTGGTTTAGGGTTACTTACTCACTCGCTTGTGCTACGCACATTTATGTACGCTGGGCGCTTGTTCACAAAAGCCTTGCTTATGCCCATAGGGGCATTTTTGCACATTTTGCAGCAGCCCTTCATACGGGTATTTTGTTTTTGCAAAAATGTGCTCATTTTGAAGGATTGAAATCACATGGGTATTTTCGCAACATGCCCATTAAAGATAAACGATTATAATTTCTCAGCGACTCTGAGCTTTGCACTGCGACTTTTATGATTATTTTCAATCTCCTCATCCGTTGGGACAAGAGGTTTTTTGGTAATTATTTTTAAACGGCCTTTCTTAGCCTGGTTTTTAAATTCATGTTTTACGATACGATCCTCAAGAGAATGAAAAGAAATCACACAGATTATTCCCCCCGGCTTAAGCAGTTCAATTGCCTGGGTAAGGCCTGATTGAAGAACTTCCAGTTCCCTGTTCACAGCGATTCTAAGCGCCATAAAAGTTCTTGTCGCAGGGTGTATTTTTTTATATCTTTCTCTTACCGGCAAAGACTCCACAACTATATCCACCAGCTGCTGAGTAGAAGATATAAAATTGCGGGAGCGCTCCATTACAATTCTTGCTGCAATCCTGCGGCTGTATCTTTCCTGTCCAAAGGTAAAAATAAGATTAGCTATTTCTTCCTCAGACAGATTATTCACCAGATCAAAAGCAGTTATCTGTGCATGCTTATCCATGCGCATATTAAGCGGACCATCGAACTGGAAGCTAAAACCGCGCTCAGGCGTTACAAGCTGCATATTGGAAACACCCAGATCAAAAACAACGCCATCCATGGCGTTAATTTCTAGGTTAGCTAGCACGTCCGTGATATTTTGAAAATTATCTCTGATAAGCGAAAATGATCCCTCAAAATGAGAAAGACGCAGGCGGGTAGAGCTCAGGGCATCATCATCCTGATCTATGCCGATGAGGTGACCGCCTGGCGTAATCTTTCTCAATATGCCTTCACTATGCCCCCCTTCCCCCAATGTACAATCAACAATCACCTTCCCTGGCGAAAGTTTCAAGTACGACAGAACCTCACTATACATCACAGGGGTGTGTCGGCCCATTTCTTCTTCAGTCCAAACCCATGAGTTTTTCGGCAGTATCTTCGTAGGTATCTCTAGTATTTTCATAAAAATCCTTCCAGCGGGTTTTACCCCAAATTTCGATCCGGTTAGAAACACCGATAATCACAACATCCTTTTGGATATCGGCGAATGTTCTCAAATACTGCGGTATTAAAATCCGGCCCTGTCTATCACAAATGATCTCGCTGGCACCGGAAAAAAACATGCGGTTAAATTTTCTTGCATCAGGGCTTGTAAAGGAAAGCGACTTGAATCTTTGTTCCTGTTTCTTCCATTCTTCTTCTGTGAATATGAACAAGCATCCGTCAAGACCCCTAGTTATGTAGAACTTTTCTACAAAACTATCTTTAAGTGCTTCCCTAAATTTTGCCGGAATTATAATGCGGTTTTTCCGATCTAAAGAATGTTCAAATTCACCGTAAAACATTGGCTCCACTTTCCTCCACTTTTAACCACATTACAAATATACTTTATTTCAATAGACATGTCAATATAAAAAATCAACTTTTTTTTAAAGAAATTTAATAATACTATTTGCAGTAGGTTAGAGGAATGTGTACCACAAGATAGTGTGGTCGCATTAATTACTTGGATTTAAGCTTATTGATCTTTAAATTTAAATCCTGAAATTCTGGATTTAGGGGATAGCGTTTGATAGCCAGTATTGCAAATCTCTGGGCATTATCAATTTGATCGTGAGAGAGAAAATAAACTGCCAGTTCAAAATAGTAAAAAGCATAATTCTCATTCAAGGATATTGCTTTTTTGTAGTAATTCAGGGCCTTGATGGAAAGGTTGCCCCCTTCAATTCTGCGAAAATTCCGGGCCAGAATATAATAACCGAGATCATTATTAGGTTTGTAACGCAGCGCTTTCTGAGCATAAATAATCGAACTATTAAACTGTCTGTCTTTAAAAAATATTACTGCTTTTTTTATACAGTGCTCGCTGCTGAAAAACAAAAAAACATTAAACAGCAAAATGATAGTTAATAAAAGATAGCCTGATTTTAAATATAATGACTGTTTAGGAAGCCATTGCGTTATGCTAAGATCATGCTCGCTATCCGCGAGAACACATCCAAAGAGTATCCACCATATGTGACCGGCCTGATTAACAAATAGACTGTAATCCGTGAGATTATGCAGTAAAACAGCAAGGCACCCGGCAATTATCCCGGCATCAAGCAAAGCGGGCCTTTTTTTTAAAGCCGCATTAAAAACAGTAAAAACAAAAAAGAGAAAAAAAGCCAAAGCCGGTAATCCAGATTCTGCCCATATCTGCAGATAAGAATTATGTACATAAATCGTCTCATTGGCATTTACGTTTTTAAAACGCGGGTATACCGTCTTAAAATTACCTGCGCCGATACCGGCCATTGGGTGCTCACTGATCATCTTTAAACCGCTTTGCCAATAATATACCCTTTGAAGTAATGAATTTTGCGGGTTATTTAAATCAAAAAAAGATTCGCTGCGTTTAAAAAATAATCCGAACAAACAAACAAAAAAAAGCACCAAGATGATCCCCGCGATTCTAACCATGCCCCTTGTTTCTTTACCCCATAACAAAAGAGTGAAAAGAAAAATCATGCTTAACATCAAACTCAGAAATGAAGAAATTGTTTTTGTGAGTAACACACTTAAAAATAAAAATAGGCATAAAAAAGAAAACAGCACTATTGCTCTTCTTTTTTTAAGCCTGATGTTTTCTATCAAATACACGCCGGCTATCGGGAAAAAGGCGATCAGGTACCCTCCCAGAAGATTAGGTGAGGCGAACCATGAGACAACCCTTTTTTGCGAAAGCTGCTCCCATGCGTAGAAACCGTTTTCTGTCAACTGCTCAAATGTTTGACTATTTTTGATGAAATCAATTCCGGAAAAATACTGGTATAATGCACGCAGGCAAATAATCGCGCTGATGCCAAGCATGCCCATAATCAAAACCGTCCTCTGCCTCTTATTTAAAAAATACACAAAGTTAAAAACCAAAATAAGCACGAAAATTCTTAAAAGTTCAGCATCACTATTGTAAGAGTTAACAGAAAAGAGATTGCTTATTATTATTAAAAAAGGAAAGATCAGGCTCAGAAGAAAAACAGGCTTCTTGGTCCGCAGATTTTTAATAAACAGGATATGAAGAAGAAAAAAACTCAGAAAAAAGATATCGAATAGAATTGCAAGAGAAGGATTTGCTTGTTCGCAAACGAATGGTCTTATAACCAGAAGCGCTATTATTACGTAATTCATTTGCCTCTTTTTATGAGCTTTCTTTTTTTGAAGGCCCGAAGTATAATCGGCATATTTTTAAGTGTCTGCATGATTACTCTTGGTTCAAGAATTATGCAATAAAGAAAAATCTTTGCTTCATAAATAAGTATATGATGAATATTTAGAAAAAAATCTTTCAAATTATCGTTTTTTATTATTGTCATTAAACGGTTCTTTATCAAATCACTTTTTAAACTGCTTTTTAGCCAGGCAAAATTATAGGGACGCAAAAATTCAAAATTAGGTTTTTTCTCTTTTGCCGTTGCACCGCGGGCATGGAAAGCTACTGCACGAGGTGTATAAAAAGCCTTCCAGCCGGAATTTGCTGCTCTCCAGGAAAGGTCAAAATCCTCATAAAACATATTATAATCACTGTCAAAATATTCCTCTTTGGAAATAGCACAATCCTCAAGCATCTTCTTTCTTAACAACACAGCTGCCCCGCATGAACCAAAAACAAAACATTCAGTATCAAACTGCCCCTTATCAGGAGTACCATAGCCGCGTTCGACCGGAGTACGCTTTACCCCAAGCAGCTGCCCTGCGGTATCAATCGTAGTTTTGTCCATTCGCAGCAATTTACCGCAAACCATACCGATAGAATCATCTTTATTTATAGCATTTAAGAGTTCCTCTATAAAGTTAGCTTCTAAAACCACATCATCATTTAACTGCAAAACAAAGTCTTCCTGCACAAAACTAATCGCCTGATTTTGCAGATAAGTCAACGACTTATTTTTGCTATTATCGATCCAGGTTATCCGTATCAGAGACTCTTCAAAAGTTTGCCTGGCCGGCCGATGCGCTCCATCATAAATAATAATTACCTTTTGCACCTGTTTTGTCTGGTGGCAAAGAGAACTTACCAAATCCTCAAGAAGCTTTTTATTTTTTTCTGTGGTAGTAATTAATGCCGCAATTGATGAGCTCATAATTATCTATTAACTCCTTTATCTTTTATAGAAATTAGCGATCTTAAATACTGCCCTGATCACACATTCAACATCTGAGCGTATCATTTTCGGATAAAGAGGCAGTGAAATCAGCCGGTCTGAGGCATACTCGGCATTAGGCAGCATCCCTCTGCGGTAACCGAATTTTCTTTTAAAGTAAGGCTGCAGATGCAAGGAGGGGTAATGCTGTCCCGCTGTTATATTTTCTGCAATAAGCGCTTTAAGAAAAACATCCCTGTCTATTTTTAAGCCTTCTTTTATTATTTCAATCACGAACATATGACATCCATTCACATTTCCAGCAGCAGAATTTGTTGTTATCACACGCACCTGTGGCAATTTCGCAAACGCTTTATTATACATCCGGCTATACTCACGGCGTTTATGGAAAAAGGTTTCCATCTTTTTAAACTGGCAAAGGCCAATCGCTGCCTGCACATCGCTCATATTATATTTATAGCCGGCCTCAACCTGAGTAAAATCACCGATCTTACCGTTATTATGTTTTTTCCATGCATTTTCTTCTATACCATGAAAACTCAAGATCTGTGCTCTGCTGGCTATGGCTTTTTGGTTTGTAACAAGCATGCCTCCTTCTGCACAGGTAATATTCTTACCAGGATGAAAACTAAAACAGGTAATATCGGAAAGGGCTCCGATTTTTTTGTTTTTGTAAACTGTCTCCAAAGCATGCGCCGCGTCTTCAACAACAAAAATATTTTTTCTGCGCGCAAGCTTCAGGATACTATCCATGTCACAAGGCTGACCGTATAGATGTACCGGCAGAACGCATTTGGTTTTCTTGGTTATAGCTTTTTTGATCTTAGCCGGATCAATATTCAAGGTCAAAGGATCCACATCAACAAATACCGGCTTGGCGCCGCAGTGGACAATCGCATTAGCTGTTGCAGCAAAACTCAGCGGTGTTGTAATAACCTCGCTGCCTTCTTTGATCGAAAGCACTTTTAAAGCAAGGTCCAGTGCACTGCTGCAGGAGTTAAGCCCTATGGCATATTTTGCTTTTACAAAGGAGGCAATTTTATTTTCAAACTCTTTTGTCTTTGGCCCTTTGGTCAGCCATCCCGAACGTAGAACAGCAGCTACTGCTTTCTCTTCATCTTTGCCCATATGAGGACAATGAAAATTAAGCATATTTTTGCGTACAGGCCTGCCTCCGGCAATTACCGGCTTTGCCTTAAAATTAAATTTCATTACAACCCGCTTTTTTAAATGTTTTGCATTGTAAATATTTTCTCTTCAAACCAAATTGAAATTTAAACCAGAAACTTAACATCTCGCATATAGTCTGAAAAATTACCTTGGGATGACCGCACTTTGCCTTTCCTTTACCGCGCGCATAAAAAGTCGTTCTATATTCAAGGTTGCGATAGCCTGCGGCCAATGCCCTGATCATCAGCTCAGGCGGCACAAAGGTACCGCTGGCATCAACCTTTATATTATACAGCATATTCAACCGATAAACCTGCACAAATTGAAAATCCTTTATTTTAGTGCCAAATAATAACTTAATAAGATAATAGTTAACCAAAGAGGTTATTTCCCGGTAAATCGTATTTGCCGATCGGTCACTCCGGCAGACAACGACAAAATCAATGTTTTCAACAAAAAGCATCATAACATTTCTTAATTCCTTTGTATCAAACGGCCGATCGGCAAAATTAGTTGCAACATATGGAAATCTTGCAGATTGCATCCCCCTTAACAGACTGCGTCCGCTGCCCAGATTTTTTTCATTGATTATTACCCTCAATTTACCCTTATAAAACTGCTCCAATGCGCCAAGCAACTCTACTGTATAGTCAGTGCTTGCATCATCAACAACGATCAGCTCGTATTCATCAAAAATTCCGGACAAATCCTCTAAATATATTTTGACCGTCTCCCCGACTATTTCCTCTTCATTGAACACCGGCACAATAAGAGAAATCGCGTATTTGCTCAGCTTTTCTGCCATAATTTTTTCCTGATATAGAACATATATTTTAATTTTTCTCTTTTACGCGTAATCTTATCTGAACACGTACCGCTGGTGATATTGGAGAATATATTTATAAGGAACAGCGGCCAGACAGGCATGAAAGAATAAAGCCTGTTTTTAAGGAAAAATTCAATCACAGTCTTCGGAAAAACTTGAGTCAGGCTAAAAAGTATTCTTAACCTCACCATCTCCTTTTTCAATACATCCCCGCCCATTGTAAACGGTCTTTGCGGATGATTTGAATCAGGCTCTTTAAAACGATCGCTTATTTCGGTTTTAGGATAATAACGCAGCCAGAATATATGCACCCTGTTAACACGGTTACGCGCATAAAATCTAACCATATCCTTTACTTCATTTTCACTTTGTCCGGGTATGCCGATTATATTCTCTGCAGTAATGGCAATACCATATTTTTTGATCCACCTGATAAGATCTTCCCATGTTTTACTCTTTATATCGCGATTTAAAACGTCTCTCTGTGTTCGCTCATAAAGGGTCTGAACTCCTATCTGAACCTCGCAGCAGCCGCTTTTTTTAAGCAGCATGATCGTTTCTTCATCCGTTGTCTGCGGATGTATATAGCAGATAAACGGCGCTCCGATACGCTTAGGATATTTTATAGAAAATTCACTCAGCCATTGTTTTTCAAAGGGAAATATATCGTCAGAAAACCGGATTATCCTGTGTTTCTTTTTTGAAAATCCAACTTCCAGCTCACGGATAAGATTCTCTACGCTTCGGTATCTGTAGTAGTTAGCTCCTTTATAAAGCTTACCAAGGTATGAATTATAGCAGTATGAACATCTGTAAAGACAACCTCTGCTTGCCATTGTAAAATAACCGATATCATAATGAGAACCGGCTTTACTGAATAACATCTTATCAGGAAAAGGCAGTAAATCAAGATCCTTGATAAGTGGTCTTATATTGTTTTTTTTGATCTTTCCAGAGCTTTTTACCCATATATTAGCTACATCCTCCGGCCAACCCCCTGACTGTAACTTTTCAACTACCTCCAGGAGAGCCTGCTCCCCTTCTCCTACACAAAGCATGTCCACAAAACTGTTATTAATAACCTCCTCCGGCATCGTGGTCGGATGGATACCGCCGAAAATAACCGGGATATTGCAATGCTTTTTTATCTCCTCAGCCAAAAGGCATGCCCAAGGATAAAAATCACTTACTACAGAGATTCCGATCAAATCAGGTTTATATAAAAGAATATCCCGCACAAGATCTTTTTTGTAATCAAAAAAGCGATGCAAAGAATCTGATTTAATATTTTCATCGTTAAATAATTGAGGATCAACAAAAACATTCGCAGAATGGCCATGCTGCTTCAAATATGCCGAGAGATATTCTACCCCCAGGCTTTCATTTGAATTATTTACAAATGCCACTTTCATTTATCAACTCCCAAGAGATCTATTGAGGATTTCCCTTTTAAAACAGTATATTTTCTTACACTTTTATTAAAAGGGACTACTGATATTATTTTTTTAAGCAAAAATGGGAAAAAATCAACAAGCAAAAATTTCAGGACAATCTTGCGTCCAAAAAATATATATCGGTGCCGGGTACCTCTTAAAGGAAACCACCTCTTAGCTCTGCCTATTTTGAGGCAATTAATGAAAAATGGTACAATATCCACAAAATTATACATGTCTATTACAGGTAATTTAAGATACCACTTCTTAGTAAGCATCTTTTCAATCGCTTTTGCAGGAAGGATATGAATTAAGCAGATAAGCGCGATTAACTGCTTATAGA
>JAZDHG010000114.1:0-5749 GCA_043806135.1 Candidatus Omnitrophota bacterium
TTCTGAAACAGGAAAATCGCCTCTTTTATACTCAAGGTCCCGATATGCAGGCTGTAAGTGCAATGGTTTATGATAAACTATGCCCGTTGGGATATTACAACTTTGCAGCTGCTTATGCAGAAAATCTCTGCGTTTTACGAGAATTGGATAAAGATGAAAAACATGTTGATAATTATCATCTTGATACGGAACTGTTACATCAATCATATCTTTTAACTGTTTCGAATAAATTCCGGCCATACATTGCCGCACCGCATTCCATTTATCGAGAAACTTTAGCTTCTGGCGCAGGATTGCTGCCTGCAAAGTATCAAGCCGGGAATTATACCCGCGCACATAATGCATGTAACGGTTGCTGCCTCCCCGACGCCCCTGATCCCGCAGCATCAGAAGCCGATTAAAAACAGCTTGATCGCTGCTTACAACAAGACCCGCATCACCGCAGCCGCTTAAATTCTTAGTCGGATAAAAACTGAAACATCCAATATCGCCGAATGTCCCCACAGTTTGCCACTTATTGGCGTTTATCCTAATTTGTGCACCATGCGCTTGTGCTGCGTCTTCAATAACCTTCAATTTATATTTCCTGGCTATCCGCATGATCTCAGGCATGGGAGCCGGATTTCCGTATAAATGGACGGCAATAATCGCTTTGGTGCGCTTGGTAATCTTTTTTTCAAGATCATTAATATCGATATTGAATGTCTTTTGATCTATATCAACAAATACCGGTTTTGCTTTCGTATAAGATATACTAAGTGCCGTAGCGATATATGTGTATACAGGACAAATCACTTCGTCCGTCGGCTTAATCCCTAAGCTCAACAGCGCTAAAAACAATGCGTCCGTACCGGAATTTACCCCGACGGCAAACCTTGACCCGCAATAGCCGGCAAAATCATTTTCAAATAATTCTACTTCCCGGCCCAAAATAAAATCGCCTTTATCAAAAACTTTAGTGAACGCACTAATTGCTTTTTCCCTCATTGCTTTATTATGTGTTTTTATATCAATAAATGAAACTTTCATTTCCCACTGCTCCTTCTTATTTTTTTTGCCTTAAAAACTTTATCAATAGTTTCCAGCACCATCTTTTCACTTATCGCTTTGAGACAATCTATATTTTTACAGTCCGGTTTCTTGAAATTTTTATAACACGGCCTGCATTCAACTTCCGCCATTACGATTTCATGCCGTGCGGTTCTACCCACCGGCCCATAAACGTTCTCATCTACCGGGCCGAAAATTGACACTGTATCGACTCCTTTGGCGCAGGCAATATGCATTGGCCCGCTATCATTGGAAATAAAAATATTGCATTTACCTATTAATGCTGCCAGCTGTCCCAACGTTGTCCTGCCAAGGGCATTTACCACATCCTTATTTGAAAGCACCTCCTTAAAAATTGCACAATCATCATTGTTCTTATCCGTACCGAATATTATTATTTTACATTTATAACATTTCAGTAGATCATTTATTAGCTGTACAAAACACTCATCCGGCCACTGTTTACTTCGGGCATCTTTCCCCCAACTGCCGCCCCCAAAAGGAGCAATTCCGATCATAATATCACTATTCAATACAGCATTCTTTGTTAAAAAATTATCGGCATACTGCCGGTCTTTTAAGGCAATATAGAATTTTAGTTCTCTATTAAACTCGTTAACTTTCATCATCTTTAAAAGATCACGATACCATTCAATAACATGTTTTTGTCCAAATCCATTGAACGGAAGCTTATGCGTCAGAAAACGTCCGCGCCCTTTATAGTCAAACCCAAAACGCTGTTTTACACCAAGCATCCATAGCAACAAACTGTATTGATTAACCATAGAAAGATCAACCGCCAGGTCAAAATTTTCATTCCTTATCTTATTTATTCCCCGAAGAAGCATCTTTATGTACTCCAGATAAGACTTTTTCCTTACCTGTTTTAAATCTCCACGGGTATACAGGAATAATTTATCTACAAGCGGATGATTTTCCAGAATCGGAGCAGTTTGTTTCTGGCATAAATAACCGATGAAACTATCCGGGAATTTTTTCTTAAGGGCCGCTATAACCGGCGTGGTAAATAAAACATCGCCTACCCCAAAAGGATTAATGATTAGAATTTTTTTCATGGAAGATTTTTCTTAATATTGCTAATTTTATAAATAAATACTTTATGAAGAGGATTAAAACAGCAAAATATTTTACAACTATAATTTGCTTACTATAGTCTTCATATCCACATACTTATTCACTAACTCAATGACTAAATTCGTCTTTGTTTTATCCTGAGGTCTTATTTTTACCGTCATGTCATGCACACAAGATGAAACGGTATAAGTATCTTCTTTAACCAAAAGCACTGGGATATCCGTAAATTTTATCATATTCAGTACTAAAGGATGCGGACTTATCCCTCCCGTCAATATTAATCCGGCAACAGACGGCCCATTATCACCGTAAATAAGCTGCATGCTTATTGCTGTAAGAATGATATCTTCTCTGTCTCCGGGCGTTATAACCAAACTTTTATCTTCTATGTGGTTCAAGGCATCATGCGGCTCCATCGCGCCGATAACGATTTTTTCTACAGAGTTATCCA
The DNA here is from genome assembly GCA_043806135.1 of Candidatus Omnitrophota bacterium. Classification (GTDB taxonomy): domain Bacteria; phylum Omnitrophota; class Gorgyraeia; order B26-G9; family B26-G9; genus JAGLQQ01. The sequence continues at coordinate 2,597 of JAZDHG010000114.1, forward strand.
GAAAAGTAGACCCATAAAGAACATCTGCGTTTAACTCCTGCTGTATTTGAGAAATCGTTGGTTTACTCAAAACCGGTTCATAAGGGATAACACCCAGGACATCAATCCCGTACCTGGCAAGCCCTTTGCGTACTAATTTTTCTACCTTGTTATATTTTTCAGGTAAAACCTTATTTATTACCACTCCGATGATCTCTACCCCTTCTTTATCGAAAAGAGCCTTGTTAAGAAGTATTTCGTCAATCGGCTGTCCTATTCCTCCGGAAGAGACCAGGATAACCTTTGATTTTAACTGCTTGGCCACATACGCATTAGACAAGTCGAATACAGCCCCTACACCGGCATGTCCTGTGCCTTCAATGATCACTAGATCATTATTCTGCGAAATATGCCTGTATGCCTCTTTTATTTTTTTAACCAGATCATTCTTTCTTGGATTCTTTATATAATTTTCCGTAAAACCACGTTCAACAGCAATAGGGCTCATATCGCTTAAGGTGCTTTTCATATGGCAAACATGTTCTATGAGCACAGAATCTTCATCAACTTTATACCCTTCCTCAATCAGGTACCTCTGTCCGACTGGTTTTATAAAACCTATACGTTTAAAATATTTTTCCAGACAATATATTAACCCCAGACTTACAGTGGTTTTTCCGTTATTTTGTCTTGTTGCAGCAATAAAAACTCTTTTACTCATAACCTACCTCTTCGCCTAATCATACCTGATCAGCATAAGCAGCTTCTATTGATTTAATCAGATCAGTAAGAATCACATTCGTGGGTGTCAGGATACTAAGACTTTTGGCCTGCCTGACAATCGCTCCATTAATATAATCAATCTCAGTCTTCCTTTTTTGGAGAACATCCTGCAGCATGGAAGAAAGATTCGATGCGGTCGCCCGGCAGACAGATTCGACTTTCTGGATAGGATCGTCGTAAACGAGCTTGATTCTTTTTTTCTTAGCCAGTCGTACAGCTTCGGTTACAGCCATTGATACTACTTCCCTTGTTCCCTGACTTTCGATTAAAAACCCATTCTGCAGACGGGTAAGCGCACTTATTGCATTAATACCGACATTAATGATCAGCTTACTCCAGATAATACTGTCAATATCTTTTGTGAGACGGGTGGCGAACCCGGATAAGTTAAATAATTCCCGCACCGGACGCATCGCTACCGTAAGCTTTCCGCTTATATTTCCGATCACCGTATCCCCAATTCCGGCATGGCGCGTATATCCTTCCCCTAATAATGTTGCTCCATGCGCGGTAACGCCTCCCAGAACCCGGTCCGGTCCGATAATTTCGCTCATTATTTCGATGTTGCCCAGGCCATTCTGCAAAGTTAAAACTCTGCTGTCTTTAGTAAGAATCGGCTCGATAGTTTTAAGTGCCTCTTCCGTGTCATAAGATTTCACGCAGAGGATAAGAAGATCAGGCGATTTAATATCAGCTGCACAAGCAGTGGCATTAACTGAAACCGAAAAACTGCCTTTTTCCGTTTCAATCTTAATCCCGCTTTCTTTAAGCTTTTTAGCTCTTCTGGCATTCTTATCCAAAATCCATATATCATGCTGCTTTTTTTTAGCAAAATACCCCGCGAACAAACAACCCATTGCGCCTGGGCCAACAATAACAACTTTCATAATATTCTCCTTAGAAAAGCATAGATTAATAAAAGATTACAGAGATTAATTTCTATTAGTATACTCCGTTAGAGAACTTCGTCCTCTAACGATTTGCGCCGACGGTGGTTTTCTCTAACGGGGGATATCCGTGTAATCAAGACATCCTACTACTTTCTCGTTATAGGATGTTTTTTATTTTGCTTTAAAACAATGCTCAGGAGCAGGAAATTTTCCGGCTGTAACTTCCTCCTTAAAATTTTCTATTGCCGCATTTATCTGTTTTGAAAGATCAGCATATTTTTTGACGAATTTAGGCGTAAATCTTTCATTAAGCCCTAGTAAATCATGCGTAACTAGAACCTGTCCGTCACAGCCCTTGCCTGCTCCGATGCCTATGGTCGGTATTTTGAGTCTCTTAGTTATCTCCTCAGCAAGAGTTTCCGGAACACATTCAAAGACAATACTAAAACAACCGGCCTTTTCTAAGGCAATAGCCTGGCGCATAATACTTTCTGCTTCCTTAGCATCCTTGCCTTGCACCTTATAGCCTCCAAGCATTGTTGCTGTCTGAGGGGTAAGTCCGAGATGCCCCATTACCGGAATACCGGCCCTGACCACAGATTTGACAATAGAAATTATGTCCGGGTTCGCCCCTTCTAATTTTACCGCATCAGCACCAGCTTCTTTAATAAATCTTCCTGCATTGATTATTGTCTTTCTGGCTGTTACATTAAAAGACATAAAAGGCATATCTGCGACTAAAAGCGCGTTCTTTCTGCCCCGGTTAACTGCTTTTGTATGATGAAGCATTTCATCCATAGTTACAGGAACGGTGGAATCATAGCCCAAAACAACGTTTCCCAGAGAATCACCAACAAGAATAATGTCAATAGCTGCCTTTTCCAAAACAACTGACATCGGGAAATCATACGCAGTAAGCATGGTAATTTTCCTGCTTTCCCGCTTCATTTTCAACAAATCAGGAATAGTTATTTTTTTCCTCTCCATAAGTATCACCTGGGAATCAGTATAGCAAATATCTCTAAATATAGCAACGCCTTAGTTAGGATTTGAGGGGTGGGTTAAGGATTGGAAACTTAAGAGTTTAAGAGCTTAAAAGCATAGGGGCTGTGCCCGCCCCAGATGTTGCGTCCCCCCGCCTTCATTTCCTTTTGGCGTCAAAAGGAAACGAAGCAAAGGAAAACCACCCCATAGGGAATTTCCGCTTTTTTCTAATGTTTTAGGCTCACTGATTCCGCCCTGCGGGCTTCACCGCCGAAAAGGCAGTCCTGCCTTACGGCGCTTCGGCATCCTGCCTGCGTCCACTCCCCTAAACCAAAGAAAAAATGCGCCAAATTCCCAAAGGGGGAACCAAAAACCAACTTATAAATTCAAAGCCCACTCCCGGGGTGTCCTTTCACACTCTTATAATTACTATTGTGCGCTTTTTTACAGCGCGAATGGATGAGTTAAGTTTATTTAATAGTAAATACAAACATTGTTCTTTGATATTTTTATTGAC
>JAZDHG010000115.1:0-19726 GCA_043806135.1 Candidatus Omnitrophota bacterium
TACCCCAACTGATCGTAAAAATATCCGGCAGAATAAAGACAGCACAGGAGTATTATCCTACCTGGAATCCGCCAGTGGATTTGATTGTATCGCAAAACATTTGAATAAGCAAATTAATTAATATCGTCTAACAAAATTTAAGTTATCCTCGCCGCGGGTTAAAAAATAAGGGGGCCGTCTAGCCTCCCCTAAAACCTTTTACATTAACCTTGCAGCAGACTTAACGCCTTCCACCCTCCTAGTAGTTAAACAGATCTTTTAATACATAGGTTTTATCCCGCATGCTTTGAAAACCCCAGCTTTTAAGCTGGGGATGAAAGCAACTCTGCGGGATTCCGCTCAGAAACCCCGGGCTTTAGCCCGGGTGAGCTTCATTTGCCGCTTTGTTTAAAGCATTGAGCACTTTGGTCTTAATATGCGGCGAGAGTCTTCTGCCTTTGCCGGCGCGTGCAACCATGCGGTGAGTGATCTGCTCTGCGGATACGGCAACAAGATCATGCGGTTTCAAATTATATCGAAGCATAATCTGTTTAACCGGCTGCTCCCCCAGATCGCGCTCTATATTATTATCTTTATTTAACAATCTCTATACCCTTGTCTGTGATCTTTATTTTGCGCTGTTTATATAATTTTCCGATTGCCTGCTTAAATACTGCTTTGCTGATCTGAAATTTATTCTTTATATCCTCAGGAGAGCTTTTATCGTTAAATCTCAGCTCTCCGCCAGCCTCCTCAAGCTGTTTAAGGATTTTATCGGCAGTTGAAAAAACATGCCTGCCTTGCGCCGGCTGAAGAGATACATCTATCTTCCCGTCAACTCTAACACATTTTATAAATGCTTTGAGCTTTTGGCCTAATTGAAGATCAGCATAAACTTCATTTTTATAGACCAGCCCTGTGTACTCATCATTAATGGCAACTTTTATCCCCAAGTCAGTAAAGGCATAGACCACTGCATCTGCTTCCTGCCATTTTGTAAACACACCGGGTTCAACTGTTTCTTTTAGATGTTTATATTCTTTGTTCATTTTCTTTTCCTGCTCATCAGCTTTTGCTGTTTCTTTGATTTTTGTATAAATTCTTCAACTTGTGTTTCATCTCCCGGGGTAAAGATAGTCTTTATTTCTTTATTGCCCAGCGTAATCTGGCACTTTGAGAACGTGGATTAGAAGATTGCTCTCTTGCGCTTGGGCGCAGGGGTTTGCTGCTAATATCTGCATATAATCCCGCGCTGCGGCCTTGCTCAAAAAAATCAACAACACGATTATCCTCACCGGGATGAAAACTCAAAATCGCAGCACGCCCTTGAGTTTTCAGGCAAAACGGTAAATTCCTCAAAAATTGTTCAAGCACAGAAAACTCGTCATTAACTTTAATGCGCAGCGCCTGAAAGACCCTGCGAATAGAATCCTTGACCGCACTAGTGCGGTCAAGATACGATTTATCACCCAGACCATACGCAATAACATTTGCTAAACCCGTAGTCGTATTAATTTTATTTCTATTTTTAAAAACTGCCCGGGCAATCGGGCGAGCACAAGGCTCATCAGAATTTTCGACAAACAACTTCTCCAGCTGTTTTTCATCTAAAGACCTTATCAGTTCTGCTGCTGATTGGCCGCGCTCCGGGTTAAGCCGTAAATCCAACGGGCCTTCACGCTTAAACGTAAACCCCCGCGCGGGATTATCCAACTGCATCGATGATACGCCAAGGTCAGCCAGAATAAAATCAAAACCTCCCCCGGCCTCGTCTAATAACTTAAACATTCCGGCAAAATTACTACGTTTAATGATTAATTCTTTATCGTTAAACCCCATGGAGCGTAAACGCTTTTCGGTACGTGCCAGCTCTAATGGGTCAACATCTAAAGCAAACAACCGGCCATTCGGAATAATCTTTTTAAGCAGCTCAACAGCATGCCCGCCAAAACCTAATGTCGCGTCCATTCCTATTTGCCCCGGCATTGGCTTTAAAACATCTAAAACTTCCTTCACACAAATCGGCCTGTGCGTACCTGCCGGGGTTTTGCCCGCCTGAATAACCTTCTCGACTTCCGTTGGATATTTCTCAAAATTAAGTTCTTTATATTTTTCATCAAAATGGCAGGGGTGTGTACCTTTGTAACGGATGCGGCGCTTAGGCTTAATTGGATCGTTATTTACATTATCCATCAACATCTCTACGGTTAAATCGTTAATTGTCAAGGCAGGCGTATTTCTATAATTTTTTACAGCTGATTATATTTCTTATGACTTCCTTTAGCCTTACCGACAGGATACTTGGTTTCATTTTTCTTAAGCTTTTCCTCCATAGCATCGAGAAGGTCGACCCCAAGATTATCTGCCAGTTCAAACAAATACATGGCAATATCAGCAATCTCTTCCTGAACTGATTCACGGTTTCTCTCAATATATTCCGCAACCTCGCTTTTTGTTTTCCATTGAAAATGCTCAAGTAATTCGGAAGCTTCCAGCATGATTGAAATCGCCATATTTTTTGGATCGTGAAATTGCAGCCAATCACGTTCATCTCTAAATTTCTTGATTTTTTCTGTGATTTTTTTCATTTCATCCATTGATAACCCCTCTCGAAACAATAAAAAGCCGGTTAACCTTCCATGGCTTTTGTAAAAAATGCGCACTACACAAGCTTATTACATTGCTGTATTGGTTGGCAAGAAGTATTTGCGGGACTCCCCGTCTTAGAACGGCGGGACAGGCGAGCCTGTCGTTCACGCCTTCGCCAAAGGCTTCGAAGTGCAGGCGCAACTGGTGTATGAGCGAAAAAGTGGAGAAACTGTATAAAGAACCAGCTACTATTACTTAAATGGGGTCTTTATAACCAACTCTTATCCAGCCAGTATTGATACTCCTCTGCCCAATCGTCTTTTCGCATTTGCATCACATGTTTGAAATGTTCCTTAAACGCTTCAATGGCTTTTATCTGCTCAGGGAACACTTTCTTTTCTTGTATATGCAATATTAGTTTATTGCCTAATTTAAAAGCTTCTTCCATTTTTTCTTTGTTAATCGGGACACGGGAAGATACGCCTCCTGAGTATAGGGCTCCGCAGGTATTGGCATAATACTGAATATAATCTAAAACAACTTTATCCTGTCCGCTCCCCGATGAAACAATACCTGCAACATACTTGCCCAGCAACCTTCTACAGTGAATAAAATGGGCTGCACGGTCCCAGAGTGCCTTCATCGAAGCGGTGATCTGATTTATATAGTTTGGGGTGGCAAAAATTATCCCATCCACTGTAAGCATTTTCTCTATGATCATGCCCGCATCGTCTTTTATCGGACAACGCATAATTTTTCTGTGACAGTTCTCGCAATGGCGGCAAAACTCAATATCATACTCGCATAGATGCATAACCTCTGTTTTTGCGGCACTGCAGCAGCCCTTTAACACTTCTTTGGCTAAAAGAAGGGTCTGGCTTTTTTCTTTACGCGGGCTCGATGATATAAGTAATATTTGCATTTGGACCTCCTTTTATTTTTTAATTATACCATCTTCATTCCAAAGTGGAAAAAAATAATAAATCCTCTGCAGCTAAAATAGTTTCTGAGGGTTAAATTTCGTGGCTCTCCGTTCCGCAACTGGTTATGCTGGGAATAGGGACAGCTATCTTTATTTGTTTATTTCTTAATGAGAAAAATATAATAACCGTATTATTTTGCCACATTCTTTGCTTTTAAGGGAAGCGTGAAAGTAAACACTGTACCCTTCCCCTGGCTGCTGGAAACCGCAATACGCCCGCCTAATTTTTCAACGGCAAGTTTGCAAAATGTCAAGCCTAGCCCAAAACCACGACTCATGCCAAATTCTTTCTCCTTAGTTGTAACAAACTGATTAAATATTACTCTAGAAACATGTTTCGGTATTCCGTATCCCTGGTCTATTACACTAAAAGCCAGCTTTTTTTTGTCAACCGCTTCCACGCGAATAGTCACCGCACCGCCCCGTGGACTAGCCTTGATAGCATTTGCCAGTAAATTAACTAATACACGCAGCGCCATATTATAGTCTGTATTTATGTTGGGCATACCCGTGCCGATCTGCGTCTCTAGGCTTATTTCTGCTTTATCAGCAAAGACAGCTACCTGCCGCTGGGCCGTCTGAGTCAGGCCTTTGACATCAATATCGGAAAATTTCAGTATAACTGCCTTGTTTTCCAGCCTGGTTAAATCCAGGATTACATCGACAAACGATGCCATTTGCTTGGCTAAAAACACGGTATCTTCGACTTTCTCCTTAAAGGCATCATCCACAGCATAAACAGAATGTTTCCTCATATTATCCGCAACCAGTAAAATTGAAAACAGGGGGTTACGCAGGTCATGGATAACAAAATTGAAAAAATCCTTGCGCATTTTTTTCGCGACCTCTATCTTCCAGATAAAATACGCAATGATCACAAAGATAAATAGACGGATTCCGGCATTCCAGAATGGGAATAAAATACTTGGATAATTCGCCCCTGAGATCAGATCAGCACTCAGCCAACAACCTGCGCTTATAAAAGCAATAATCAGCCCATTACCAAGTCCGCCGGTCCAAGTGGAAAAAGAAACCGCTCCTATATAAAACAAGGACAATCCTAAGTACGGCCCGGTAATATAGTCAAAATAAAAAATAATTGCCGTCAAAATCAGACCCAGAAAAAGACCGGCGTTTTTAACTAAAAATTTATTTTCTCTCTTCAAATCCCTACCTCCCGCTCTTAACCACTATTTTGGCCTCATTATAACACTATTTATAATTATTTATTAATTAATTAGTAGTAAAGAGGCAACGGGTCCTCTTCTAATTTCAGTTAGCCCTTGTTTTGCCGTGTTGGGAATATCCGCAATCTTATTATTTTTTGCAAAATAGAAAAAGATGTGGTAAACTTAATTGTTTTTCTGTTGATTAAATCTTGTAAAGTAAGCTGAAGGTAAAAGTGAAGTTAAAAATAATTAACCATTTTAATATTTTAAAAGCATTCCGTTTATTTGTACTCCTGGTTGTTTCCATAATAAATTCGGCTACTGCTAATGCAGCTTTAGTTTCTTTGGAAAGTCAAGGTGCAAGCCCCGCATATCAGGCAGATATGACAAGCAGCGTCTTGGTAAGTGAGGAAAGCAAAACGCTTGATCTTAATTTTGTCATCAGGCAGGGAACAGATACGTCGCGCGGCGTTCTTGTCAGCTATGAAGAGCAGGGGTTTAACGGGACTTTTATCGTAAGGCAGCAAACAGACACAACAAGCGGAGCATTAGTTTCCATGCCGGCGGCACTGGATATGAGAATTTTAAATATTATAAACAATGAAAAGATCCGCTCTGTAGAAGATTATGCCGTTTGGCTTAAGAAAAATTTTAAGTACAAAAAAGACGAGGATACAGACAACTGGGCAAGCCCTGATGAAACACTTACCAGGCTTGCCGGAGATTGTGAAGATTTTGCTTTCCTGAATGAAGCGGTTTTGCGCATATTCGGATATAAACCCCAGGTTTTAGGGTTAGGCGGAGGATTAAAGCTGGTTAATCACGCTGTATGCGTATTTAAAAAAGATTCCCGTTATCTATGCTTTGATAATACAACGCTTAAAATTACCACAGCGGTTTCTCTGGAAGAATTCGGCAAGCTTGTGACGCAAAACAGCGGTTATGCGTATGTTTTTGAGATTGATGAAAATAAACGAAAAGTGCTAAGTGATGATCACCAGTAACAAACTTAGAATTACTGCTTTAAGACACTGCTGAGCCTTTAGCTCACTCAGCATACTCGCTGGCAAAAAGTGCATCTTTAATAATAGGAACCTGATTACAAAAATATTATTTATGTTCACAATTTTTAATTATATAGACTTTTCAATATATAAGAAGGCTGTCTTATTGTCTGCACGCAATTGTTGTAATGATGGGGTAGTTAGCTCTATTTCCTTTAAAACCCTATCCAGGACATTATGATACATTTGACAGCTATCCCAGCTTTTTAAAGGAACATATGTGGTGATGATTTTACGTTGCGTCAGTAGCGCTATCAAGGCTGATGCCGGCATAAATCGTGCTGTCAAGTTTACTCTAAACTCCCAATCGCTTAATTTGTTTTGGTGTTGTGCGTTCCAGATACGAAATTCATTTAAATACCAGTAAGGCCAAACATCACGGTATATTCCGTCACCGTGTAGCAAACATAATTGAACCTGCCATCGTATAAGCCCCCTATTATTTTTTAAATATCGAGAAAATAAAAAAGGAGCTGTTGTTAAGGCTAGTTTTTCAGGAATTATTTGTTGACCTCTTATCGCTAATAATTGTCCTTCGCTATAATTATAGCGCCAATCCTCTTCCTGAATGCCATGGTTTAATGTTTTTAACAGATTACTGTTATTTTTATCTAAAAATAGATTTTTAAAAAAATCATTTTCAATGCATATTGATGGAGAGAGCATTTGCTGCCTGTCATAAGATTGTCTGTGCTCCCTGGCATGACTAAATGGCAGCAAAACCAGGCTTAATAGAATACTTAAAATAAGCTGTGTTATTAATATTATTTTTTTAAGATTCATGTTTTTTATTTTAGTTAATATTTCTGATAAAAAGACTTTAAAGTATACCTTATTCATATTCTTTTTGCAAAAAAAATAACCCATTGTAACTTATTTTATTACAAGAGGTTAAAAATTATTGGCTCCCTATATTAGACGACCCTTCGACTAAAGTCGTTCGCTCAGGGTCGTGGTGAGAAAAGTCGAATCCACTTGTAGTGAGCGTAGTCGAACTACGGGTTTCGCCCCTAGAAATTGTATCACAATTTCAGGGACTAAGTCCTGGGAATTCTAAAGAATTCCACAGGGCAACTGGCTGATAACGGAGACGGCGGGAAAAGTATGGGGAGAATTAATTCTTACTATATAAACTACTCCGTTTAATCTCTTCTTAGTTTTTCCGTGATTCCTATCGGCGTGGGGTATTTCAAGACTACAATATAGCTGGAAACGATAAAGGTAAGTATTGCCGTAAACTGTATCAGCTGAGCGGCCTTGTGGGTTATATTTCCTAAACTTAATGCCAGAAGAGCTACTAATAAAGAAAATTCGCTTAACTGTCCAAGCCGAATCCCGATCTCTTTTGCGAAAGGAGGCTGTTCTTCCATTAAGAGAAAGAATTTTTTAAACATCCAGGGTTTAAACAGAAGAAACGTCAGCGAAAAAATCAGGACCTGCCAGAATATTTCCTTCATGACTAATAATTCAAGTTTCGCGCCCAACGCGAAAAAAAACAGCACTAAAAAGAAATCCCGCAGAGGTTTTAATTTCTCTGAAATAAATAAAGAAATGGGATGTCTGGCGATGACCACTCCGGCAAAGAACGCTCCTGTTTCATAAAAAAGGCCCATATGATTGGAAATCGTTGCTATCCCGAAACACCACGCCAGGCCCAGGACAAACAGGACTTCTTGCAACATCTCGACTTTGAGGATTATCTTCCTTAAAACAAACTGTTCTATAAGAAACAGGGCGGCGATAAACGCCACAAGCTTTACCAGTAATATCCCGAAACTAAACAATATACCTTGAGAGGAACTCAGACAGCGGAAAAAAGCAAGCACCAGAACGGCCAGCAAGTCCTGAAGGATTAGCACGCTTATGCAGATAGCGCCCATTCTTTTCTGATGCAGCGTAGTTGTAGGGAGCAATTTAACAACCAGAATGGTGCTGGAAAACATCAGGGCTAAGCCGATACATAAAGAATCCATTAAGTTAAAATTAAACAGCTTGGCCAAAAGAAAGGCGATAAAAAAGGAAGCCGCACAATTACTCAAGGTCACAACCGCTGTCTCGCGGAAAGAACGTATGAGTTTCTGGGGATGCAGGCATAGTCCGGTCAAAAAAAGAAGCAGTGTAATGCCAATATGAGAAATTATATCTATGGACTCCGCGTTCTTTATCCAGCCGATACCCAGCGGCCCCAGGATAATGCCGCAGACAATATAGCCGATAATGATCGGCTGCCTCAGGAGAACGGAGAGGAAAGAAAAAATCGCCGCTCCTACCATCAATACGCTCAAATCAACGATAAATCTTTCCATAAAACTCCTTTAATAAAGCCCTCGGCAATATATTCTATCGCACAACATGGGGTCAGCATATTGAATATCAAAACTAATTCCTTTAACCCCACTTTTTTCCTTTGTTGTATTTATAATACACTTGTCTTGTTTTAATCTCAAGATAATTTTGAACTGCTTCGCCTTGATAAACCCTATTTGTACGGAATTTACAGCTTCTTTATTAATATATGTACGCAAGAACCCGGAGACTACAATCACACCCCCCTGTTTTTAGCTGCATCACCTGCCCTATCACAAATATCCTGTCTGCGTCTTTCTTTGATTTATCATTGTTGTATAATTTCTATGGGTCTCCTCTATTAATTATACCTTTATCTGCCAGCAATGATGAATACTACGGTTTCTGTAATCCTCAGGTATTGTTTTCGGGGTTAGAGGAATGATCTCTTTAACCTTAAGATCGTCAAACCTCGGCTCAAACCTCTGATGATTGGTGGAAAATAAAATATCCGAACCCGGCCGCATGACTTTTAAAACCTTGTTTATCAAATCCGGATGGTCACGGTTTATATCAAAATCCACTCCCGCTGCTTGCTCCTTATAAAAAGACGGCGGGTCTACAAAAGCCAGGTCAAACCTCTGCTCATCTTTATCCGCAAGCGTTAAATATTTCATGGCATCAGATTGCACAAGTTTATGCCGGTCACTCCAGAGTCCGTTAAGCTCGAGGTTATCCCTGGCCCAGCTTACATATGTCTGCGAACGGTCTACAGTAACAGTTGAACAGGCATTACCAAGAGCTGCCGCACAGGTAAATGCTCCGGTATAAGCGAAAAGATTCAGAAAGTCCTTACCTTCTGACATCTTGCGGATAATATTACGCGTCTGACGGTGGTCGGAAAACAACCCGGTATCCAGAAAATCCGTAAGATTGACCAAAAATTTAAGGTCGCCTTCTCTGACCTCCATGCGCTTGTCTTCGCAAGCAAGCTTGCTATAACGGGGCCCTTCCGCTACTTTGGTATGCCTTTTTTTTATATGCACTTTTCCCATGGGCACATTCAAAGCAGAAGCAGCCGCCTGCGCCATCTGCGGCAGATATTCCGGTCCTGTCTGCAGCCGTTCATATTCGGCTACGACCAGATGTCCGGCATACCAGTCCGCCACGATACGGATCTCGGGGCTATCCCAGTCATATAGCCTGAAGCATTCTATCCGGGCTTTGCGAAAGCGTTTTGCCAGGTGCCGGTATTTATTTCTTAGGGAGTTTGACAGCATCTGGGCATGATACAAAGCCTTTTCCGGAGTAACCACGCCTTTTAACCTGGCCTGTTTATTATCTTTATTAAAATGGCTCTTATTTTTATATGATCTTTCCATGTTTCCTGGCCTGTCTGCAATAGTTGACGATTTTTTCGGTTACCATCAGTTACAAACAGTTACTATCGGTTACTAACAGTTATTTTTAAAATCCCCATCAAAACTTATCCGCTTCATAAGCTCTTGGTTTTTCTGTCTTCCATTTTCCGTCATCTGTTCTCTGCTAATGAACTCATGAGCTTATGAGCTGTTTAGGCTCGTTTCTCTTCAACCTTGATCTTATTCCAATTACGCACAATTTGAGCGCTGGATCTTACCTTTGTTTTACCAAAAACATGCGGGTGGCGGCGTTTTAATTTTTTTATTAATACATCAATAACATCTTCAATATCGAATTTATTTTCTTTCGAGGCGATCTGGGCCTGAAACAGCACATGCAGCAAGACATCCCCTAATTCCTCTTTTATATGGTTGAATTTTTCGTTTTTTATTGCCTGAATTAATTCCCTGGTTTCTTCTCTTAAGCCCCCAATTAAAGACTTATGCGTCTGCTTTTTATCCCAAAGACAGCCTTTTGGCCCGTGCAATGTCTTAAAAACTTGTTTTAATTCAATAAATTTTGTTTTTTTCATCACTGACCCTGTAGATTATTCATATTCACAGAGATACGCTGTATCCTGTTCGACTTTTACCTTTAATTTTGATTTCGCGCAAACGTCAAACGAGCAGCCTTTATCAATTCCGGATAAGCTTTCTGGATATTGCGAAGCTGGGCCGGTTTATCCGGATAAAAATCAAAGGCGATCATAAGCTCTCCGGTTAAAAAACTCCGCACTTCAAGCTTCGCCCGTAAGCCGAGTTCGATCAACTTCTTATCCGCGCCCGCTCCCCCAAAACTCGGCGTTGTATATTGTTTGAATAGTAAAAATTGTCCCCTTGAATTTCAAACACAAAAAACCATTTGCAAATTATTTAGTTACAAGGGGTTGTAATTATTGGCTTTCCCTAATAGCCTTGACAATAAATACAGACATGAGGATAGGCAAGTTTTGACCTTTATATTTTTAGTGGAAATTGGCCTTTTTTATTACTCAACAAACCTTTTATTTTTTCACTGTGTGACAGTCATCGAATCAATTGTTTCTATGTTAGCTACTGGATTATAAACGCAACCTGTTTTAGCTACATCCACCACTCTGAAAGTGAAAGTTGTTCCGGTCTTCGGATTTTTTATCTGGTCTGATAGCAGCGTTACTTCCCCTGCTGAATCAGTTACGCCGATATCGCTATCAGAAGTCGCGTTGCTCCATGAACCATAAACTGTTGCCCCTTCTACCGGAGAGTTATCCGCATCAACAACTGTTACCGTTGCCAGCGCCTGCATAAATTTATTTTTACCCGCAGTTCTTGTGCTCAAAGCCATGGTGATATCGTCTACATGCATAATCACAACTGCGGATTTTTCATTTATTGTTACTGTAGTCGTCATATTATTATCAGCAATATCTGTTTCCTGTGTTACTTGATTCGCTATTGCTTCGAGAGCATGATCGCCTAAGGATATATTCGCAGTATCCCAGTCAAAAGTAACCGTGGCCAAAGCTCCCGCATCCAGGGATAGGGGTTGAGAACCTACCTGATGATTGGCATCGGTAGTATCAATTAAGCTCAGCGTGGTTGATTCTGCATAGGTGCCCTGGTTTTCCACCGTTACTGGGATTGAGATTACATCGCCCTGATATGCCTCTAAAGGCGCATCTATCGCAACAACCGCAACATCATGGATCGGCGGCTGAACCGCAACTACCGCAGACAGGGAATTGTTTAGAGTATTGGTTTCTCCTATAACCGGAGCTGCTACTGCTTCAAGAACATCATCACCGGTTAACGCGTTTGCAGTATCCCACGCGAAGGTCAGATCTGCAGTTGTCTTTGCCTTTAAATTTGATACCGATTGCGTCCCGATTATTACCCAGCTTGTAGTATCAGTAAGAGTCACGCTGAACGATTCAGAAGAATCTCCCTGATTAGCCACGCTCACGACTACAGAAACCTCATCACCCTGAACACACGAAGACGGAGCAGCCATATCGGTAACTGCAACATCATTAATTTTTACTCCGGTATAGTTAAGTGCCGCGTAGGCATCTACTATTCCCCATCCATATGCCGTGTCCCAGCCTGCCAGCCCTTTATCTTCGGCAGTTTTTTCCAGCGCCTGCCTGACATTGTCCGGCCCTGTGGTTCCATTACTTATTATTAATGCCGCAACTCCGGCAACATGCGGTGTGGCCATTGAGGTACCTTGATAAAACCAGTATCCAAAATCTTTTGGATCAATCCCAAATGTCTGTTGCAGTATCCCGTCACCGTAGCCGTCGCCGTTCTGGTCAACATTTATATCTCCGCCTGGTGCAGCAATGTCCAGGTAGCTGCCGGTATTGGAATAATAGGCTCTGGCCTCATCAAATCTGGTTGCGCCAACAGCAATACAGTAGGCATCATAAGCTGCCGGATACGATGGATAATTTCCTTCTTCGTATTCATTTCCCGCAGCACAAACAATAGTAACTCCTCTATTATAAGCATAAGCAAGCGCATTCTCTAAGGTACTTGAGGGGCTTGAACCGCCTAAGCTCATATTAATCACAGCGGCGCCGTTATCCGCGGCAAAGTAAATACCGTCGGCGATATCTGTATAGGTTCCGGAGCCAGAGGAATTAAGCACCTTAATCGGCATAATCGAGACATTAAACGCTATCCCCGCAACTCCTAAATTATTATTTGTGCTCTGAGCGATCGTGCCGGTTACGTGCGTACCATGGCCTTCGTCGTCGTTGGGATGGGTATCGTTATTAACAAAGTCATAGCCGGCAACAAATAAAGTATTGGCAAGATCCGGCGCCTTTTTATATTTTTTGGTATAATCTTCATAAGCTACGCCTGTATCAATAACGGCCACGACAACACCAGGGATACCGGTCTCAACATTCCAGGCTGCTTCCATATTAATACCGCCATGAGTATTATCCATGTTCCATTGATAAGGATAATAAGGATCATTGGGAATCATCAATTCATACGCTATAAAATTAGGCTCTGCATATTCAATATTAGGATTGCGGCTGTATATACTGACCATTTCCTCAACACTTTTATTTCGGGGTATCCTGAGACGTTTAAACTCGCCTCTTTTACTCAAAGATAGCACTGCACAGCCTTGGCGCTGGTTTATATCGCGGATTACGTTATCAGAAACTCCTCTTTTGAATTTAACAACGATCTCGCCTGGTGAATATTTTGGCCCTTCCATCTTCTTTACTGTCTTTTTTTCAAAAAATTTCTCCTGGGCAAAACCAGAGTCGATAAAACTGAATATTAAAACCAACACACTTAACCACACCATATTTTTCTTTAGCTTGCTCATCAATTGCCTCCTCCTAAAAGTTATAATATATATCTAAAAATTAATTAGTTAAATCCGAAAAATACCTAATAATTAAGTATATCTCCACATTGACCGCTTTGCAAGCCTGGAACTCATCTTTAACTTTTTTAGTTTGAAAGAGTAGACTGGAGTAAGGAAGGGATGGGGTCAAGTCTTGCAATACAACATCAGCTCTTTCATAATAAGAGGCAGCCCTTAAATCCCTAACCCCTTTCAAAATTTACTGCATCCTCTACAGGCGATTGGGGGACAAGTTTTTTCTTTAATTTAGAGAAATCAACGAAGCCAGGACGGTGCAGTGCCGGTCAGAATAACTTTTCGACGAAACCTTTTCCACACTCCCGCAGTGTGGATGGTTTTTCGGCAGTGTAGATGGTTGTTACTTTTTACACAAAGGCGACATGGTTAAAAGTCTGCAGGCAATATCAGGATATTGCGCAATAAACTTGAGCTCTTCTTCTACTAACGGTTTCTGATTGTGAACATTGGCATATCTCGCCAACTCTAAAATTCGAGCCGCTTCGCTTTCGTCTTTAAACTCAATCTCTAATTTTTCATAGACATTCCTAAAGCCTTTTATACCCGAATACTCCCCGACAGTTATTTGCCTCCCTGTCTCAATAGCTTCGGGTTCGCCCCGACCTAATTCTTCATAATCATAAAGCTCGTAATTGCGTCTATCTTTAAGCGCGCCGTCTGCGTGGATACCGGATTCATGAGCAAAAGCATTTGCCCCGATCCCCGGCTGATTTATCGGAATAGGAATGCCAAAAGCATACGACGCATATTTACATAGCCGCCATGCTTTTTTTAAATCTATGTGTTCATCCAAAACATATTTCCCCTGCAGACCGCTTGCGTATCTTATAGCAAGAATCACTGCTACTAAATCCGCATTCCCCGCGCGCTCACCCATACCGTTGACGCAGGTATTTATATAAGCATCTACTCCTGCATCATTAGCAGCCTGAGCACCTGCCACAGAATTTGCTACAACCATGCCTAGATCATTATGGCAATGCAATTCGATTGGCAACTGTATGGCTTCTGCCAATTTCTTAATCCGTTCGTATATAGTAAACGGACTGTCGCATCCTAATGTATCGCAATAACGAAACCTGTCCACGCCCGCTTCTTTAGCTGCCAGTGCAAACGAAATAAGATACTCAATATTTGTCCGTGAAGCGTCTTCGGCATTGACGCCAATAGAGATGGCGCCTAACTTTCTAGCTGCTTTAACCGCATCAACCATCTCTTTTATTACTGAGTCGTGATTGAGCTTGCCTTTAAATTTATGCATAATCATTTGGTCGGATGTTGAAATGGAAAGGTTCAGATGTTTTATCTTAGGACAGCTCTTGAATGAATCCTCTACATCTTCCTCTATTGCCCGAATCCATCCGCCTAAACGAATCGGAGATAAAATCCCTTTCCCTGCTAACTCCAGATTAGCATTAAGATAATTAGTTTCATGATGAGTCGTTGGAAAACCAAACTCGCTTTGAAAAACTCCCAATTGATTCAAATAGATATTGAGGATTGTCTTTTGCAGCTTAGAAAGACATATTCGGGAAGTCTGGACCCCGTCTCTATTAGTTACGTCAATAAGATAAATTTTAGGCATCGCGTTATCTCCTTTTATGTAAGCTTGCTTATAAAACATTCAATTCTATTTAGCCCTTCAATAATATTTTCCATAGAGGTGGCATATGATAGCCTTATGTAATTATCATCTCCGAATACCCCGCCGGGGACAACTGCCACATGGACACCGTTCAAAAGCGCATCCGTCAAGTCCATGGACTTCATGATTTTCTTTCCATTAGCGCTCTTTTTTAAAATACCGGATATATCTACCCAGCAATAGAATGCGCCTTGCGGCTTAATCGTACTGATACCGGCAATGCCATTAACTCTATCTACCATAAAATCGCGTCTTTTCTTAAATTCTTTAACCATCTTTTCCAGATCGTCCTGGCTGCCGGTCAAAGCTTCGACACTCGCAGCCTGAGCAATAGACGTTGGATTAGAGGTGGAATGATCCTGTAAATTAGACATTGCCTGGATTATCTCTTTCGGCCCTGCGGTATAACCGATACGCCAACCGGTCATAGAGTATGCTTTCGAGACACCATTGACAACTATAGTCTTTTTTTTAATCTCTTGTCCGAAGGAAGCAATGCTCACATGCGGCTGGTTATAAATAACTTTTTCGTAAATCTCATCAGAGATACAATAAATCCCAGTTTTAGTTATAATCCGGCTTAACTCTTTCAATTCTTTTTCACCATAAACCATGCCTGTAGGATTAGAGGGAGAGTTTAAGATAAGAAGTTTTGTTTTAGGCCTGATAGCTTTTTCAAGCTGCTCCGGGGTGATTTTAAAACCGCTCGCCCTGGTAGTATCCAGCAGGACAGTTCTTGCTCCCGTAACTTTAACCATCTCAGGATAACTTACCCAGTAAGGCGAAGGCAAGATCACCTCGTCATCCTCATTACACAGCGTCACGACAATATTGAATATTGAATGCTTTGCTCCGCAGGAAACAAGTATCTCATCAGGCGTATATTCCAGATTGTTGTCTTTTTTAAACTTTGCGCAAATAGCTTCCTTGAGCTCTTTTGTCCCTGCGGTAGGAGTATACTTGGTAAACCCCTTGTCTATTGCTTTTTTTGCGGCCTCTTTGATATTAACCGGCGTATCAAAATCCGGCTCGCCTGCGCCAAAACCGATAACGTTAATCCCTTCAGCCTGCATCTTCTTTGCTTTGGCAGTGATGCTTAACGTGGGAGACGGACTGATTTGACTTATTTTCTCTGAAAGTAACATTATTTAACCTCCTGAATTTAATTGTTTCTTATTATTTAGATATGTCTTTAAACTTCTTATTCTTTTCTTCGACTTCAGCAGCGATCTGCTCTTTAAACATCTTTAATTTTTCTCTGACATCCGGATATTTTACACCTAAAATTTGAGCCGCGAGTATAGCGGAATTTTTTGCTCCCGCTTTACCAGTAGCAACACAGGCCACAGGTACACCCGAAGGCATCTGAACCGTAGAAAGAAGCGAATCTAAACCGCCTGAAAGCTGCGTCTGCATCGGCACGCCAATTACCGGAAGCACAGTCCAGGCAGCCATAACTCCGGCTAAATGCGCCGCTCCACCCGCGGCAGCGATAATAACCTCTAACCCTCTTTTTTCTGCTGTTGACGCATATTTATGCGCCTGTTGCGGAGTGCGGTGTGCGGAAATAATGTTTATTTCATAACTGATACCGAACTTCTCCAGAGCTTTTGTTGCCTCCTGCATAGTTTCCAAATCAGAGTCGCTTCCCATTACTATCCCCACAAGAAATTTATCAACCATTTACGCCTCCCGCTTATATCCTTTAAGTAAATCTAGATTCGCCTTTACAATTCTTTGCGCAAAACCTTTCGATTCTTCCGTTTTAATTTTTAAACCCCTTGCTTTTTGTTTTGTATTTATTACCATCCCGTCAGGGACAATACGGCCTTGCGGTATACTGACTCCTGAAATTACCGCTAAAAACCGCACAAAAACGCCTTCAGCTAAGCAGGAATTAAAGACAACCGAGCCGAACCCTATGAAACATCCCTCCCCGATTTTACACGGACCATGAACAATACAACCGTGTGATAAAGAGGTGTTATCTTCGATGTCTACAGACGATTCTTTTAGGGCATGAATGATAACCCTATCCTGAATATTACAATTATCACCTATAACAACGGAACTTTTTTGCTCATCCGCCCTAACAACAGCGTGCGGACCAACAAATACATTCTTCCCTATTCTTACCTTACCGATTATCACTGCAGTCGCATGAACATACGCAGTCTTGTCTACCTGAGGATAATCACCGCTAGGGTTCCATTCCATCATTGTAACGCTCCCTTGTTATATCTTACCCTCTCCCAAGCTTTTGTTGAGCGTAAATACTTCGATACGCTCGCCTGTAGCCAAATTAAAGCTTGAGTGAGTATCAATAACCTTTGCACCTGTTGCATCCTCGATGCAAAGCTCCAAGGCAGGCTTTACTTCCTCTATAAGCTTCATTTTAAGTTCATGAATGAGCCTTGCCCCTCCCGGATCTTCGCCTAAGTGCTTCTCGGCCAAGATCAGCACTCCCTTAAACCTGACAATAATCGCATCATCCACAACTTCGCTTGAAACGGTTCTTGCCTCTTCGCCTAAATGATCTTTCAAAAGCTGCAATAATTCTTGATTGATTTTTGATTTGATATCCTGTTTTGTTTTAGCGGTCATAATACTCTCCCTTAAATGCCTCTGCCGGTAATCATCTTAATAGCCTGCAAGTATTTTTCGCTGGTCTTTTTGACTATCTCCTCGGGAAGTTCGGGCGCAGGAGGAGTTTTATCCCAATCGAGCGTTTCCAAGTAATCCCTGACGAACTGCTTATCAAAACTTGGCTGGGGCCCGCCGGGTTTATATTCATCCTTTGGCCAGAAGCGCGAGGAATCGGGAGTAAGGACTTCGTCAATCAGGATGATATCGCCTTTATGTATGCCAAACTCGAATTTTGTGTCGGCGATGATTATACCTTTTGTTTCGGCATATTGGCTTGCTTTCTTATATAGCGCGAGGCTTATTTCTTTTAGCTTTTGCGTAATATCTTTCCCCAATTCTTTTTCCACAAATTCTTGGGTTACATTGATATCGTGGCCAACGTCCTCTTTCGTTGAGGGAGTAAAAATTGGTTCCGGCAGCTTATCCGACTCCTTAAGACCAGCGGGTAATTTTATACCGCAAATTGACTGGCTTTGCCTATATTCCTTCCACCCTGAGCCGGAAAGATACCCTCGCACTACACATTCAACGGGTATTGTTTTTGCTTTTTTAACGAGCATTGACCGGCCATTAAGGTCATCGGAGTATTTGTGTAGTTCTTTCAGGTAATCCGGAATTCCTGCGGCAATAAAGTGGTTAGTGATAATATCTTTTGTGAGCTCAAACCAGAACAAGGAGAGCTGCGTTAAAATCTCACCCTTGTAAGGAATGCCTGTCAAAAAAACAACATCAAAACATGAGATCCTGTCTGTTGAAACCACTAAGAGCTTGTCCCCAAGATCATAAACATCCCTGACTTTTCCTCTTTTAAACAGCTCTAGATCCGTAAAACATGTCTTAATCAATGGTTCTTTAGCCATATTAAGCGCCTCCTCTGTCGGTATAACGGATGGAATCTTCAACCTCGCTACTGTTATGATCGAACTGTTCGGCAAGTTTTTTGTGTTCCTGCCAAATTTCTGAAGGCATGCGATTGCCGAACTGATTCAGGAATTTTTCTGTATCCTGCAGTTCCTGTTTCCATGACTCCGCATTAATCTCAAAGAGTTTTGCCATTTTTTCTTTAGGAATACCTAAGCCTTCGGTTTCTAAATCCTGCGCATTCGGAATCAGTCCTAACGGCGTTTGTTTTGCCTTCACGCGATTATGCACTCTATCCACTATCCACTTTAATACGCGGATATTTTCTCCGAACCCCGGCCAGATGAATTTACCTTCATCATCAACTCTAAACCAGTTAACGGAAAATATCTTCGGCAGCTGTGTAAGCTTATTACCAATATTTAACCAATGCTGGAAATAATCACCCATGTTGTAGCCACAAAACGGAAGCATTGCCATCGGATCCCGGCGCAGCTGTCCAACCTGATGTACGGCGGCTGCGGTAGTTTCCGAACCTGTTCGCGCACCTAGATACACTCCGTGTTGCCAGTTAAAAGATTCGGTTACAAGAGGAACCATCTGAGTTCTTCTGCCCCCTAAAATTATTGCCGAGATAGGCACGCCTTTAGGATTATCGAACTCCTTAGAAAGCGTCGGCGAATTATGAATAGAGACAGTAAACCGGGAATTAGGATGCGCGGCTTTTGAGCCAGAGGAACTATCCCAAGCTTTGCCCTGCCAGTCTATAAGATTCTTCGGTACCGCACCATCCAATCCTTCCCACCACGGCTCGTTCGTATCCTTATCCAAACCAGTATTGGTAAAAAGGGTAGGGTAGAAATTTGCAGCTTTAAGGGTTTTAAGCATATTGGGATTGGTCTTCATCGAAGTTCCGGGAGCAACGCCAAATAAACCTGCTTCCGGATTAATCGCCCAAAGCCTTCCATCGGGGCCGACGTTGAGCCAGGCAATATCATCTCCTAATGTCCATACTTTGTATCCGGGAAGCGCAGACTCAAGCATGGCTAAATTAGTCTTCCCGCAGGCAGAAGGCAATGCCGCAGTAACATAAGTTACATTGCCTTTAGGATCCTCTATCCCAAGAATGACCATGTGTTCGGCAAGCCATCCTTCCTGGAAACCAAGCCACGAAGCAATACGCAGCGAAAAACATTTTTTTCCTAAAAGCGCATTTCCGCCATATCCTGAGCCAATACTCCAAACCAAATGTTCATCAGGAAAATGCATAATAAAGCGTTTGTCCGGGTCAAAATCTCCCACCGAATGTAGCCCTTTGACAAAATCTTCACGCGTGCCTATTTTTTCTATAATTTTTTTGCTCATGCGCGTCATAATACGCATACTTACCGCAACATAGGATACATCAGTAAGCTGAATGCAGGCCTTAGCGTAAGGCGAATCCGGATGCCCCATCATATATGGGAGAACATACATAGTTCTACCTTTCATGCAGCCATCAGAGAGTTTGCGCATCTTTTCTTTGGCTTCATCAGGATGCATCCAATTATTGTTAGGCCCTGCTGTTTCTTTATCAGGATGACAGACAAAAGTAAGGTGTTCGGTGCGTGCTACATCCGTCGGATGGCTGCGATGGTAATAGGCATTTGGCCAACTTTTTTGATTAAACTCTTGAAAAATCGGCACATCCCCGATT
>JAZDHG010000116.1:0-8774 GCA_043806135.1 Candidatus Omnitrophota bacterium
AAAGCATCCGCCATATGCATAAATAGATTCCTTCTTTAAAAATTGATCTGCCACTGTGACACGTTTTTAAGAATAGTAACACACACCATTGTAACTGTCAAGATTATTTTCGCTGCGCCATACGACAGGAACTTTTCGCTATGCTTGTTTGGAAATATTTTGCTATAATATATTAGTTTCTAAAAAAGGAGAATATGATTATATGAGCAATGCATTTTTTGGACAATATTTATTAAGCAAAGGCATTATCGACGCGCAGCAATTAGCCAAAGCATTAACTGCGCAGGAAGTGCTGAATAAAAAATTGGGCGAACTGGCTATTGAACAGAACCTGCTGGATGAAAATCAGGTACGCGAAATATTAGCGCTTCAGACAAAAGAGGATCTTTTTTTCGGAGAAGGTGCCCAGAAACTGGGCTGTCTTACTCAGGCCCAGGTCAATGAGCTGGTAAAGTTACAGACCGAACGCCATGTCTGTCTGGGAGAGGTTATCGTAAAGCTGGGATACTTAACAAAAGAGCAGCGTGATGAAGCACTGGCTGAGTTCATCAGAGAACAAAACAAGCGGGAAAAAACCCTGCCTCCGTTTTCCTATATTGAAGTTTTAAAAAAAGAGCGCCCTTTTATAGAAAAATTCACCGCGCATACTATTAGAATCCTGCAGCGCATGTCGGGTATCTTTGTTAAATTCGACCGCTATGAAGCAGTAAACAATACATTTGAACTGCCGGAGTTTTCAGCGCAAGTAGATCATTTTAACGAAAAGGGCCAGAGGGTTATCCGCTATATAATTTTGCTCGATAATGCGATCGCACAGACCTTGCATTCTAAAGTCTGTAAACGCAACAGCGTAGACGAGAACGAGATCCCCCAAAATGAATCTATTTGCGAACTTCTTAATATCATCTGCTGCACAAGCTGTACCAGTTTTGAAACTTTCGCCCGGTTAAATGCCTCGGTCCCAAAGCTTACATCAGGGGCAGCTTCCTTTACTTTTGATACGCAAGAAACTGTGATCCTTGTGTATTTGGTTACCCCGTACGGTCCGGTAAGATTTCTACTTTCCTTTATCTGGCCGGAATAAGTGCGCTGCGATTAAACAGAACAGCTATTGTTTTGCTACATCAATTATAGCCTGCTGCGCTCCCAGACATATTGCCTCATAGCTGTCTTTTGCGCCAAGTGCAAAACCCTGTTTTTCCGCCTGAAACACATCTATGGCCGGAGCAAATCTGATATGCAAAGGGTGCATTTTCGGCCAAATCGATGTGCGCGGCCAGGCTTTATATGCCCCTTTTATACAAACCGGTACAAGCTTAGCTTCGGTTTCTTTGGCCAGGATCCCAAATCCTTTTTTAAAGGGTTGGACAGTCCCGTCTAAGCTGCGCGAGCCTTCAGGAAACACGCAGAGATTTTTATTGTTGTTTAATATATAGTAGCTGCTGCGCAGTGACTCCAGTAAGTGTGTAGAAAAATCAAGCGGGATTATCCTGCTTATTTTTATTAAATTGCGCACAACAGGCACATTAAAATATGCGCGGAATCCCAGAAAAAATATATCCATGCGCGCATAAAAGGGGAGTCCTGCTTCGACAATAAACCCGTCCAGATAACTGGTATGATTAGCAAAAATTATGTACGGTCCTTTTTTTGGGATATTATCCCTGCCGCTGATCTTAAGACGATAAAAGATAAACAAAACCGCTCTTAAGATCTCGATAAATACCGTCCCCACCAGCCATGAACCAAAGCCCGGCCGCAAATCTATTTTATCCAGATTTTCCTTTTCCGGCAATTGTTTCAGCCGCTTGCCCCAGATATGATCTTTATCATACACCTTGCTCTCTTCCTCAGATAAAGTGTCTGCTCCTTTACCCAGCAGCGCGTCAATGCCTTTGATCAAATCCTCAACTGTAAAAGCATTGCCGATTATTTCGTCGTCTATATTGATGTTAAATGTCTTCTCAAGTCCGCTGGCAAGCTCTACCCTGCCGAGAGAATCCAGCCCCAGATCCAGCTCAAGCAAATCTCCGGGCAGGATCGGTTCAGCGGTTTGCGTATGCCCTTTTAAATATGCAGCGATTTTTTTGCCTGTATCTGATGCGAGCAGTTGCAGCTGCTGTTGTGAGAGCTCGACATTTTTTGCGGCCGCTGATTTTCCCTGCGCATCCTTTAATTTTAAAAGATATGAATTCTTAACTTCAAAGCGCTTGATCTTTCCAAGTAATGTGCGCGGCAGGCTTTCCAGGCTTATGGAAAAACCGCGGATTCTTTTATATTCAGGCAATGTGCGCGAAACATTATCAAACTTATCCTTTAAAACATTTTTCAGGTTTATTTCACCGATGTTTTTAAAATAGTCCAGGTCCGGAACAACCATCGCCCAAAGCAGCGAGGCGTCTTTCAGCTTTGTGCGTGAAGGCGCCTCAAAAACACACATTTCTTTTACCGGGGACTGCTGCGAATAGACCGACTCTATCTCTTGGGGGAAAACATTCAAGCCCGAGCTGAGCACGATCACCTCTTTCGCCCTGCCGGTCAGGAAAAGATATCCCTGCTTATCAATATAACCCAGGTCGCCGGTGTAAAGCCACTGGTCTTTGAGCACTTCATTTGTCTGAACGGGTTTCTTGTAATATCCTTTCATAATGTTGGGGCCTTGCGCAGCAACCTCACCCATACCCTGCGCGTTTTTGTTCTCTATTTTTATTTTTACGTCCGGCAGCGGCGTGCCTACCGATCCGAACTTAGGTTTGGCGTAAGGATTAAGCGTTAACACAGGGGCGGTTTCCGTTAGCCCGTATCCTTCTAATATCGTAAAGCCGAATTTATACAGCCGAGAGGCGATCTTTGGGTCCAGTCTGGCTCCGCCGCTTAAAAACAGCCGCATCTTTAGTCCAAAGCGTTTGTGCAGTTTAAAAAACAATACCCTGGAAAGATTGATCCCGCTTATGCGGCGGATTAAATAACTGCCTTGCAAAAGAAACTGTAATACCATTTTTAAAACCCAAGGCTTTTTGCTGATCTCCTCTTCGATTTTCTGAAGGAATAAATAAAAGATCTGCGGTACAGCCAGAAATATAGTCGGATTTTGCTCCTGCATTGCCTGTAACAATGCATCTCCTCTTAAAGTCTGCGGATAAATGATCGTGAAGCCGTATAAAACAGGCAAAAGAAGCGTTACCGTTAAAGCAAGTGCGTGATGCAGCGGTAATATGGCAATAACGCGGTCATTGCTTTTAGCCAGATTTAATTTATCTATGGACTTGCAGTTAGCAATCAGGTTTTTCTGACTGAGCATTACCCCTTTTGGTGCTGCCGTTGTACCTGAAGTGTATAAAATACAGGCGATGTCATGTTCTGCGGATTCCTCGACTGCCGGCTCCTCGATATGCGCGTTAACCGCCTGGTTAAAGATCTTGTCTTCAACGGAAATAATGCATTCCGCGTTAAGCGTCACTTTGGAAAGAATCGCTGAAACAAACACAAGAGAAGGCGCAGCATCGGCAATAATATTATTGATCTCTTCAATGCTTGCCTCCGGGCTTATAGGTACCGCGACCGCACCGCGGATCATGACAGCAAAAAAAATAACCACCCATTGCCAGCCGTTATCCAAAACTATGCCTAACCGGTCTCCTTTTTGTACGCCTTTTTCTTTAAGAAATCCGGCTAATGCATTTACCTTGTCTCTAAGTTCACCAAAATTTATATACTTCCACTGACTGTCGATTTTTTGCATAACGGCAATTTTGCGGGAAAAGCGTTGTGAGGTATTAATAAAGGCTTTTTGTATGGAGTCCATGGTCTTGATCGGTCTCCCGTTAAGGGGTTAGTCTTGCTGCTTTGGCTGGGGCGGAACATATCCTGCTGGAGGGATTTCTCCGTACGCCATTTTTCTAAGCATATAATTAAAATTCTTCGCGTTAATACTATGCTCTTTAAAAACAACTTCGTACCACTGCAGCATTTGTTCCTCGGCGTCTTTTCCGCTTATATCCTTGTCCTGAAAATACTGCACCTTACTCGTATATTCTTCAAAAAGTTTTTGTTCTGCGACACTTACCGGCATTTCGCCTTCTTTATAATAACTAGGCCCGGCAAAAACCCCTTTTCCTGCCTGCCCAATGACAACATTGCTGCCGCTTTTTTGCGCCTCGTCCGCCAGGTTCAGGGCCGCGCCGTATTGCCTTTGCACAGAGACAAGCATCTTATTAATATAGATATCGTCGGGATAAATGCTTTGCCCTTTTTTGAGCCACTGATAACTCTTAAGCATTTCGCCTTGTTCGATATATAAAAGCGCTATCTGGGAATAAGCGGGTGAAAAGTTTTCTTGCAGTGATAATCCCTTTTCATAATAAGCGATCGCCTTATTTTTCTCACCTAAATTCTGCAGGGCAAAAGCCGCTTCAAAAAAAGCCGCGGCAAACTCCGGATCCTCGCTTATTGCTTTCTCAAAATAAGGGAATGCCTTGGGATATTTTTCGGCATTATTATAAAGCAGTCCAGTTTTAAAATGCTCATTGGCCTGTTTATTTTTAGAATATTGATAATCCAAAGCATAAAGACCGGCATGCACAGATAAAATACCTGCGCAGAAAACAACTATCTTGAATATCTTTACGTATTTTTTAGTCATCACACATCACGTTAATATGTTAGCACAAAGGAGAATATTTTCCTCATCCTATTTTTAACCGTGCCGCCAGCCATACCTTTGAAGGGGGTACAGATTTTTCCCCGAAAGGGATAAATTCACTCAGTAACTTATGTGCATTTTATTTCATAAGTCACGAGTTCATTTAAAAGAAGAGGGGGAAACTCGTTTTCCCTATTGGAATAAAAATACCAGCTGTCTTACAGCTGGTATTTTTATGGCGGAGGAGGTAGGATTGCGTCCCCGTCGTGTCGCACCTTCCGTTTGCTCTGGGAAAACAGAGCAGTACTCAGATGTCTCACTCCCCAAAGAGAAACCCTTGTGGTTTCCCCTTAGTTACCCCTTCCTTCCGTATACCCAGATTTTGCTAAACTAAAAGCAAAATCTGCCCAAAGGGCCAACTGATTAAATTTTTTAAAATTTAATCATGCTGTTGGGGTAGTCCGAATTTATTTGAATTCGGATTAGAAGTTCAAGTACGCCGATAGAAGGAAACGATCTTTCCTCCTAAACCTCCTTTTTGGGTTCGAATCCAGCAGTTCCCTCCCTCAGCAGAAAAAAAGATCCCCCGGATTTTGTCCGGGGGACTTGTTTTCTGGCGGACCCGGTTGCAACCAATTCGCACCGCGCCCTCCGGGCACACTGAGTCTATCGAATGTGCATCCGAAATCACCGCACATATCAAAATATTGCCGATACAACCACCCCCTTTATACCAAAAAGTAGCTCAAAAAGCAACTCAATTGCGTTTATTAGGCATGACCTACCCGCAAATAGCCCAAAGCCTGCACACTAGCAAGAAAACCGTCCTAAAGGCGCTTAATCATTTAAAGAAGGGGGGAGAATAGTTATGTTGTGGATTATTAGACTTTTGTTAGGAAAATCAGAATATATATGGCTTCCGGTTCGGATTTTGAAGGAAACAGAAAAAGCTATTTTAGTGGAGAATGAAAGGAAGGTATGGATTCCCAAATCACAGATAGTTAAGATACGCTTAAGGAAGGGGATTTTTGAGGTTTATGTTCGGGGAGATTTGGTCAGATAATTAAGTAGTTCCCCTACTTGCCGGTTTTTAGAAATACGGTTCTAATGGGCGGACGGAGAAGCTGGGATTCAATCAAGGGGGTTAAATCAACCTATTCTCCGACAACAGGTTACAACATAAAATGTTTATTGTCAAGCAATTAGGAGTTTCGTATAGTTTCGCATAGAGTGATATAGAAATACATTGTTTCGCTTTAGGTAGGCACTATTTGGACACTAAAGCTAATTGCTACTTATAAATTTGACCTTTACAAAAATTCTTTTACCTTCTTTTTTTTCTTCAGCTATATCATATTGCGTATCACTGCTTAAGGATTCAATTATTTGTTTAATCTTTTTTACATTATCTGAACCAATGCCGTGAATGTTAATAAATTTAAACCCATATTTTTTCTTTGTGGTTATTTCAGCAATAATGGCTTTTTTTGTTCTACCATGATCTACAAAAACTGTAAAAGGAAGTTCCCATACAATATGCTTGTAAAGCTTCTTGAATTTTTTATTAACTACCTCTTCATTCTCTGCATATTCCTTTTTTAGTGACTCATACGCTGGAATCAAAAAATCTTCCAGATAATTTGCCGTACATAGATTAGCTATATTTCTTCCCTTATCACCATATTTTTGCATTAGTTCACACTTCAATTGCTTTGTTAATTCTTTATCACCTGCAACAAAAATAGTTCTCATATATAATGCAGCTCTCCATATATTCAAATCATCAGCCGGTATTCTTGGCTTTAAAATCTGTAAAATTCTTTGAGTATCTAAAGATTTATCTTCCTTTATGAATTTCTCCATTAAAGACTTAGAATCTTTTTCAAGGAAAGTATACTTTTCTTCTAATGCAGTGTGGAAAACAGATTCAATAACTTTTATTTCTTTGGGACTTAAAGCTGCAGGATTAATGGTGAGTTGCTTTTTTGAACTATCGAGCTCAATCTTCTTACTATTATCTGTTTTATTGCCAATGTTTATGTTGTTTAATAAATTGAAGTGAATATCTATTTTTTGGGGAAGTTTAAGTTTAGAAAAAGCGTCCCCTAACGCTTCTAAAAATCCCATTTTACTGCCCTATTGTGTCGGCTAATTCAATAATTGAATTAATGTCCGACTTAATAAATACCAGAGAACCTTTTTTAATCCCTGCAAATTTGTTAAATTCTACAAACTCTCCGTCAGGAGCTAATATTGGCTCTCTTGTATCCTTTTCAATTATATAACCCTCTTCATTCACATCCTTATTGAATAAATTAAGTAGTTGTCTTTTAGCTTCTTTTTCAAAAGTTATTATTTTTTCCATTATATCTCTCCGATATTAATAATAGGTAGGATAAAAATGTATCATAATTTTAAACAAAATGCAAATTTTTTCAAAACAAATAACAATCATTAGTTATAGGAGTTATAAGAATTTTAGCATTTTTGCTAATATATTGTCAATCAATTCCTTTTTTATATGCTGTCCTCCCCTGTCTTTCTCTTTTTTTGAGCCATTCCTCTATTTTTTTCTCTTTGAACCTAGCAAATCCACCTATTCGCAAATAAGGCACATATCCATAATGACACCATTTTCGTATGGTTGATAACTTAACCTGTAATATGTCACTCAACTCTTGGGCTATTAGTAGTTTTTCCATTGTTTAGAATATTTAGTTCTCAACCGTTCACGCATAACTTATTATTGAATAAGCAGTTATAACTGTAACTTGCCTCCAAGAGTCTGATTACTCCCCCCAGTTCTCCAATATCCCTACCACATAACCATAGGTTTTCTTGGGGTTGTCGGTGTTTTTCTGGGCGACGATGTTGAAGGCTTTTTTTAGGGTGGTTTTGCCGTATTCCTTTTCCTTGATTATAATGTCCTCGATAACCTGGGGATTGTATGCTTCAAATACGATTTTCGCGTACGCGCGGGCACGATCAAAGGTTGCTTTGCCGTATTTTTGCTCCAAGGCGTCTATTTCTTTGACTAATAAATCAAAATCAAAGAAAGGCAGCATGCGGTATGTTTTTGGTGAACGCTTGTCATATGGTTTATCCGTCAGATCGTCGTATTCTACCTCTAATAATCTCTTTCGGCGTAATTCATCCATGCCCTTGAAGATTATATGCGCGCTAACGCCTCCGCATTCCCGGGTGATTTGCTTGATGCTTTTTGACCAAAAAGGCAGAATGTCACTAGTGCGGGTATTAAGTGAATTAATTAAATAGCAAAATTTTGCCCTCATGGACAATCGCCGGTGCCATGCCAACGTAAAATATTCTTCCGGAAGTTCAAAGAACTCATTGTCCGGCGCAATATATGAATTGCGGGGATCATCATAACTGAGCAAAATAATGCTCGCTTCCTTTGCGTAGCGAGGGGTGAAGGTAATCAGCTTATATTTGCTTTCCAGCTTTTTCAATACCTTGATGATTTGCCTGCGATATGCGGTTGTTCCCATTACCTCAATATTAAGATGTTTTGCCAGGCTATCGTAAAAAAGCGTTATAGGAGCACCCTTATAAGCATTCAGCAAAAATAAGTATGTGTCAAACACGCGTTCATCGTGTTTTTTCATCATTGCCGGAGCGAACCTGGGATCCTGCAAAAATTGGGAGGGAAGAATAAGGCTGTTTTCGGAAACATCTATTAAAGGATCACTATCCTTATCAATATCTATCGACTTAAAATAACTCAAAATGCTTTCAGCTAATTGCTCGGATTCGATTCTCACGTCTGTCTCAATACTTCTTTCCAGAGAATTTTGAGTCCAATTTGTACTACCTAAAATCACGATTTTCTTATCTATGACAAGTGTCTTTGCGTGTGTATATGTAGAAAGATGATCATAATATACTTTTATGCCCGCTTTTTTAAATTGCTTGTAAGCGCGGATACTGCGTACTTTTTCCTGCCATTCGCTTTTGTCTCGCATATTTACAAAATCCACATTCTTATCAAGAATAACCTCAACATCAACACCCCGTTCTTTAGCTTGCACCAACTCATCCACCAACTGCTGTACCTTATCCTTATTCATGCTTTGAGGCAGTTCAATGATATACATCACCACTTTTACAGATT
>JAZDHG010000117.1:0-22159 GCA_043806135.1 Candidatus Omnitrophota bacterium
ATATAATATCAGCTAAAAGTAGTAGTCGCATATGAAGGGAATTGTGAAAAATACAGAAGAAATAGCAGAGTATCCGCTGCTTTTACCGGAATTCCAGCAGTTTGTTGTGTCAAAAGGATTTGTTCCTCAGGGCAAGGCGCCGTATTTTGCCTGGTGGGTAAAGCGGTTTGAGGCTTTTTGCGCTGATGCGCAGGGAGAGCCTAATGCCAGATTAAATGACTTTTTGGGCTATTTAAGTTCAGAGGAAAGCACAGCGTCCTGGCAGATAGAGCAGGCTAGGCAGTCAGTGTCTATATTTCTGGAGCACTATCTTGATTCTGAGGTAGTTGCCTTTAAAAATACAATTGAACCGGTTACGGGGAAAAAAGATGAGATAATTAACAGAGCAAGGGAGCTTATTCGGATCAAGCATTATGCTTATAGTACGGAACGGACGTATTTGAGATGGATCGGAAAATTTTTTGAATACATGACTGTAACCCGGCATAAAAATAAGCAGATCGAAACAGGGGATATTAAGGATTTTCTTACTTATCTGGCGGTTAAGATGAGGGTCTCTTCCTCTACTCAGAATCAGGCTTTTAACGCAGTTTTGTTTTTGTTCAGGGATGTTCTTAAAATAGAAACAGGCAGTGTCGGCAAAGCAGTAAGGGCTAAGCGCGGAATAAGACTGCCGGTGGTTCTTTCCATAGAAGAAGTTAAACGGTTATTTGAGGCATTAGAGGGCAGAAACCGTTTGCTTTTGCAGTTATTATATGGAACAGGCCTGCGGCTTATGGAGCTGATACGCTTGCGGGTGCAGGATGTTGATTTCGAGGGTAATAGAATTTTTATAAGAGCAGGCAAGGGGGATAAAGACAGGGTAACGGTGCTGCCGGCTTTTATTAAAGATAAATTGGCCGGGCATTTAGAGGCGGCTAAAATTATTTTCGAAAAAGATTTGAGTTTAGGGTATGGGGAAGTGTATTTGCCGAATGCTTTAGAACGTAAATATCCTAATGCTGCGAAAGACTGGCGATGGCAGTATATGTTTGCGGCAAATAATCTCTCGGTTGACCCGCACGGAGGCAAAGTGCGGCGTCACCATATTGGAGAAAAAGTTGTTCAGTCGGCAATGCGTAATGCTGTACGCAAAGCAGGTATTATTAAACATGCTACTGTCCATACTTTGCGCCATAGTTTTGCCACGCATCTTTTGCAGAAAGGTGTTAATATCAGAGAAATACAGGAACTGCTTGGGCATAAGAATGTGGAAACTACAATGATTTATACGCATGTTGTGCGTAATATGTCAAACGCGCCTAAAAGCCCTCTTGATAGTCTTTATGAGAATATGCCTGAGGAACACACGTGAAGATCATAGAACAGAAAATAAGCACAATACTTTGTCCTACCGGAATAAACCTTGCCGATTATGTTATCAATCCTTATCAAGGGTGCCAGCTGGGATGCCTATTTTGTTATGCGCAGTTTAGTAAAAGAGCGCAGAAAGAGCCGCGTAAGTGGGGACGATATGTAAAGGTCAAGATGAACGGACTTGAAATATTAAAAAAGGAATTGCAGCTGAGGGCTCCGGTAAAGGTTCTTATCGGCTCCACGACAGAGCCTTTTCAGCCGATTGAAAGAAAATACGGACTTACCCGGGGCATAATCCGGATTCTAAACCAAAAAAAAATAAAATATGTGATCATGAGCAGGTCTATGATCTTGGAAGAATATATGGGAGAGCTGGATCCTCAATTGTGTGAAAGTGTTTATTTCACCGTGGATATTATGCCTGAACTTATAAAACAAAAATTGCAACCGCAGGCTGTGTCGTCAACGGAGAGCATTGGCTTGATAAACAGGCTTATAGACAGCAATATAAACGTAATAGCTTATTTTTGTCCGGTTATGCCCTTTCTGTATGAACTGATACAAAATGTCTATCGGCTTCAAACCGGCGCCAAGGCAGAGTTTGAAATAGTAAATTTTCAAATGGCCGGGATGAAAAAAATCATTAAAACTATCGGACAGATATATCCTAAGGCTGCAAAAAAGTACCAAACAATGTGCGCGGATAAATTATTCTATGATAATGTTATGCAGGATATTAAAAGTGATATCAGGGAAATAACAAAAGGATGTTTTAAGAATATAAAAATCCACGAACATGAATACGCGGATTATTTTAAGAATATTTATCCGCCTGCGCAGCAGACCACGGGTTTTCCCTCGCCTAAAGAGGCGTCTTGAGCATTATTGCAGGTCCGGATCAACTTTTGAGCGCATTTTTTTTATTTGAGAGCGCTCTTTTTTTAGTTTTAATATTTTTTCTTTTGCTTTTTTTGAACGGCGGCGCTTTTGCTTTCTTATTTTATCAATAAGTTTTTGCTCACTGCTTTTTTTCTTTAAGATCCTGGATTCTATCTTTTCGGCAAGTATTCTTCTGGCAAAAAAGCGGTTCAAGCTTTGAGAACGCTCCTGTTGGGCCTTTACCTCTATGCCTGAGGGCAGATGTTTCAGATATACGCAGGTCGATGTTTTGTTGACGTTCTGGCCTCCGGCACCGCCGGAACGGATAAAGCGCTCCCGCAAGTCCGATTCGTGTATGCCGAGTTGTTCGAACCTTTGCCTTAATGCCGCTTCTTTTGCATGACTTACTTTAAAACGTGGCGACTGCATAAAATACCTTTTTATCTATAATAGCACAATCTGCCGGCATTCAGGAAGTTTTTTAAACGCATTTTGTTTGCTTGAAAAAACAGGGCAAAAATTATATAATTAAAATAGAGCATGAACCCTTCTTTTTATCTGGAAATCTTTCTAAAAGCAGACAATCGAGGCATTATGAAGGAACATCAGCAGACACGAGAAGAATTACTGGCTAAAGTTGATTTTTTACAAAAGCGTGTGGATGATCTGGAAAACATGAAAACAGCCAGGCACCGCGTTCAGGAGGCTTTACAGGAAAGCCTGGAGCTTTACCAGACCCTGGTTGAGATATCACCTGAAGCCATAGCTATTATTGATCTGTCAGAGCAAATTATTATGGTAAACCAGCAGGCATTGCAATTATACGGAGCTCAGAGCCTGGATGCTCTTGTAGGTAAAAATGCTGTTGAGATAATATCTCCGGATGAGCGCAAGCGCGCACGTGAAAATATCACGCGCACACTTAAAGAACCCCTCCGGGATATCCAGTATAAACTTATTAAAAACAATGGGACGTGCCTAAGCGTTGAGATCAACAGCTCGGTAATTAATAACCGCCAGGGACAGCCGGTAGCCGTTATGCTTGCCTTGAGGGATGTTACGGAGCAGAAAGTGGTAAAGGAAAGTGAATTGGGCTACCGCACTTTAAGCGAAGGAGCTATTTTCGGAGTATATATCATTCGTGACAATACGTTTTATTATGTAAACCCTGCTTTAAGCGTTATGTTTGGATATACGGCTGATGAGATCATAAATAATTTAACCCCCGCATTACTGACATATCCGGCAGACCGCGACAATGTTGCCCGGCAATTAAAAAGACGTTTTAACGGTGAAGCATCGTCTGCCCAATATACCTTCCGCGGGCTGCGTAAAGACGGAACTTTGATTCACTGCGAATCACTTGGACGCCTCATCCAGATCGATGGCAAGCCGGCAATTGTGGGAACCTTGCTGGATATTAGTGAGAGCAAAAAGGCAGAAGAGGAACTCCGGTACAAAGAAGGATTTAAAAATATAATAAGTGACTTATCGGCTAAATTCATTAACTTAAATTCCGAGGACATAGATAAGGGCATGAATGATGCCCTTAAAGAGATCGGTGAATTTGCCGGCGTTGACAGAAGCTACATCTTCCTGTTTTACGATAGTTTCCGCATGGTTCACAATACCCATGAATGGTGCGCGCTTGGAATAGAGCCGCAAATCAGCCGGCTGAAAAAAATTCCCACGAAAAGATTTCCCTGGATCATGAAGCAGATAAAAAAAACGCAAACAATACATGTCCCCAGCGTTGCCGACCTTCCCCATCAGGCACAGGCTGAAAAAGAAGAATGGCAGACTGAAGGCATCCGGTCTTTGATAAACGTCCCGATGCTTTATCAGGGGGAGTCGATGGGGTTTCTGGGATTTGATTCTGTACAAGAAGAAATAATTTGGTCTCAAGATATCCAAAGCCTGCTTAGAATCGTTGCCGACATGATGGCTAGTGTTATCAAACGTATTCAGATGGACCGGGATATGAAATCCCTGAACAAGGAAATGTTGAAAACGAATATGAAATTAAAACAGCTGGCGCTGCGCGATTCGCTGACTAATCTCTATAATCACCGTTATTTTGCCGAAGCGATCGAGGCTGAATTTATGAGGGCGAAACGCCATTCTCTTCCCCTGTCTGTTATTATGCTTGATGTTGATTATTTTAAATCGATCAATGATGTATACGGGCATGAGTTCGGAGACCTGGTGTTAAAGCAGCTTGCCAGACAGCTTACCCTGATGGTCCGTAAATATGATACGGTTATCCGTTTCGGAGGCGAGGAATTTATTATTATTACCCCGGCCGCAGGAAAGGATATCGCCTTGATCCTGGCGCAAAGATTGCTTGAAGTTATCAAACTGAATACTTTCGGCAACAAGAGCCATAAGGTTAAACTAAAATTAAGCGTAGCAGTTGCCTGTTTCCCGGAAGATAAAATTCACAATGGAAGCGATTTTATCAGAATTGCAGAATACATATTAAATAAAGCCAAAGAAACCGGAGGAGACAGAGTCTGTTCTTCGGACAATGTCGGTAATGGTAAACTTTTCGAACCCGGCTCAACAGAGATGGAGGAAGACATTAAGGGGCTAAGAGACAAGCTTGAGAAGCTGACTAAAAGAGCCAATCAAAGCCTGGCGGAGGCTATATTTGCCTTTGCCAAGACAATAGACATAAAAGATCATTATACCGGAGAGCATGTTGAAAAAACCGTTCATTATGCCATAAGAATTGCCCAGGAAAAAAAATTAGCAGATGATGAAATAGAGGAAATCCGCCAGGCGGCAATACTGCATGATCTGGGCAAGCTCGGCATCAGCGAAAAGATTCTGCTTAAAAAGACAGGCCTCACGCCTAAAGAATATGAAGAAATAAAGAAGCATCCGCAGATAGGAGCAGATATTTTGCGGCCGATTCACTTCTTCCATGTAATTATCCCTTTTATTCTGCATCATCATGAAAGGTGGGACGGCAAGGGGTATCCCTTCGGATTAAAGGGGGAAGAAATTCCTTTGGGGGCACGGATCATTGCCCTTGCCGATACATATGAGGCCTTGACTTCTAACCGCCGTTATCGCAAGGCCTGCTCGCAAAGGGAAGCTATAGCAAAAATAAAAAAAGTTTCCGGGACCCAGTTTGATCCGGAAATCGTAAAAGTATTTTTGGATATTATTAAAAAAGAAAAGAAGTGATTTATAGTAGAATGGGCCAAACAACATTAAAAGTACAACTGCAACAGAAGACAGAAAATGCCGTGGAGCTGGTTTATGCTGCCTGCCGGCAATGTTATTCCTCGGAATTTGCCGGGGATATTTTTGCTAAAGGCAGTGATTCTTTTGAAAAAAAAGAAGCTTTTGTAAGAAAAATTGTAGCCTCAGTCCATGAAAGCCCGCTGGAGCATGTCAAATTCACTTTTGCAGTTAAGGGAGTCTCGCGGGCGCTATCCACAAAAACCCTTTCTCCCACCGCGTAGGTGGACGAGAAGCATGTAGCTAAGCTGAACCTGAATCTAAACAAATCCCACCTACGCGGTGGGATTATGGTTGGTGGAATCTACGGAGTTCTTTATTAAGTCTTGCTATGTTTAGTTTGGATGGTATAATAATCTCATAATATAAATGTACAGGTGTTGCAGGAGCAACTTAAAAGGGAAAACGGTGACTTGCTTATAGGCATGAAATCCGTTACGGTCCCGCCGCTGTAATCCCGCCTTTTCCATACAAGGAAAAGGGAACCATTTTGGCGTTTTTTGCCACTGTCTTATTGATGGGAAGGCTGCCAAAATGGCGGGAGAGTCAGAAGACCTGCCTGTTATATCATGGGTAAAAAGGAGTTTATCCTCGCGGAAGGGTGAAGCAAATCAGGGTGCAATCCTGCCATAATGACGGCAGGATTTTTTATTTTATGCTGAGTTTATCGAAGCATAAAATAACCCAGAGCTTGTCGAAGGGTAAGAGCCCATGCGTATTTAGAAAGATATAAACTGATGCGAAAAAAGATACTTATCGGGACAATTGGATTGGCGTTGTTATTTGCTAACGGCTTAGCGCAGGCAAATGACCAGCCGCAGAGGATTGTTTCCCTGGGGTCGTTTATTACAGAAGGGCTTTTTCTGCTGGAGATGGATAAACAAATAGTAGGGGTGACTACATATTGTAACCGTCCTGAAGCAGCTAAGAAAAAGGAAA
Organism: Candidatus Omnitrophota bacterium; assembly: GCA_043806135.1. GTDB lineage: Bacteria > Omnitrophota > Gorgyraeia > B26-G9 > B26-G9 > JAGLQQ01. The sequence goes on from JAZDHG010000117.1 coordinate 6,424, forward strand.
AAGCCGGCTCTATCGTTGATGTAAACATAGAAAAAGTCATTGCTTTAGAGCCCGACCTTGTGCTTAGTACCCCGCTAACCAGTGTTAAAGCCCTGGAGAACATGCGTAAGATGGGTCTGCGGGTAATTGAATTTGAACAGGTAAGCGATTTTCCGCAGATATGCCGGCAGTTCCTGAAGTTAGGCAGACTTGTCCACAAAGAACAGCAGGCACAGAATATAGTAGATCGGGCAATTGAAAAAGCAAAAAGCATTGAAGAGAAAATCAGAAATAGACCTAAGGAAAAAGTATTTATTCAGGTAGGAACAAAACCGCTGTTTACCATGAATAAGGAATTTTTTCTAAACGATCTTATTAAGCGTGCAGGGGGGATAAATATAGCGGAAGAGACGGCAACAGGAATCTATTCACGTGAGAAGGTCGTAGAAAACAACCCGGATGTAATTATTATTGCCGGCATGGGCATTGTTGCAGAAGATGAAAAGAAAATTTGGATGCGCTATGGAACCATAAACGCGGTGAAAACAAGGAATGTGTACAGCATAGATCCGGATATTATATGCAATCCTTTGCCGGGGAACTTTGTCAATACTTTAGAAATTATGGCAGAATTACTGCATAAAGACAGAAAAGAAGGTAAAGATGGTCAATAAGAAAGCTGCAATCTGGATGAATTGGATAGGGATACTTGTGCTTCTGGGTATGGTTATTTCCCTTTTTTCTTTGTCTGTCGGCGCAACAAAAATAACACATGATCAGATGATCTGCTTTTTTGTTAACCCGGATACGGCATCGTCATACTATAATATTCTGCTTAATATACGTCTGCCGAGAATACTGCTTGGTTTTGCCGTAGGAAGCGCCTTGAGCCTTTGCGGGGTTATTCTTCAGGGTATGTTTCGCAATCCTCTTGTGGAACCGTATACTTTAGGGATCTCCGGAGGCGCTGCCTTGGGAGTTTGTGTAAATATCGCCATGCATCTGAATAGAACCATAGGAGTTATTTCGGTCCCGATATCCGGATTTCTTGGGGCGGGGTGTATTATAGTTTTTGTTTATTTTTTGAGCATGCACAAAGGAGTTCTTAAGATACAGGGGCTGCTGCTTTCAGGCGTTATGGTAAGCTTTATATGTTCATCTTTGTTTATGCTTATAATGGCGGTTATGAGAATCGAAGATCTGCACGGTATTATTTTCTGGACCATGGGTTCTCTTGACCAGCCAAGCTGGCTGCTTATAAAAAGCATGATCGTTCTTTCGATTGCGGGGTTGCTTTGTTCATACCTTTTCTGCAGGGACCTGAATGCTTTTGCTTTAGGACAGGAGCATGCGCATCATTTGGGTGTCAATGTAAGCAAAACAAAAAAGATTCTTTTTTTACTCACATCTTTGCTTACTGGATGCAGCGTTGGAGTTTGCGGAATAATAGGTTTTGTCGGTCTGGTTATCCCCCATTTTATGCGTCTGTTTGTCGGAGGCGATCACCGCATTCTGCTTATCTCTAGTTATCTGGCAGGGGGAATGTTCTTAATTGCCAGCGATGCGATCGCCAGGACAATCATCGCACCTCTAGAGCTGCCGGTGGGAGTTATTACCGGGATAATCGGGGGCACAATATTTATTTATGCCCTAAACAGAAAAAGAGCAGGGGTTTAATATGCTGCGACTGGAAAATATAAGCTGCGGTTATAAAGAAAAAATAATTTTAAATGACCTTAGTTTTGAATTTAAAAGTAAAAAGATCGTCGGAATAATCGGACCTAACGGATCAGGGAAAACTACGCTTTTGCGGGCGATCACAAAAGTAGTGCCGTTGCTTGAGGGAAATATCTCATTTGAAGGAAAAGATATTTCCGTGATGAGCTATAGAGAAATAGCGCGATACATTGCCGTGGCCAATAGCGATATTGAGGCACAGTTTGATATAAGCGTCGAGGACTTTGTAGCCTTAGGCAGAATACCGCATCAACAGCCGCTGCAGTTGTTTGAAAATTCCCATGACCTTGCGGCAATTGAAGAAGCACTGCAAATGACGGAGATGATATCTTTACGCACGAGACCGTTGCGGTCTTTAAGCGCCGGGGAAAGACAAATGGCCATAATCGCAAAAGCATTGGCGCAGGAGCCGCGTTTGCTGCTTTTGGATGAGCCGGTCGTGCATTTGGATATTTCTCACCAGGGATATATTCTGGATCTGATAAGCCGTTTGCACAGGGAAAAGGACCTAAGCGTAATAATCGTGCTGCATGAGTTAAACCTGGCCTCAGAATATTGTGATGAATTAATACTGCTTGATAAGGGAAGAGTTGTTAAGTCAGGAGATCCTCATGAAGTTATAAAGAAGCAGATTATTGAGGCTATTTATAAAACAGAGGTTGTTATGGCAAAAAATCCCGTATCTGGCAAACCATGTGTTTTTATATCCGCAAAAGAACAAAACAGAGGATGAGATAATGCAAAAGCATGGATTAGTGCATATTTATACCGGAAACGGGAAGGGAAAAACTACCGCAGCTGCGGGTTTGGCAGTACGCGCTCTGTCGCACGGATTCAAGGTGGGATGGGTAAGCTTTCATAAAGATCCAGGTGGTCAGCTCTCAGGAGAAATCAGGGTTTTAAAAAAACTTGGTGTTTTAGTGCATTGCTTTGCGAAAGATTACCCGTTGTGTAAAACAAGTTCTTTGCATAAAGGTAAAAAACAATTAAAGGCCGAATGTACGAAAGGGCTAAAAGCAATTCACGTGTTATTTGATAAGAAAAGACTTGATTTGCTGATATTGGATGAGATCAATATTTGCGTAAGGGATGGGTTTTTAAAGGAAGAGGTAGTGTTGCAATTGATGCATGAAAAGCCGGAAAACATCGAGCTCATCATGACGGGAAGAGGCGCGACGAAGAAAATGATTAAACAAGCTGACTTGGTAAGCTATATTAAGGAAATAAAACATCCTTACAAAAAGGGTGTTTTGGCTAGGAAGGGAATAGAATACTGAGTTTTCGTATTGAGCATTGCGTCGTGCGTATTGAATGAAAAACCGAAGGACGAGAGACGACCATTCACTGCGTTCATTAGGACGAGGGACGAGAAAATTACGATTTATGAGCGACAAGTTACGAGTTAAAGGCTAAAGCTTTTAAACGGAAAGCAGTTGTTGATTTCTTGAAGTAACTATTAGTAACCAATAGTAACCATTTGTAACTACTGGTAACCGAAAAAAGTATCAAAGGATCCAACAACTATTTATCGTTACTTATGAAGGGGGGTGATAGATCAATAAAATAAGCAAAGCTTTAGGAGTAAAGGGATTAACTAAAACTTTAAAATTTTTAGCAAAGAGTATTATCCGGACAGGCAAAGGAACTCTTCGTGCGATTCGAAGGGCTGCCCCGCAACGGTAATAGAGATACGAATGAATACTGATTGCACACGAATGAGCACGAATTAAATTTGTGTAGATTCGTGTTAGACCTTATGAAGTAAGGATGAATTCGTGGACATTTGTGTTTTTTAGCCCGGTCGATTATCTGCTTCGGTAAGTATTCTCGCGGGAGGAGAAGTGATGGCAATTATGAGCAAGAAATATTGTTTAATGATAGGTACTCTGATGCTCGCTTTTATATGCGTCAATGTTTATGCAGAAGATTATAATCTGGGGAAGGTGCTTGTCTCTGCGACAAGAACAGAAGCATACCAGGCGGAAGTTGGCAGCTCAACCACAGTTATTACGAAAGAGGATCTGGAAAACTCAGGCAAGGTTTCTGTTGCAGACGTGCTTCAGTCTACCCCTGGCATTTCGCTTCGGCGCAATAGTGTTTACGGAGGGGTAACATCTGTGGATATCCGGGGAGCTAAATCCGGGCAAACAATGGTTATGATCGACGGCGTGGAAATTTATGATCCGATCGCCATTGACCGCGATTTTGATCTTGCCCATTTGACTACTGATAATATCGAACAAATAGAAATAGTGCGCGGACCGCAAAGCCCTTTATACGGCGCAAATGCAATGACCGGAGTGATCAACATAATCACTAAAAAAGGACAGGGCAAACCTAAGGTAGATTATTCACTTGAAGGAGGTGCCTTTGATACATTTGGCGAATCGCTGGGGTTTAGCGGAGCAAATGATCAATATAACTATGCTGTTTTTGCTTCCAGAGTAGATTCAGAAGGTGTGAATAAAGCAAGAGATGGTTCGGAAAAAGACGGGTATAAAAGCACCACAGTCTCAGCAAATCTCGGAGCCAATATTTTAGATGATGCGGAATTGTTTTTTACTAGCCGATATACAGATGCAGAATTTGATATTGATGAATTTGATAACAGCTATCAATACATTGAAGATGATATAAACAGAGTTAATTTCTCTCGACAGTTTACTTCCAAAGCAGGATTAAATCAGGTAATAAATGAAAACTGGGATCACCAGCTGTCTTTTTCTTTTATCAATATGAACAGACGGGACCGTGATCCTGCCGATACTACAGATACTACGGAAAAAGATGACAGCCGATTTAAAGGAGATGTAAAAAAAATACAGTGGCAGCATAATATTTCTGTTTCGGATAAAGATATTCAGACCCTGGGTTTTGATTACCAGGAAGAACGCGGCGCTTCTTTCGCCGACACTTCATCCTATACTTCCCGTTTTGAACGCAGAAGTGTGCAAAACAGAGGATATTATTTTCAAACCCAATTAAACCCCGTAGAAAACCTGTTTACTACTGCCGGCGTGCGCATAGATAACCATGATATATTTGCCGCGGAAACTAATTACCGCATAGCATTATCGTATATTTACACTAAGACAAATACGCGCTTTAAAAGCAGTTACGGGACCGCTTTTAAAGCACCGTCTATATATCAGCTGTATGACAGTACGAATGGAAATGAAAAATTAGAAGCAGAAACAAGCAAGGGGTCCGATATTGGCTTTGAACAGCAGCTTTTTGAGGAAAGGCTTATGCTGGGAGCGACTTACTTTAACAATAAGTTTAAAGACTTAATAAGCTGGACGCCGGATTTCTCCGGAGCATGGACAGGTAAATATACGAATATAAAAGAGGCCTACACCCGCGGCTGTGAATTAGAAGCAGCTTGGGCCATCCGCAAGGAGCTGAAGACATCAGTAAACTATACATATACTGCAACAAAAGATAAGGATACGGGTAAGGAATTCGGCAGAAGGCCGAAAAATCAGGCCGGGGCAGGGCTTGACTGGAAATGTTCGGACAAGGGCAACATTTATTTTGGAGGAAGGTTTATCGGCGAACGTTTTGACAACGATAGCAATACCGTAAAACTTAAAAAATATTATTTATTTGATGTCGCCGCAAGGTATAACATAAGTGAAGGGACAGAACTTTTCTGGAGAATAGAAAATGTATTTGACCGTCAGCATGAACTTATAAGCGGTTTTGACGGTCTTAGCCGTGCAGTTTATGCAGGGATAAAAGGCTCATTTTAGCATAAGGACTCAGTAATGAAAGAAAATCGTATAACAGCAATTGCCTTGGCTTTATCTCTGGGGATACACATAGCAATTATAGGTGCGTACGGAGGATTTTTCCAAGCACAAGACAAGGATCTGCTGCATATACAAGCTCTACCTATAGAAAAAAACAAAACTCCCCTGTTACCTGAAATCAGGATAATAGGGGAGTTTAAACAGCTCAAGTCAGCGGATAGCCAACAGTCTATCGACCATGGGCAGAAAAATGAAGACAAAGCTTTCAATAATACAGAAATTAAAAGACTGTTGGCTGTGGAGCCAAAAGTTGTTGCCCCGGATGAAGCAGATGAAGCAATGCTGCGTTATCAGGATATGGTTAAACAGAGAATTGAATCAAACCGGAACTATCCAATGCGCGCGCAGCGTATGCACCTTGAGGGAACGGTTGACCTGGCATTTGTGATTAATGCCGACGGCAACAGCCGAAATGTTCGGGTTATCCAATCTTCCGGCTCGAAATTTCTTGATGAACAGGCTCTGGACACTATCCGCAAGGCGAGTCCGTTCATGTCTTTGCCTGAAGAAATAGGCAAGAGTTCTGTGGATATACGTGTGGCCATAGTGTATTCTTTACAATGAACGTAACGGATAGCGTCAAATTTATCCCGCCGTCATTTGGCGGGAGCGCTTAGCGAATAAAAAAACAAACACCCCAGGTCCCACCCCTGGGGTGGGACCTGGGGTAATTATGTGTAATGTTGAGATGTCGTTGTAAACTTGCATTTGAAAAAATTCCCATAAAAGAGTACAATATCCATATAGCCGATTTTGGAGAATTGAATATTTTAAAAGGGATGATGCAGAAAATGGGTAAAAGCGTTGTGGTGGTATTGGCGAACGGTTTTGAAGAAATGGAGGCTGTAATAAGTATTGATATTTTGCGCAGAGCGGGCTTAAATGTAATCAGTGCTACGATAAGCAATGAGCTGTTAGTCAAAGGATCCCATAATATCACGATGCAGGCAGATGTTTTTTTGAAAGACCTGGAAATTATTCCTAATGCGTTCTTGCTGCCCGGAGGCAGTGTGGGGGCAAAAAATCTTGCTGCTTCAGCGGTTGTAGACGACATGCTCCAGGCATGTTTTGCTCAGAATAAAATCATTGCGGCTATTTGCGCAAGCCCTGCATGTGTGCTTGCAAAAGCCGGTATTCTTACAGGCAGGAAGGCGACATGTTATCCGTCTTTTGAAAAATTATTCAGCCCGCAGGTTGTGCACAGCGAGGATGCCGTGGTCATCGACGGCAATATTATTACAAGCAAAGGGCCGGGCACGGCATTTGAGTTTGCTCTTGCAGTGGCCGGGAAGCTTTGCGGTGTGAAGGCTGCACAAGAGGTAAGGGAACAGGCGTTAATCAGTTAGAATTAAACGGAAGGATTAAAAATGGATCAGAAAAGGGTATATAAAAGGATAGAAGATCTTGTTGAAGTAGAATTTATTTCAAATGCGTCAAATACGACAACGATCATCCGGACAAAAACGCGTGATATCAGCGCCGGAGGCATGAAGGTTTATTTAAACCATCAATTACACGAGGCGCAAAGGATGCAGCTGTCAATCACATTGCCATACATAAAGGGCATCATGATCACAGAAGCAGAGGTAGTAAGTTCTATGCTGATAGGGGTTGTGGGAGACAAGGGTGAGGAGATGCTGTTTGAAACACGATTTAAATTTGTCAAAGTGAATCCGGAAGTGAAAAACGCGATCACACGTTATGTTTTTGAATGCCGCAGAAAAGCTCTTGATGCAAAGGCTAGCAGGTAATGTTTGAAGCTCCTGCCTTATGTGATTATATCTAACCCCTTAAGGAATGAGGATAAAAATGAGTGTACTAAACGCAAAGCTAAATTTTTCTTTTTTATGTGATTATGCATCTGTTAGCCGTGAGGGGAAACTAAGCATGGCCGGAATTTTTGAAAATATAAATGTGCGTACTCTTCCTACACACCATCCCCTGATGTTTATCGTGACTAATATCGGGGGCGTAAACAATGCTGATAAATTCACCTGCCAGCTGATCTTAAATGACCAGTCTCAGAAGCAGATGGCGATCATATCTCAGGAGGTTAAGGTGGACCCACAGCATAACTTTGGATTTATCGGCCAGTTTGTAAATATCCGTTATGATGTTGTTGGTGAATATGCGATTAAATTTTTTATCGATAATAAAGAAATAGGCGTGCATTGTTTTCAGGTAAAGCAAGCGTAGTAAGTATCAAGTAAAAAGTAGCGCGAAATAGTTGTTGTATCCTTTGACACTTTTTTCGGTTACCAGTAGTTACAAATGGTTACTAATAGTAGCTTCAAGAAATCAACGACAGCTTTCCGTTTAAAAGCTTTAGCCTTTAACTCGTAACTTGTCACTCATAACTCGTAATTTTCTCGTCCCTCATCCTTCGGTTGTCTTATCTGATTTTTGAACTAATTTAACCTTCACCATGCCCAGCACAGAATTGGTGCAGTAAATCTCATCCGCGTTTTTTAGGTCATCGAGATGTAAAACTTTTTCTTTTGCTATTTTTTTGTGAGTGGTTAAAAAATATTCCCGGAATACTCCGGGCAGCAGTCCGCAGGAAACCGGCGGGGTATAGTAAACCCCATTTTTTTTAAGGAAAATATTGGAAATCGCGCTTTCGCAAATCTCTCCTTTAAGGTTTAGAAAAATAACATCGAAAAATCCCTGTTTTTTATATCGTTTGAGCGCACGGTTATACAGGATGCGGTTTGTGGTTTTGTGATAAAGGTACATGTTGTTGTGATTTAAGCGGTGCGGGCTTATGCATATTTTGGGTGTATCTGTATGCGGTTCTTGCTCACTTAACACAGATGTGTGTATAGAAATATCTCCGGATATTCCAAGCAACAGGCGTATTTTATAGGTTTTATCAGGGTTCAGGGTTAGGATCCTCTGAGTGAGAGCTGTTTTTATATTTCTGAGGTCAAAAGCAAACCCAAAAAATTTTGCTGATGCGCGCAAACGTTTTAAATGTAGATTGAATAAAAATATATTTTCTTTTTTTGATGCTCGCATTGTCTCGATCAGCTGAAAAGCGGATTGTCTGATAAACTTTGCTTTTAGCTTGCATTCAGCCCATTCGGATTCAGGACAGGAGCTGTATGTTATTCCTCCGCCTACGCCCATTTCCCCTTTTGTTCCTTTTAGCAGAATGGTTCGGATGGCGACATTAAAAGCAGCCGTATTTTCTGGGCTGATATACCCGATACATCCAGTATATATTTTCCTATCCTCCGGCTCAAGCTGTTTTATTATCTCCATGGTGTGTATTTTCGGTGCTCCGGTTACAGACCCGCTTGGGTGCAGGCTGGAGAATAGATCATAAAGGCTGATTCCTTTTTTTAATTCACTTTCTACAGTAGAGGTCATCTGAAGAAGAGTTTTGTATGTCTCTACATGAAACAAGCGGGTTGTCCTAACGCTTGATGTTTGAGAGATCTTACCCAGGTCATTGCGCAATAAGTCGACGATCATGATATTTTCTGCGCGGTTCTTGGGGTCATGGCTCAGGAATTTTCGTATCTTTATATCATCCTGGGCATTTATTCCTCTGGTCATGGTGCCTTTCATCGGCCGCACACAAATATGCTTCTTTGTCTGCCGGAAAAATAGTTCAGGGGATAAGGAAAGAATACTAAACTGTCTGGATTTAATAAGCGCTCCATAACCTACCTGCTGGTTTTTACGCAGTTTTTGGTATAAGGCAAAATCAGAGCCCTTAAAATCAAATTTCAGCTTTGTGGTGTAGTTAACCTGGTAAGTGTCGCCGGCAGCGATAAGCTCTTTGATCCTTTTTATATTTTTCAGATAATCTTTTTTTGTAATGCTTAGCTTGAAATTTGAAAGTTTGCAGCTTTTGCGCTCTATTTTACGCTGAATGGATTGAAGCTTGAATGGTGCATTGAGAAAAGAGCCGTTCACATGGTTATAAACAACCGGTTTCTTAAAAACTCCCATCCAAATCAAAGGAAAGTTGTATTTTTTTTCTGTTTGCAGTTTTTGATGAAATGCATAACCTGCCTCATAGGAAAGAAAACCGGCCAGATAATTGCCTTTTTCTTTTTCCTGCTGCATTTTTCTCAAGCAGGATCTTATGCCGGAAATTTTGTAGCAGGAGAACACTTTATGCGGGTTGATGAAAAGTAGAGACTGCCGGTTTTCTTGATCGCTTAAGCTGCTGTCAAGAAAAACGAAAGTGCTGCATTTCTTTAATGCATTTAATACTATGGAGATAGGAATCTGTTTTGTCATAATTTTATAACCTTTTGGGTTAAAGCTAGTGGTCTTCCCGCCTTTGGCGAGGCTCGCTTCTGACGGCTGCGTAGGTGAAAAAAATAGGCCGCCCAAAGCAAAATCTGGGTGGCCGTAACCTTAACATGATTCTGTGTTTAATAGTATATATCAGCACCGGACTGAGTCAAGATAATTTATATCCGGAGTTTAAAAGTTCTATAGAATCACCCTGCCTTAAGGTATAATAAAAATAAATAATAAAAGAACGTTGTTTTTAGCGCAGGATATTTCTGTTCTAAATAAGGGATTATGTACGAAAAGAACAATTTATTTTTAGTTATAGTTACTCTGCTGATTTTTGTATTAATCTGCATCACAGGGTACCTTGTTTTGTATACGGCAAAAGGAGCAGAAGGCATTGCCCGCTTGCTTCTGTATAATTTTACCCGTTCACGCAATATAACAATCGAAAAAATCGAAGGCACAATCCGCACCAAAGCCTCATTGCATAATATTCATATAATCAGTCCAAATAAATTGCCCCTGGGAGCCGTGATACAAATTCAACGGCTGGATCTTTCTATGCCGAGGCCTAAACTCAGAGAGATCCAGATCAACATCTATAACGGCCGGCTTAAGCTTCCATTTTCCGATACGATTCTTTTTTACGGAGATTACAATAACACGAAACTTGATCTCAAATTATATTCTAAAAGAGTAAGCGCGCGTGAGATAATCGATCTTTTTACGCGTAGACAGGTCTTAAGCACGCTTTCCGGTGTTTTTAAAGACGTGAATATCCGCATTGCCGGCACGCTTTCAAAGCTGGCCGCAGAGGGGAGTTTTTATATAGAAAATATTATAAAAGAACGGTTTTCTATGACAGATTGCCCTGGGTCAATTTTGATGTATTGCGATAACCTAATTGATGCGGCACAGTTAAACGGTGAAATTGTTTTGCAGGGAGGATTGGTCTCCGGAGGCAAAACCGCACAGATAAAACTTGGCAGCAGCAAAATCGTTTTTACCGGTGACCTGAAAAGACCAAAACTGAATATCCGGGGTTCGGCAAAAGTAGCTGATGTGGCGATCAGTATGGTGCTGCAAGGCACTGTGGATAAGCCGAAACTTAGTTTAAGTTCAAACCCCGTCTTGACTCAGGAGTTATTATTGGTTATGCTGGCTACAGGGCGTGCCTGGGGCGGCACACAGGAATCCCTTGAAAGCGGCAGGATGTCGGCAGACTTGATCAAGGATTTTGTGGATTACTTTCTCCTTGCCGGGACAGGCAGCAAGATTGCCAGGCACTTCGGTATCAGTGATATATCGCTTTTTTATAGCAACGAAACAAAAACAATGGGCCTGACTACTTCGCTGTCTGATAGGCTGAAGGTAGGGTATGAGGTGGAGCCGCCGCAGGAAGACAAAAATGGCAGCGAGAATACAACAATGCATACTGTTAAAGGGGAAGTAAAAATCACAGACACAATATCTGTTAATGCCGAAAAACAGCTTAATCAGACAAAAACTCAGCAGCAGCTGGAGCAGGAACAGCAGCCGTTAGAAGAGGGTGAAGAGAAAGTATATCTAAAGTTTAAAAAGCAATTCTAACCAATGGAGGCGTAGGTCATGAAAGTCAAGTTCTGGATAATTATTGCGGCTTTGTTTTTATTAGTGATATTTGTGGCGCAAAACTATGAAAAAGTTGAGATCAAGTTTCTGTTTTGGGCTTTTACTACAAGCCGGGCGATAATCTTGTTCCTTACGCTGATAACCGGTATGGTTATAGGCTGGAGCACTGCTCTGCTTAAAAATAAAACATCTCAAACCCAAACAAAGACATCCTATAAGGAGAAAGAAGCGAGGATGTCTGATTACAATGATAAAAAAGTAGATTACAGAGAATAAAAACAGAATTGTGTTTGAATCACAGGGTATCTTATTTAAAGACATCAGGATATAAAATCGGATTATTGATAACTTTGGTTATAAAAGTTGTAAAGTAAGGCGATGAATGGTTTAATCGCTGTAATCTTTATTAATCTTAGTAATCAGGTATAATCATTATAATTGGATCTGAAGATTATTCCAGGAGGAAGCTATGAATATACTGTTGTTTATAATTGCACTGTTTGTTTCTTTTGTCGCTGTTAGGCTGGGAGCGATAGCCTTTGAACTGACCGGACTGGACTGGTCAGTAGCATCGTTTCAGGCGCTTTCATGCTTTTCCGGAACAGGTTTTACAACAAGAGAATCTGAATTAATTACGGGAAGCCCGCAGAGAAGGCGTATCGCCTCAACACTTATTATTCTCGGACATGCCGGGTTTGTGACATTGATCGCTACCCTGGCCAATTCGCTGCGTCCGGAAATGTTCGCGTCCTCAATTTTTAACGTAGCGTTTCCCGCGCCTGTGCAGCCGTGGGTAAAACTGGGAGTGATGATTATTGCCATAATTGTAATTTACCGCATTGCTACATATACAAAGATGGATGAAAAGATAACCAATTTTTTGCGCTCGCGTTTTTTTAAAAATGAACTTATCAAACGCGTAACTTTTGAAGAACTGGTAGTGGCTACAGGGGGTTACGGCATCTCACAAATAGAAATTTTTAAGGATAATCCATTGATAGATGCAACGCTTATGAATTCTGATTTAAGAAATGCGGACATAACCGTACTGGCTATACAAAAGGGGGGAGAGATCATCCCCAATCCTCCTGCGCGTACACAAATCGCTTTGGGAGATAAACTGATATGTTTTGGTAAGCTGGAAAGCATACGCAGCAAAATGTGCGTAGTATCTAAATAAAAACAAGGCTTATGCATAAGCCGTCAATCGTATGATGAAAAACAATGACCGCAAAAAAAATAAACTTTTAAAAAAGCCGGAGTTGGTTGCCCCTGCAGGGGATTGGGCCGGGCTTGTTACTGCCGTAGACAGCGGAGCAGACAGTGTGTACTTTGGCGTCAAGGGATTGAATATGCGCAATCTTGCGGGTAATTTTGATGCCTTGGAACTTAAAAAAATAATGGGCTTTCTGGCTAAACACAAAAAGAAGGGGTATCTAGCGCTTAATGTTATTATCCTGGAACACGAACTTAAAAAAGTAGAGACTATACTTATAAAAGCAAAACAAGCAGGAGTGAACGGTATTATATTGTGGGATCTGGCGGTTATGAATATAGCAAAAAGGCTTAAGCTGCCTATACATCTTTCTACTCAGGCAAGCGTAGCTAACAGCGCAGCGCTGGAATCATTTGCCCGTTTGGGCGCAAAAAGAGTGGTTCTTGCACGTGAATGTACGCTTGCAGAAATAAGAAAAATTATTAAAAAGAAAACAGAGGACAAAATCAATTGCCGGATAGAGGCATTTATACATGGTGCTATGTGTATCAGCATCTCAGGCCGTTGCTTTCTCTCAAGCTATTCCTCCGGGAAATCGGCAAACCGGGGAGAATGCCTGCAATATTGCCGCAGAGAATTTGCGATCAAGGATTTAGAAGGAGAAGGCGATTATATATTAGGCAAAGACTATGCATTGAGCGCAAAAGATCTCTGCACTATAGATTTTCTTGAGGAACTGATAGAAGCCGGAATAGATGCATTCAAAATAGAAGGCCGTCGGCGTGCCCCTGAATATGTTAAGGTGGTTACCAGTGTTTACCGCAGAGCAATAGACGCTTATTTCGCAGGGGATCTTACTGCTTCTTTAAAAACACGGCTTAAGGAACAGTTGCAGCGAGTATTTAACCGGGGTTTTTCAAACGGTTTTTATTTTGGTGTACCGCAGGGCGCTTTTAGTGATAAACTTGAAAACACATACGAAAAAGTTTTTTTAGGTGAGGTTGTTAAGTTTTTTAAAAAAATTAATGTTGCGGAAATATACCTGCACAATAATCCGCTCTATAAGGACCAGGAGCTTTTGTTTGTCGGCAAGAGTACTCCGGCCAGCTTTGCTGTAGCCCAAGAGCTGCAGCAAAAACATGAATTTGTCAGCAGCATTAAAAAGGGGGAGCTTGCAGGCATAAAGCTTCCATTTATAGTAAAACCCAAAGATAAGGTGTTTCTGTGGCGGAAAAAGCAGCCGAAATAAATCCTTCCCACAGAGGTCAACTAAGGGACGGTTGCCAGACACAGTCCGACACAGAATAATGCAGATTAAAGACACAAGATCGTCGCAGATTATCGAAAAGCGCTCTGCGATCATCAGTGAAACATCTGTGACTATCCGCGCGGCTTTGTTGTTTTGCAACAGAGCCACTAAATAAGGAGAGAACAAAAGAATGAAAATAAGCTTTTTAGGATTAGACTTGCCCGAAGGAAAAACAAAATACAATGATGAAATACTGATAAAGCTGACGGAAAAATTTGCACCCAAAAAAGTATCGCCTTTTTTTGCTACGTTTGTACGAGAGGATTTTATTAATGCTGACTGCATTGTTGTTGAAAAAGACAAGATGCTTGATTTTTTGATAATGGATATGGAGAAAGTTGATAATCGCATAGCAAACTCAGGCGATGTTGCAGAAAAAGCAGCACTAGTCAAATGTCAGCAGAATTTGGAAAAAGAAATACCTGCTTGTGATATTGATTTTACGCCTGATGAATCCGTAAAAATCAAAGAACTCGCTCCTTTGAGTTTCACGCCGACACTTATTATTGATGGAGATGTGGAAGTTAACGATTTAATTGCTAAAGCTTTTGATAAATCTGGAATGATGTTTTTTTATACAGCAGGCAAGCAGGAAGTCAGATCCTGGCCCGTTAAGAAAGGTTCTGATGCCCTTACGTGCGCCGGCAAGATCCATTCTGATCTGGCCAGAGGATTTATAAAAGCGGAAATTGTAAATTTTAAGGACTTTGCAACTGTGCATAATATGCAGGAAGCAAAGGCCCAGGGGTTTGTCCAGCTGGTAGACAAAGACCATATTATCAAAAGCGGAGATATTTTGGATATTCGTTTTAATGTTTGAGAGCCGGAGGTAAAAGTCTCTGTTTGAATATTAATAGAATATGGATATTTTAAGCTGTCTGATATTTATCAGGAAAAAGCTTAAGATCCGTGTTTTTGGGAACTTTAAAGGCAAAAATAAAACAAGCGGTCTTTGGTCAAAGCTGATTTTTTCTCTGATCACGGGCCGCATCAGGATGAATAATATGCAAAGAGAGGAAGCAGTTACTCTGCTTAAAGAGGCGACCGGGAATAAGAATCTGAGAAAACACAGTTTTGCCGTGGAAGCATGCATGAGTAAGCTGGCCAAAAAGTTCCGTGAAAACGAGGAGCTCTGGACGCAGGCAGGTCTTCTCCACGATCTGGATTACGATCAGACAAAGGATAATTTCCCGCAGCATGGGCTTATCACAGCGTCAATTTTAGAATCAAAACTGATTGCACCGGAAATAATAGAATCGATTAAAGCTCATGCCGGGCATTTCCCCAGGCGCAGTCTAATGGCTAAAGCATTATACGCTGTTGATCCGTTGAGCGGACTTATTGTGGCCGCGGCCCTGATGTATCCTTCTAAGAAACTGGTGGATGTAGATGTGCAGTTTGTGCTTAACCGGTTTAAGGAAAAACACTTTGCCAAAGGCGCAGACAGACAGCAGATTGAGGCCTGTTCTGAGCTGGGGATGACACTAGAGGACTTTACGCAGATATGCCTTGAAGCAATGCAGGAAATCAGCCGGGAACTGGAGCTGTGATAAAGCGTGCGGTAAAGGAAAGCTTCTCTTTTTTTTGATTGCGTTTATAATGGTAAGTGGCTATAATCAATTCTTTGCTTGAATTTAAAAAAATGAAAGGTGTCCACATGCAGGTAAAAAATAACATGCAGACCAAGGTAATTTCTGTTAAGAGGGGAACGACCCTTGCACAATTGCTGGATCTATTCAGTAATTTTCATAGTTTTCCCGTGGTTCCGGTAGTAGATGATGATAACACTTTGCTGGGGATAGTGCATATTAAATC
>JAZDHG010000118.1:0-32161 GCA_043806135.1 Candidatus Omnitrophota bacterium
CCCCTTTTTGGGTTCGAATCTATCTAGCAATCCCTTGCGCAAACATTGAAAATTCTCCTTGAGAATTTTCTGCTGCGCTTCGGGATAAATTCGCACAGTAACTTATCTCGCTTCGCTCCATAAGTTACGTGCTCATTTAAATGGGCGAGAAGGGATTCGAACCCTTACGGCCGTTAAGCCAATGGATTTTAAGTCCATCGTGTATGCCATTCCACCACTCGCCCAAATTGTCAAATTATTATACCACAAAAAAATATATCGTAAATTAACTTTTTTGCAGTCAGCGAGCAGATCATCACGTCGCTTAACAATTCTCTCACTTTTTTCGGTATATAATCCTCTTTTTGTCCGAATCCTGATACTGATTTCTATAATCAGGAGAAGTTTACCTTCTTTGCATATCTCCAAAAACGAAGACTGATGGAGGCGGCGAGCGGATTCTCCCATCGCTTTCATTTTCCGCTTGCTCTCAGGAATTCAAAGCAGTGCTCAAATGACGCTCTTTAAGGGGCAACCCTTATAGTTTCCCCTTAATATTCCCCTTCCCTCCGCATACCCAGATTTTGCTAAACTAAAAGCAAAATCTGCCCAAAGAGCCAACTGATTAAATTTTTTAAAATTTAATCATGCTGTTGGGGTAGTCCGAATTTATTTGAATTCGGACTAGAAGTTCAAGTACGCCGATAAGGAGAAACAATCTTTCTCCTTATCATCCTCTTTTTGTTCGAATCCTGATGCTGATTTCTATAATCAGGAGAAGTTTACCTTCTTTGCATATCTCCAAAAACGAAGACTGATGGAGGCGGCGAGCGGATTCGAACCGCTGAGTAGAGGTTTTGCAGACCTCTGCCTTCCCACTTGGCTACGCCGCCGAAACTTTATTAAAAATCAAGCACTTAGGAAACAATTCCTAAGTGCTTTATTTTATGTCAAAATTATTTCTAAAACTCAAGACTGTTATCAACCTCCCGGAACATATTCCACATGTCCGTCAATAGATAGCTTATTTCTGCCTCCGCCATGAATAGTAGTTGTGTCTTCAACTATAAATGTGGCTGAAGGATCTGTTACTGCCGGTTGAGTATAGGAATAGTCGCCGCCTGAAGGAGCTCCCCCTAAATCGCCCAATTGGGTTCCGGTACTGGGACAAACAAAAACTTTAAGATTATCAATATAACTATCATTCAGATTTGCCGCATCATAAAGAACATCCAGATCAGCTGGAAAAGCATCATTGTAATCAAGCCTATATAATGCCACGGCTAAACCGATTTGCTTTAAGTTGTTCATACAGCTCGTTCTGCGGCCCTGTTCCCTGGCCTTACCCAATGCCGGTAAAAGAAAGCCCGCTAAAATTACAATTACTGCCATCACCACAAGCAATTCAACAAGCGTAAAACCCTTTTTTTTTCTTAACACAACTTACCTCCTTTTTTGGGTTGCATTAAAATATAACATAACTCTTCTGCCCTGTCAAGAATAATTCCAGCCAGCCTGTTTTTGCTGATTTTAAAGTGTTTTTCTACATTTTTTCTATCAATTAAAAATACCGTAACTTTATTATTACCAAAAGGTACGCTCTTTTTCGAATACATATTTGCCACTATAAGATCAAGGTTCTTGCTTTTGAGTTTTTTAAGGGCATTTTCAATTAAATTTTCCGTCTCTAAGGCAAAGCCGAAAAGCACCTTATTTTGCTTTCTGCGGCCCAGTTCTTTTAAAATATCAGGATTTCTCACCAGCTTTATTGCCGCCAGGCCTTTATCCTTTTTAATTTTTCTATGGCTTATTTTTGCCGGACGGAAATCCGCAACAGCCGCAGTACAGATGATACAGTCTGCCCAATTAAAAAATTTATCCGCGCATTTCTTAAGTTCCAGGGCACTGCTAAAATAAACAGTCTTTACCCCCCTAGGACTTTGCAGATGCGTTGGCCCGGAAAGCAGGACAACATTATTACCGCGTTTTCTTGCACTCTGGGCAAGAACATAACCGATAGTGCCTGTTGAGGGATTGGAAATAAAACGAACAGGGTCTATAAACTCTCTGGTGGGTCCGGCTGTGATAAGAATATTGTATTTTGGCTGCTTTTCTCTCATTTAAGCAATGTTTCTATTTGCCAGGCAATGGTATCTATTTCAGCCAAATGCCCGACGCCAACCCTCCCGCAGGCCAAAGCGCCTTTAACAGGCTCTACTATCTTATAACCAAAACTTTTTAGTTTCTTTAGATTTTCTTTTACGGTCGGATGTTTGTACATATTATCGTTCATGGCAGGAGCAATGACCACCTGCGCCTTACTCGCCGTGATTACACAGCTTATTATCTCATCACAATGGCCGTTGGCAAGCTTAGCTATGAAATTCGCTGTTGCCGGAACAACTGCGATCAGATCCACACGGTCAGCTAAAGCAATATGCTCCGGCTCCCACTGCATGTCTTCATCAAACATTTCCAGAGCCACTTTCCTGGAGGTTAAGGTCCTAAAAGTAAGCGGTGTTACAAATTTCGCAGCATTGCTCGTTAACGCCACAGTAACACCGTGTCCTTTTTTTCGCAATAGTCTGATGAGCTCACAGGCCTTATATGCGCTAATGCCTCCTGTAACTCCAATAAGTATCTCTTTGTTCTTTTTCATGGATTTCTTAATTATCTATAGTAAATTGAACCTTGCCCTCTGCAATTTCCTGCAAAGCTATTGCTGAGAGTTTTTTATTTATTGTATCAACCTTGGCTTTATAACCATCCGTAAGCTCCGCCGTTCTATTGGCTGCCAGTATTACCAGCTTAAATATACTTCCAGTCTGCTTGAGCAGATCTTCGATCGGTATCTCGGTCATTAGTTGCGCCTCCTATTTTTTATCTTTTTTGCATCTCGAGGCAATAAATATTGCTTTCAATTGTTCGAATGCAGTTTTTATGTCATCGTTAATTACTTCATAATCATAGTATTTTAAGAATGTTAGTTCTTTTTTTGCAACCCTGAGTCTCTGATTTATCTGCATATTGCTGTCCGTCTTTCTTTTCTCAAGCCGCCTGCGCAGATGTTTAATCGACGGAGGCAGAATAAAAATAAACACGCCGTCTTTTTTAAAATTCCTTTTGATCTGCATCGCCCCCTGCACATCGATCGTAAGCACCACATCCTTATTCTTATTTAAATTACTCTCCACAAAGTTCCGCAGTGTTCCGTAATAGTTATCAAATACTTTTGCGTGTTCAATGAACTCATTATTCTTTAATCTCTTTTTAAATTCGCTAATACTTACAAAAAAATAGTTTTCTCCCTCCTTTTCCCCTGGCCTTTTTTTCCGTGTGGTCACAGACACAGACTGCACTACTCCGGGAACACACTTTACGATCTGTTCACACAATGTGGTCTTTCCTGTCCCGGATGGAGCGGAAACAACAAATAGTCTGCCTCTCTTAATCATTTCTATCTTCTATCCTCTGTGTAACGGTTTCGGGCTGGATACTGGAAAGAATGACATAATTCTGTCAGTAATAATTACAGCGCGTGCACGAGCGTCTAAAAGATTATTCCGGCAACTGGCCCTTTGAGTCTTTTCACGCAAGCAGCATCAGCATTAACGACCGATACAATACGTTTAAGAACAACAATATTATTATGGCCTGTATTTACCAAATATTTATTTGAAAGCATTATTCTATATTTTGCACCTGTTCTCTTATTTTTTCCACTTCCCCTTTAACAAAAATCACTTCCTTCGAGATCTGAAAATCCGACGACTTTGCCCCCACAGTATTGATCTCCCGGTGCAGCTCCTGGGCGATAAAATCAAGCACCTTACCGACTTCATTCGGGATTTTTAATGTGTTCTTGAAGTTAACAAGATGCGCAGATATTCTGGTAAGCTCTTCAGTTATATCACTGTTTTTAGCAAAAAGAGCCGCTTCTGTCGCAATCCGCTCTCGGATTGATCCGTTTTTATCCTGTAATTTAGCGGCTTTTCTTTTTAAACTCTGTTTATACCTGTTTATTTCCTTAGGCAGAAAGCCTTTGATCCTAAGCACCGATTTAGCTATATTTCTGACGCGCATTAACAATTCTTTGTTAAGAGCAGCTCCCTCTTTACAACGCATGCTGACTAAATTATTTAAAGCCTTTTCCAGAGCCGCCAGTGTAGCACGATGCAAAATTTTTATATTTTCCTTCTTTGGTTCAGAGATTATTACTTCAGGTAAAGACAAAAGCTGGTGCAGGGTTATATCGTCCTTTAAATTAAACTTCTTTTTTGCGTTCTTAAGAAGAGTATAGTATCGCTTTAACTTTTTCTCATCCAGCTTGATATCAAGCGTTTTATCATAAGTCTGTTCAAAATTTACCCATAAATATAATTTCCCGCGCCTGACTTTATTTCTTATTACCTTTTTTATCTGCTCTTCGATAGACTGCAGGTTATGCGGCAATTTGCAGCTGAGCTCAAAAAACTTATTATTGAATGTTTTTAACTCAACACTTATCCGCGCGTCTTTAAAGTTAACCGCGCCTTTACCGAAACCAGTCATGCTTTTGATCAAATTATTCTCCTCTTAATTAAAGAATAATTGTACTTTAATTGGCAAAAAATGTCAATATTTACTCAAAATCCGGAATTTCCCCTTTTTAAAAATAAGGATGCTTTGTTTGGTCCTATTTGTAGGATTGATCTATCTCAGCAAGGATATCCTTTGCTGATTGCAGAGGGGCGACTTGCGCTACTATTGGTCTGCCGACAACAATGTAGTCTGCTCCCAAATTAGCGGCATCGCTGGGCGTAACTATGCGTTTTTGATCATCTGAAACAGCTGTTTTCGGCCGTACACCCGGGACAACCAGAACAAAATCCTTTCCGATAATCCTGCGCAGCAGCTTTATTTCTTCACCGGAACAAACAACCCCGTCTAGGCCTGCTTGTTTGCAGAGTTTTGCCAGATGAATCACCTCATTTTTAACGCTTCGTATAACCCCAACCCTATTGAGCTCCTGGCGGTCCATACTGGTGAGTACCGTCACACCCAGAACAAGCGGCTTTTTCTTTTTTGAAACTTTACATTCCTCATTTACCGCGTTCATTAAAGTTGAAAGCATAACACTGCCGCCGATCGCGTGCACATTAAACATAAAAACTCCCAGCCTTAAAGAGCTGAGGGCTGCCTGCGCAACAGTATTCGGAATGTCGAGAAACTTTAGATCAAGAAAAACTTCCCTCTTGTACTTATGTACCATCTCTATAACACTTGGACCGCAGGCAGTAAACAGCTGCATACCTATCTTAAAATATTTTACCGCAGGCGATAATTTCTCAACTAATACCTGCGCATCCTTCAAGGAAGGGACATCTAAAGCTACGATTAATTCAGTTTTCTTTTTCATGTTCTTAAAGTTCCTGTGAGTTGTTTTAAATTTTTAAGTTTTTTCTTTTTGCAGTAATTCCTGATCCCCTCTATCACTTCCATAGAAACTCTTGGATTCACAAAGTTGGCTGTGCCCACACTAACTGCCGTTGCCCCTGCGATCATGAACTCTATAGCATCATCAGCATTCATTATTCCCCCCATGCCGATAATCGGGATTCTAACGGCTTTATAAACATCATATACCATCTTCACGGCTATCGGCTTAATAGCCGGCCCGCTCAAGCCTCCGCTGACATTGGCAAGTTTTGGTTTGCCGGTATCTATGTCAATAGCCATGGCAGAAATTGTATTTACCAGACTTAGAGCATCTGCCCCGGCTTTTTCAGCAGCTATTGCAATCTCTGCAATATCTGTAACATTCGGACTCAGCTTTGCGATAAGTACGGCGTCTGTTTTCTTTGCTACTGCATTGACAAGCGCATACGTATCATCTGCATCTTGTGCAAAAATCTTCGCCTTTGCTTTGTTCGATTTTTTAAGTTTTGCGTATTTTATATTAGGGCATGAAAGGTTAAGCTCAATCGCCTCAACTCCGCAGTCCTCCAGCTTTTTAACGCAGTAAATAAATTCAGACGCGGAGTTCGCGCTGACACTTACAATGATTTTTGTCCCGATCTTTTCCAGCTTAGGCAGCTTTACTTTTAAAAAATTATCAAGTCCTTCGTTCTGCAGGCCTATGGCATTAAGCATGCCTGAACATGTTTCCGCCAATCGCGGTGCAGCATTGCCAAGCCGAGGCTCCTTTGTAATTGTCTTGGTAATTATCGCTCCCAAGGCATTTAATTTCACCAGATCCTTAAACTCCTCGGCATAACCAAATGTCCCTGAGGCCACAGTAACCGGATTTTTTAATTTCAGTCTGCCTAAATTTATGCTTAAATCCATCTCTCACCCATTATTTAAAAAATATCAGTTTCAAACTGATCAAAAACAGAAAAACTCCGAAAAGTTTTTTCAACATAAGCGGCGAAACACACATGACAAGAAGTGAACCGATATATCCACCGCAGAAAAAACCTAAAGCTATAAGAACAGCAGGCAAAATTTTTACATGGCCTTGGTTATAATAATTCCACGCTGCCAGCAATCCAATCGGCGGGATCATCGCCGCCAGTGTCGTCCCCTGCGCCTGATGCTGCGAAAATTTAAAAAGAAAGATCAGGCTTGGTATTGTTATTACAGCGCCGCCTATTCCGAAAAACCCGCCGCATATGCCGGAAACAAGACCGATAAGTAAAAAACCCGCGTTCATAATTTATTCCTCCCAGATTATTTCGTCAATATCAAAAACAGGGCCGTCTTTACAGATGCGTTTATAAACCACACCTTGATCAGCAGTGTTTCTCGTTTTTACAACGCACCCTAAACACGCGCCTAATCCGCATCCCATCATCTCATCCAGCGAAACCTGACCTTCAATTTCATATTTTTCTCCCAAATCACGCAAGGCCTTTAACATCGGCTTCGGGCCGCAAGCATATATATAAGGTTTTTCATCTCTTGCTACTCGTTTCTCGCTACTCGCTACTCGCTTTTCAAGATATTTCTCAAGACAAGTAGATACGTAGCCTTTAAATCCGCTTGATCCGTCATCAGTTGATATTTTCACATCACAATTCAGCTTCTCCAATTCGTTTACACAAACCAGTTCTGCTTTTGTTTCCATGCCCACAAAAGCAATGATCTTTCTTTTTTCCTTATTAAGATATTTAGCCAAAAACAAAAACGGCGCGATTCCCATACCGCCGGCAATAAAAATAACCGGCCCCTTACTGTTTTTTATTTTAGTCAAATCAAATCCATTGCCCAAAGGCCCTAGAACATCAACGGTTTCCCCCACTGCCATTTCTTTAAGCAGATATGTCCCCTTGCCTACAATCTTATATATAATTCCCGCATTTTTTTTGTTTACTATCCTGTTTACGCTTAAAGGCCTGCGCAGCAGCGGATCTGTGGTGCCCAAAAGCCGGACATGAACAAACTGTCCCGGGACAAACAGTGCGGTGAGCTTCGGCATTTCAAGCTCAAGATAATAAATAAAAGGAGTAAGCTTCTGATTTTTAACTATCTTTGCTTTGACATCATACAACATCTATTTCTCCATCATATATAAAGTAGCGAGTAGAGAGTAGCGAGAAAATTAACTTGTCTTTACTGCTTTTTTTATCTCGCTTCTTGCTTCTCGTTACTTGCTATTTCTTTCACTTCTGGCACTCGGGGCAGAAATAGGTACCTCTTCCGCCCAATTTAATTCTCTGAATAAGACGATCATTGCAAACAAGACAAGGCTGGCCTTTCCTTCCGTAAACCTGAAAATTATCAGAAAAAGTTCCCTTATTGCCATGGCCGTCGCGGTAATTGCTAAAAGACGACCCACGGCATTGTATTGCATATCTCAGTATTGATTTTATGTTTTTAAACAATACCTTTGCTTCCTGCTCATTAAGATCGCACGCCTTTCTGGCCGGATCTATCTTTGAGACAAACAATGCCTCTGCCGCGTAAATATTGCCGATTCCGGCGATAAACGTCTGGTCAAGTAAAAGCGGTTTGATCTTAGTTGTTCGGCCGGAGATCCCCCTGATAAAATCACTGGCCTTAAAATCCGCGTCTAAAGGCTCGGGCCCCATGTTTTTGACCACTTTTAAATCCCGGATATCCTTAACAATACGCAGTTCACCAAGCGTCCTTTGATCATTGTAACATAAATAAAATCCGTTTGATAACTTAAAACTTACCCGGCTTTTTGGATCATCCGCTCCATATACCAGCTGACCGGTCATACGCAAGTGCACAGACAGAAAATAGACCTCTTTTTTGGCCGTCTCGATTTCAATAGCAAGCAGTTTGCCTCTTCTGATAATTTTTCTGCAGTGGGAATTCAGTAAAAGCGCCTTGAATTTTTTTAAGCCAGGTTCTTTTACAACACTCGCCCTGTGAATAACAATATCCATGATCTTTTTATTCAAGATCACTTTCTCAAGATCACTTTTTATTGTTTCTACTTCCGGCAGTTCAGGCAAAGCCTTCTCCAAGTTAAAAGTTAAAAGTAAAAAGGTAAAAGTAAAAATATTATACCTTACCTAGGATATCTATCCTTTAAGGGTGCGAATAACTGTTTTTACGGGTTTAAATGTTGATTTTTCAGGACGGTTAAAAATCAGCATTTTCCTCGCAGTTTTACATGGATGTAAAACGAGAATGAGTAAAAATAGTTTTCGCAACCGTAAAGTAACACTAAATTCTGTTTAATCTTTTGTTATTTTTACAAAAACTTTTCTTGAGCGCGGGCCGTCGAATTCACAGAAATAAATCCCCTGCCATGTACCCAGCTGTAAATGACCAGCATCAATTATTATATTTTGAGAGAACCCCAACAAAGACGCCTTGATATGCGCCGCGGAATTACCCTCGCTATGCGCATACCCATCATTATGCGGAACAATCTTATCCAGCTCTTTAATAATATCCCTGCGCACGCTGGGATCGGCATTTTCGTTAATAGTTATTCCTGCGGTTGTATGCGGTACAAATATCGTACACATGCCTTGGGAAACGCCGCTTTTAGAAACAATCGCCTGCACAGAAGATGTAATATCTATAAGCTCTACCTGACTTGAAGTTTTTACTGAAAATGTTTCCATAATCAAATATTCAATCCTAAGATTTTTATGATTTTCTTTCGTGCATCCTCTACAGACTTTGCCGCTATTATACCCGGGATCTTCCAGGTATTCAGACCGATTACCGGCTTCTTCTCGCTTAAGGCAAAACCGATCTCTGAAAGTGTTCCTTCTTTTCCGGCAAAGGCGATAACCAGATCAGAAACGCCGGCAACCAGAGTATTGCGTGTATACCCCAATCCTGTAGGGATAGGAACATCAATATAATTGTTTGCATCTTCCTTGTTCTTACCGGGAAGTATGCCCACAGTTACCCCTTTACCGTCTTTTGCACCACGCGCCGCAGCCTCCATAACCCCGCTTAAGCCTCCGCAGATCAGGATGGCATTAAGGCCGGCTATCATTTTACCTGCATCATATGCAAGCCTTGCGGTTTTTTTATCAGCCTTATGTCCGCCGATAACTGATATCAATATTTTTTTCATCTTTCCTATTCCATTTGAGTTTATGTTCTATAATATCTCTTTTATGCGCGATCTGACAAACTGTTCATCTGCCGTATTATTTTGCTGGATGAGAAATCGTCTTACCGCTTTCGCGCTTTTGCCCTCAGCGATTTTTTCCATTTCATTCAGACACTTATCCTTGCCCACTCCGCTGCCGTAAGTGGCAAAAATAATAATATCTTTTGATTCAAAGCTGGTGCATTTATTCATATATGTTCTCATTGACGGCGCCATACCGAAAGCCCATACCGGAGTACCTAGAGCAATCAGGTCATAATCACGGACATCTAAAGAAATATCTTCTTTGATTTGAGCTTGTTTTTTTCGTAGCGCACGCACACACTGTCCAAAAAAAGAATCCGCTTCATCCAAGGCTTTGATCTCAATTATATCAGTCTGAAATTGGGCTGAGAGTTCCTTTTGTAAAGCTAAGGCTATTTTTCTTGTATTACCTGAATATGAATAAAAACATACGGCTGCTTTTTTCATGATCTACTCCTAAAAAAAGTTTAACTGCTTTTCCCCGGAAGTTTTTGTCTGCTTTTTATTGAGCCCGAATATTTTTATGACCCCATATTCTCCGTCATATCCGGGATTAATACTTACTTCATGATTGCGTACTTGCATTATGCCCTGGGCAATGCGTGGCGGCAGATCAGCGTAAAGACTGTCTTCGCTCTTATGCATTAAAATATCAAATTCTGTCCCCAGTTTTGAAACAGCATTATTATATGCACTCATTACTTTTTTTGAAGTTTTGCCCACTCCCAAAGCCTCTGAGATCACTTCATCAAGCGGTATAAGATTTTTGAACGGGACAGCCCCCTTAGGGACGAATCCTTCATGTCTATCTGCAAGAACATCTACCCTGTTCATTACTCCTACCGTAACCGGCCTGTTGCAAACCGGACATAAGCCTTTGCTCTTTTTTGTTTCCTGCGGCGAAAATCTCACCTTGCAGCTGCGATGACCGTCAAAATGATATTTTCCCTCTTCCGGAAAGAATTCAATAGTATAAAGAAATCTTTTTTTGTCTTTCTTTTTTAATACATCCATTATCTCATAATAGGACATTTCGCAATCAAAAACATTGGCCTCCCTGCCTATTTTCTGAGGTGAATGGCAGTCTGAGTTGGAAATAAGCGAGTATCCATCAAGTGCGCTTAAACGCCAGTTCATCGCCGGATCAGAGGATAATCCTGTTTCAAGACAATAAATATTTTTCGACTGCTCTTCAAAACAATCCTTAATGACATCAAAGCCGGATTTTGAGCCGAACAAGCTGAACCATGGGGTCCAGATATGCGCCGGGACTAACATGCAGTTGGGATCGATATCAAAAACAATTCTTGCCAGCTTTTCCGCATCAAGACCAAGTATTGGCCTTCCATCAGAGCGAAGATTACCGATTTTAGACAAGGTTTCATTTATTTTATCAACCGTTTCAAAAGAGGGAGCGAATATAAGATTATGAATGCGGTAAACCTTACCCTTTTTAGAATAGATACTGCTTATTTCCGCGCTGAGCATAAAATGCATATCATTGTAAATAAATAGTCCGTTGTCGTTGTTTTCAGGCTTGAGATGGGACTTAAGATGTGCTAACCATAATGGATGAGTAAAATCTCCCGTGCCAAGCAGGTCTATGCCTTTGATCTTTGCCCACTTACTTAAATTCGGCAAATCCATATGCTTTGATGTCGCCCTGCTGTATTTTGAATGAATATGAAGATCGGCAATAAATTTCATTTATTATATATTGACTTATATCAGGTTAACAAAAGTGCGGGAAAACAGTAATTTTTGCGGACTTATTCATTGATTTTGGCAGGACTGCACAAAATCAATGAATCCCTCGCAGACAGCCAGGATGGCTGTTGAGAATGAGCAAAAATTGATGTTTTTCAAAGCACTTATTACAATCAATCCAATCCCTTAATACTAATTCAATCATTCATCTAAAGCAAAAACATTTCTACCTTGGGCTATTGTAAGTACAACCCGCCCGGTTAAGGTTTGGCCGATAAAAGGAGAGTTTTTGGATTTTGAGAAAAAACCGAGTTCTGATACTTCCCACTTCCGTTTGGGATCAAAAACCGTAATATCGGCATCCGCACCGACTTCAATATATCCTTTATTGATACTTATTATTTTAGCAGGATTATAGGACATCTTTTCCATCAGTTGATTTAAAGTCAAGATCCCCGTTTCAACGAGATTGCTTATGCCGAGTGCCAGTGCCGTCTCAAGACCGATTATGCCGAAAGGCGCATAATCAAACTCTACGTCTTTTTCAGCCTCTGAATGAGGAGCATGGTCTGTAGCAATACAATCGATCGTACCGTCTTTTAACCCCGCAAGAACAGCTTTGACATCATCGATCCCGCGCAAAGGAGGATTGACCTTTGTGTTTGTATCGTAATTCTCAAGCGCCTCATCCGTAAGACTGAAATGATGCGGCGTACACTCACAGGTAATATTCACTCCGCTTTTTTTCGCTTCCCTTATTATTTGAATTGATTCCCTGCAGCTGACATGCGCAATATGCAGATGCGCCCCGGTATAACGCGCAAGTTCAATATCCCGGCTTATCATACTTATCTCAGCCACCCGCGTAATTCCCTTGAGACCTAACTTTGTAGACATATAGCCCTCATTCATTACACCGCCGGCAGACAGGTCAGTATCTTCACTGTGCGCTATAACCGGCAGTTGCAGCATTCCCGCATATTCCATTGCCCGACGCATTATCTCTGGATTGCTAACCGGCTTGCCGTCATCAGAAATTGCCACAACACCCGCATCTTTCAGTTCGCCTATTTCAGATAATTCCTCTCCCAGAGAGCCTTTGGTTATTGCCCCTACAGGCAGAACATTGATCAATCCAGCCTTTTTACTTTGAGATAAAATAAACTCAACCACGCCCTGGTTATCTATAACCGGATTTGTATTGGGCATACAGCAGACAGTTGTAAAACCTCCGGCTGCCGCTGCTTTACTTCCGCTTAAAACAGTTTCCTTATATTCAAAACCCGGCTCGCGCAAATGTACATGCAGGTCAACAAAACCCGCAGCTGCTACCAAATTTTTTGCATCATATACATCCGCATCTTTTACCTTTATGTTTTTTCCGATCTTTGCGATTTTTTTGCCTTCGATAAGGATATCCAGGGTATTGTCTATTTTTGTTTTAGCATCGATCACTGTTGCGTTTTTTATAATCAAGCTCATATTATGACTCCTGCCCCTCTTCTTCGGCATGCGCCTGGCAAACCAGATATAATACGGCCATCCTAACCGCAATGCCGTTGGTAACCTGATCAAGAATCACGGAAAATTTACCATCCGCGACATCAGGGGTTATTTCAATTCCTCTATTCATCGGCCCCGGATGCATGATCAGCACATCATCTTTGGCGTACTTTTCAAGCTTTTCCTTGCTCACTCCGTACCGCATCGCGTACTCACGTAACGATGGGAACAAACCCGCTTTCTGTCGTTCCAACTGTATGCGCAGAATATTCACTACATCCGCGTTTTTTAGAGCCTCTGGCAAACTGGTTGTCACATTAACTCCCATTTTTTCAATGTCCTTGGGAATTAGCGTTCTTGGTCCGCACAAGGTTATATGTGCCCCCAGTTTTTTTAACCCCCAGATATTGCTGCGGGCTACTCTTGAATGGGATATATCACCGATAATCGACACATTCAGCCCTTTGATCCTGCCTTTTTTTTCTTTTATTGTAAACATATCAAGCAAGCCTTGCGTAGGATGTTCGTGACAGCCGTCACCGGCATTAATTATTGAGGGAGCTATGCACTTTGATAAAGTATGCGCAATACCGCTAGCCGAATGCCTAATGATTATCGCATCAACCTGCATTGCTTCGATATTCTTCATTGTGTCTTTTAAGGTCTCGCCTTTTATTATCGCACTTGTAGAGGTAGAAATGCTTAGCGTATCTGCGCTTAATCTTTTGGCAGCAAGCTCAAAGCTGGAACGCGTACGGGTTGATGGTTCAAAGAAGAACAGTACTATTGTTTTTCCCCTTAAAGTAGGAACCTTCTTTACCTGACGAGTTGAGATTTCTTTAAAAGAAGCTGCGGTTTCAAGAATCAAGTCTATTTCATCTTTGTTTAGAACTTCAAGCCCTATAAGATCTTTTTTCGTCCATCCGTTCATCTTATCCCTCTTCTTTGAGAAATAGCACTACTTCCTCTTTATCATCAACTTCCTGCAGCCTGACTTCAACACTTTCTTCAAAAGTTGTCGGCACATTTTTCCCCACATAATCAGCGCGTATGGGCAGTTCCCTGTGCCCCCGGTCAACTAAAACTGCTAGCTGAATATTTTTCGGCCGACCCAGGTCTATAAGCTCATCAAGCGCACATCTTATTGTGCGCCCCGTAAACAGAACATCATCCACCAGGACAACTATCTTATCATTGATATCAAAATCTATCTTTGTACTGTGCACTACCGGACAGGTATCGATCATGGTCAGGTCATCGCGGTAAAGCGTAATATCAAGTATACCCAGCGGTATTTTATTACCATCAATCTCTTTGATCATCTTTACAATGCGTCTGGCAAGATACGCCCCCCTGTTGCGGATTCCCACAATAACAATTTCTTTTGTACCCTTATTTCTTTCCAAGATCTCATGACTTATTCGCATAAGCGTGCGTTTGATCATCTGTTCATCCATTAACTTTGATTTTTCTTTCAGCGTCATTTATAAGCTCCTTGTCTATTAATAAAAAAAGCTTCTTTCTTGTTTAAGGTGGTAGAAAGAACCTGATTTCACACTAAATAAGAATGGCAAAAAAAACCTGCCTTTTTGCCGGATTTTTCGCACAAAATAAGCAGGTTTTGAATTTCATTTTTATTCTCCTTATTAGCCTCTCAGGACTAATTTAAAGGGTTATTTCTTTTAAATATAGCATATAAGGCATGCTTTGTCAAGAGAGAAAACGAGTTTGCCAGTTGCCGGTTATCCTGCCTAGCCGTTTAAAAAGCACCCCACTCATAGATTATTCTGCTCAAATGGATAAAATCATTACATTTTTAATTTTAGCTAACCTATTTCCTACCTTTTGCGTCTAATTACTTCCCTGAGAATTATTAGTTGATAAAGATAAGATTTTCATAACCTCAGTTAGCATCTCCTTTTCCTTATCCTCAAGTCCCTCGCGTTTATATAATCCCGCCAGATTATAATAGGCCTCCAGATATTCGCCGTCTAGTTCAATTGCCTTTAAATAATGCGCCTTTGCGTCTTCATATTTATTTAGTTTTTCATAAGCTACTCCCAGATGATTATAAGCAGGCGCAAAATCCTTGTCAACACTCTTTGCCTGCTGCAGTATTTTAAGGGCTTCGACAAATTTTCGCTTGCTTATATAGGCCGCCCC
Source organism: Candidatus Omnitrophota bacterium (assembly GCA_043806135.1). GTDB lineage: Bacteria > Omnitrophota > Gorgyraeia > B26-G9 > B26-G9 > JAGLQQ01. The sequence continues at coordinate 14,966 of JAZDHG010000118.1, forward strand.
CATATTTGCCATTGCAGCTACATCCTCAGGGTCAATTTCCAGCGCCTTGTTGTAGTATTGAAGCGCTGCGTCAATCCTGTTCTGCCTAGCTTTGGCAATACCGATATTTGAATATGCTGCCGAATCATCTGGATCTGCTTTTATCGTTTCCTCAAACTTAAGTATTGCTTTTTCGTATTGCCCTGTCTCAAGATATAAAACTCCCAGGTTGTACACAGCATCCAAATTGTTCGGGTCTATCTGCTGAGCTCTGTCAAAGGACTTTAATGCTTTTTGCATCTGCCCCTTATAACGGAATGCTGTCCCGAGATTAAAGAACCAGCGCGATTTATTATCCCTGGATACATCGAAGAATCTCGTATTCACAAAGGCAAACATTATAAATAAAATACTCAGCGATAAAGCTAATGTTTTATATTCCCTCTGCTTTACTTTATCAACGAGCCAGACAACAGCAACAGAGGCAAATATGATAAAGTACGGGACAACAACTATGCGGTATCGGCTGACAACAAAGAATATAATCATAATTAAAAATTGGGACATAATAAAAAGGTTAAGCAGTATAACTGCCTTCTCTCTTTTAAAAGATACCGCTATCCCAAGCAAAGCCAGCGGGCAGATTATCCCGAACGGGAAAGAAATAAAGCCTTTTGAGAAAACCAGAATCTGCAGCAAAGACGACCATATCCTGAAGAAATAAATACTTTGGTTCTCAGGAATCTCATAAGCGTTAAAAAAATAATAGAACTTACGCACAAGAAGATTGAACCATTTTGCGGGGTTACTTATAATAAAATGTACCGTTTTAAATGTCCAAAAATCAGAGACCTCAGACGGTTTCATTTTTCTACCCTCAATACGTTCTGCTTGTTTTATCGAAGACACCCACACATTGTCTTGCCAGCCGGAATAGGAATAATCTCTTGTGGGGGCGAGTGCCGTTTTACCGTCAGAATAGGGGTTATTTCCTATATAAAGGTTTATCCCCCCTGTTGATGAAAGCAGGACAAAGTCCTGTCCCTGCAAAAAATTACGTATAGCAAAAGGCATAAGCATAAGCACTATTCCAAGTGCAACGCTCAGCAGCGGGACTAATCTTCTATATTTAACCGCCATGAATCCCGATGATGTTTTTTTATCAAATACATATATCCAGAAAAGCATTAAAGGAAAAAATAGAATAACATTAGCGCTTACCTGCAATGCTAACCCGAAAATAACCCCGCAGCCAAGCCACTTAAAAATATTTGGATTATCCGCAGTATGGACAAGTGCTAAAAGTAACCCTATATTAAAACTTAATGTCAGAGTCACATTCAGAAATTCAGCATCAAAATAGATAAACACCCCGTATATACTGCAGATAAAAGCGGCAATGATTCCGATATTCCTGCTAAAAACCTTTTTACCAAGAAAATAAACTAAAACACAGTTAAACGCACCCAGGACTACCTGAACAAATCTGGCAGCTGTAAATCCGCTGCCCAGGATCTTAAAAAGCACAGCCAGGAAATATACATAAAGCGGAACACGCGGAGCGACAACTCCCTTTAGCAGCCAGTCACCGGCTGCGATACGCTTGGCAAATAAATAATGTGAAAGTGCGTCTATGACCGGGCTCTCATAAAAAGGATTTTGCCTGAATTGATGAAGATATACAAGCCTGAGAAAAAGAGCCAGTAGAAAAACCGCGCTTACCCAAATAAAATTTTTCACTCTTTCGCTATCATTAGTCTTATTCATTAAATTCATGTTTTTAATTCCGGTATTATAAATTTATTTAAGATAGCCTTTATAAGATACAACGGCTTCCTGAATATAAATTTATTATAAATCTTAAAGAATTTAAATGGATTTCTTAAAATTAATTTTAAATTGTACTTCCAATACCATTTTCTGCGCAGGCTTTCCAGGAATTTGCGGTCGAAATTTTCCGTCTTAAAACTGGATTTAAAGTAATCCAGAAAAGCGGAATTTTTACTTAAATAGCCCCTCTTTAAGCACTCCTCATAAATCTCTGTCCCGGGCAGAGGATTAGCCAGAAAAAGCGATACGCGGTCCAGCTTGATCTTTTCCATAAACTTAAGCGTATTATATATCCCCTGTTTGGTTTCCTGAGGGAATCCGATGATAAAAAACCCGTAAGTATCGATGCCGTGATCAGCGATCATCTTTGCTGTCTGCATGGTTTTATCAAGATCGATTGGCTTCTTAATAATATCCTGCAAAGTCCTTTTGTCTCCGCTTTCAATCGCCAGAGTGATCTCATAACAGCCGCTTTTTTTCATCAACTCAATAAGCTCTTCATCCAAAGTCTGGGCGGCGACGCCGTTTGGCGTATTCCAGGTAAAATTGAATTTTCTGTCGATCATGCCCTGAAATATTTTTTTTGCCCTTTGCTTATCAAGCGTAAGATTATCATCAACAAACTTGAGCTCTCTTATACCCATCATTTTAAGCTGTGCCATTTCTTCAAGCACATTTTCCGCACTTCTCATCCGGTAATTCCTGCCCCAGTAAACAGAAGAGCTGCAGAAGCTGCATTTATAAGGACATCCACGGGAAGTTATCATGTTCATTGCCGGGCTCTTTCTGCTGATCAATCCCATCGGCAGATCTATTTCATAATATTTCTCAAGGTTCAGCAGATCACGTGCTGGATACGGGATCGTATCTATATTTTCAATAAAATTCTTTTTGGGATTGACCCTGACCAGTCCATTTTCCTTAAAAGCAATACCTTCAATATCATAATATGAACTTCCCTGATTAAAACTATCCAGCAGTCTCCTGAATGTCTCTTCTCCTTCACCTAAAACTATAAGATCAAGCCAGGGGCAGGAATTCAGGCAAATTTCTGTCAGAAAGGTCGGATGCGTACCGCCGCTAACGGTTATAATATCCGCAGAAAGCGATTTTATGCTTTTACAGATCTCGCTAACTGTTTCAAACTGACTGGAATATAAACAGGAAATACCGACAACATCAGGAGCAAATTCTTCAACTCTCTTTTTTATCTGATCCGCTGTCAGCCCGTAACATTTGAAGCCGTCCGCCGCCGGACGCTCAAACTCATATCCTTCAAGCGCCGCATCCAGCAATCTTACTTCATAATCATTGCGCAGGTATGCCCCCAAATAGCCTATCCCCAACGGCGGCATGATCTGCTTCGGGCTCTCGGCAGAGAAAACCACCGGAGGAAATATCAGCATTACTTTTCGAATTCTTTTTTTCAACTGTCTCATTTTTTAATTATTCTCATCAGATCCACCCAGATCGCTCTAAAACTCATTATCGGATGCCTGCTGATAATGCTTAAGTACTTTTTAAAAAAACGCACAGGATGACGGAACATTTGCCCGATATTATATAACGTAAACTGCGCAAGCACCATTTTTTCTATCTCTCTGGAAGTGAACTCCTCGGTATCAATATGCGCCAGGCCGTATTCCACGTCTTCAAAACAGAAATTATCTTTGATATAGCCTTTTTCCAGACAGATCTTGTATAATTCTGAGCCCGGAGTCGGATTGGCCATAAAGAACCAGGCGCTGTCTAAATCCATTTCCCAGGCAAAGTCAAATGTTCTTCTGATCTGCTCTTTTGTTTCACCCGGAAATCCGGAGATAAAAAATGAATGCACCTGAATGCCCATTTGTTTCATTTTCCATGCCAGCTTTTTAGCCTTTTCCAGATTTAGCGGTTTTTTTATGATATTGTTCAGAACTTCCTGATCCCCGCTCTCGAAAGCAATCGTTAATTCATAGCAGCCGCTGTTTTTCATTAACCGGAGCATCTCATCATCAAGCGTCCATACGGCAATACCATTGGGGGTGTTCCAGTGAATATCCAGTTTTCTTTCGATAAGCCCCTCGAATATTCTTTTAGCCCTGCTCCTGTCCTGCGTCAGGTTATCATCAATAAACTGTATTTCTTTAAAATCATATTTACGCACCAGATGCTCGATCTCATCAAGAACGTTTTCGACACTGCGCATCCTGTAATGCCTTCCCCAGTAGTTTGAAGATGCGCAAAAAACACAGTTAGCTGTACATCCGCGGCTTGTAAGCACAGGAGCCGTCTTTCGGCATTTTGAGGTTATTGAAAAAGGTATGTTTTTTTTAGTATAAAAATCAAGCGGAAAAAAATCTAAGGCAGGAAAAGGCAGCTCATCCAGGTTTTTAATATATTCAGTTTTTGGATTTATCTTAAACGATCCGTTTTCGCGAAAAGCGAGTCCATCAATACTCCTGTAGTCTTGTCCTTTATTAATTTTGATGAGCAGCTTTTTAAACGCATCTTCTCCCTCTCCCAGAATTATAAAATCTATCTCTTTATTCGCGCTCATTATCCGGTCGGCTAAAAAAGTAGGATGCGTTCCGCCTGTTACCGTAATTATGTTTTTGTCCAAATCTTTCAGCATCCTAGACAGCTGAAGAACTTCCGGGAAATGAGACGAAGAAAGGCAGGTAATACCGACAACATCAGGAGAAAATTCCTTGATATGCTCTAAGATTTCATCAGGCATCATGCCGTAATATTCCCACTTGCTGTTCCTGGGTGTATAACTTTTAAATTTAGCCCGGCCGTCAAGCACCTTTACATAAAAATCTTCTTTCAAAACAGCAGCCAGATAAGCCAGTCCCATCGGCAGCTCGCATCTCTGAAAATGACCTTTCAAAACTTTGCCTGTAGGGAACACCAGCATTACTTTTTCAATCTTCCTTGATAATACCACTAAATACCTCTTTGTTTGACCTTAGGTTATTATATGATTTTAACACACAAAGTTATTTCATACAAACTATGGCTCTTTGGCTCTGTTTATTTGACATGCGCTTTCATCCATGTTAGAGTATGCATTAATTAATTATGAACATTGCACTGATTCGTCCTCCAAAAATAAGCGGCGCCTTTGAAAAAATCCTTATCCAGGAACCAATTAATCTGGTTTATCTGGGATCTTTCCTGAAATCAAAAGGATTTTCTGTTACTATTATTGATCTTGAAGTTGAGCCATTCAATGCAAAGAATATACACTATATTTTAAACATGCATTCTATTAACCTTGCCGGTATCACAGCCTTGACCCCTACCATTAATAATGCGCATGAAGTTGCCATTTTAATTAAGCAGTACCGTAAAGATCTGCCCATAGTTGTCGGCGGGCCTCATGTAACAGCTGTACCAGATGCAACCCTTAGGGAATTTCCTGCCTTTGACTTCTGCGTTATCGGTGAAGGCGAATTGCCTATGTTAGCTTTATGCAGAAATATACTGAACCCGTCCTCTATCTCTAAAATTGCCGGTATTGCCGGCAGAAATAATGGGAAAATTTTTATTAATAAACCAGATGATTATATAAAAGACCTCGACATTCTTCCTTTACCGGATCGAAGCCTTTTAAAAACAAAACTATACACGAATGCATATGCTGCCGGAATAAATAAGGGAAGAAAGAAATTAACGGTTGTGTTCACATCCCGCGGCTGCTCGCAAAAATGCACTTTTTGTGCTGTGCAAAAAACAACCGGAGATGTCGTCAGGTTTCGAAGCGCAGACAATGTAATCAGGGAGCTAAAAGACTGCAAGGAAAGATTCGGGTATAATCACATCACGTTTGAAGACACAAACCTGACTTTAAGCCGCGATAGATTTATTGAGATCTGCCGCGGGCTAAAAAGTCTAAACCTGAGCTGGGATTGCCAGACCAAAGTCAGCCTTGTAGATGCACCGCTGATTAAAATAATGAAGGCTTGCGGCTGTTTAAAAATTGCCTATGGTGTGGAGTCTGGCAGCCAGAAAATACTCTCACTTATAAAGAAAGATATAACCATCGATCAGGTTAAAAAGGCATTTGAGCTTACGCACCGGGCAAAAATCGTTGCCTGCGCTTTTTTCATCCTCGGCGCTCATCCTGAGGAAAACGCCGCTGATATCAGGCTCACGGAAAAACTTATACATGAGATCAAACCCGATGTTTTCCAGCTCGGGATTATCTGTCCATATCCGGGAACAGAAATTTTCCGGATAATGGAAAAAGAGGGATTGCTAAGCGGCATCGACTGGAAAAAATTCAATTTTATGCACGCAAATCCGCCGTGGAGAACCAAAACTTTAAGTTCAAAAGATCTGATGAGATTTCAAAAGCAGATTTATATACGCTATATATTCAGTCCCTCATTTATCGGATCTCTTTTATTAAAAATGCTTGACCCTGCCCAAGTGCTGAATATCATCAAATTGAGTTTCTACATGCTCAAATATCTGATCTTCGAAAAACGCCGCTAAGCCGTCTTTGCAGCTCTCTCGAGATAAGCTTCAAATAACCGTATATTGTCTGACTGATGTTCATTTTACTCTTTCCCGTACGCAAGTCAAATCGCAGATCAATAGGCACTTCTTCCAATCTTATTTTAAATGCTCTGAGCTTAATAAGTATTTCCGCCATACAGGAAAATCCTTTTTGGGTAATAAAATTATCCTTATAAAACTCTAACGCTTTTTTTAAAACAGATATTCTATAAGCACGGAAAAAAGTAGTATAGTCTCTTACACCTTTTACGGGAAAAATCAGCCTGAGCATTCCGTTTATACCATCACTTAAAAAAGCACGCGCAAATGGCAGATTGACACTTGAGCTTTTCGCATGATAGCGGGAAGCAATCGCCACATCATTACCCTCTTCAATGGCTTTAATGAGCAGATTGAATGTCTGCGCTTTATGCGTACGGTCACAATCCATCGAGATCATAATATCGCCTTCAGCAGATTCCCGGCATATCCGTTCTATCCCTTTGCAAAAAACCGCGTCCACTCCCCGATTTTTTTTAAAGGATATCACTTCAAGCGGGATTTCTTTATCAACAGATTCAAGCACCTTTAAGGTTTCATCTTTGCTGCCGTCGTTTACAACTAAAACGCGGTAAACAGCTTTGCGGCTTTCAAGCACTTCTCTGATCTCAGCTAAGACTGCTTTGATGTTTTTTCCTTCATTATATGCCGGAATCAGAACAAAAATCATGCACACCATCCATCTTTTTCAATTAAATCAAGCGTATTCATAAGCTCGCACTCAGATTTAAGTCTTCTGATTATATGCTCACATATACTTTTTCTTTTTCCCAGGCTTCCGAATAACGGCAATTTTAAATCATGCTTAACTGTATCCAGCAGATCGATGCCATGGAATAAATAGTTTAAGGCCATCTGTTTTTTTTGCAGCTTTTTTAATCCCCAATCAAAAAGCCGCCTGCCGCATATAAACACATATGTGCTGTGCATAGGCACGCGCAGGCCTGGAACAACACTTATCGGCAGTTCATATATTTTGCCCTGTCCTCTCTTTGCCATATTCATCTTATCCGGCTTATACAGGGTGAGCGGTGTACTTGAGAATTTCATACTGGATCCTGCCATATTACGCAGGCTTCCTCCTAAGAAAGAATGCGCCCAGTTCAAAGCCAGCGAAGCGATAAAAGAAGGCAGTACTGAACTGTCGTATACATACCCCAAACGCTCAAGTATTTTTAATATCCGCTCATCAATGCTGAAAGTCGGCGCCCGAAACCCTCGAACTATTTTTCCGCTAATACGCTCTAATAACTCATGGCTTTTCTCTATCTCTTCAGTTATGATCTGTTCATCAAGGCTACTGAAATTAAACGGATGGCTCATGGTGTGGTTAGCGACTTCATGGCCTTCTTCAGCGATCTGTTTGATTATCTGAGCATGTTCAGGAATAAGCGCATCAGATCCTATTACAAAAAATGTCGCCTTTATGGAATGTCTTCTGAACATATCCAGAAAGCATTTCACGCCATCGCTGTAAACAGGATCAATCCTGTCTGTGATGTGTTCCTGATTTAGGTACCTCCTGTATGTCCACAGGCCATCAAGGTCAACCTGTATTACTGCCCTCATCCGCTATTCCTTTCCATGATCATTCTACATATAAGTTTTGTTTTTTCCGCTTGAGTATTTACTGTTTTCAGAAGATGTCTTTCATACATTGCCTCCGGCACATATAGTCCGCTGACCCGGGCGCCTCCAGAGAACAATTGATCAATAAACTTATTTGTCAGCACCGGCTCGGCCAAAGTATCTGAGTAAAATATTTTTTTCTCAATCCAAGTCTGGTCAAAATCAAGATTTATGCTCTTTAATGCTCTCAAGCTGTCATTAAAAATATTCTCTCTGTCTTTTTCAGTGATAATATTAGCGCGTAGGTATACCGGGCAATAAACAATATTATCACCTGTTAGCGGCGATGTATCAATAATTACATTCGCGGGCCCGTTCTGTTTATGGTTGACAAAAAGCCAGTATCCATGTTTAAGCGGTCTTTTAAGCTTTAACATGTAAGAACCTACGTTTAAATATTCCGGCTCATGGATTTTAAGCATGTTCTTAACTTTCTCACTACATAACTGCATTGTTTCTTTTAATGAAATACAGCAAAGCACACAATCAAACTCCCCTAAGGTTCCATCATGCATCCGCCATTTATTTTCTGCCGTCATTTCAATGCTTTTGATAGTTTTGCCAAATATGATTTTTGCCCCCTTACTGGCTATTTTCTCTATTAGAGCGTTTAAGAGCACTTCCATGCCGCCTGATAAAACACCTATATCGTTGCGCTTGCCTTCTTTTATCCTTGCCCAAAGATAGGCTGCGCTGACATCACGATAGTTTTGAAATTTAAATTCCAGCATGGGTTTAAAAAAACACTCAAAGACATTCTTTGTGCAATTGCCTTCCACCCAGGTACGGGCGGTTTGCTGATTGAACCGCAATCCATCATTTGCCATACCTGCTTTAACCAGAAAAGCGGCAAGCCTAATCTTTTCAATAAGATCTACTCCCGGCAGCTTAAACAAACTCAAAGGCCTGCTCATACCGAAAATTTTTCCGTTAATTATGCTTCCCTGCCTGACCTTCTTCCATCTAAGAATGTCTTCTAAACCAAGCTCATGAATAACTCTGATTATTTCTTTATCCTGTCTTGAAAAAAAGTGATTATATTTTTCAAGCCGTAATCCATCTAAGCTCACAGAAGAACACAGCCCACCCGGGAAATTTTCTTTTTCAAATATACTGACTTCAAATAACTCGCAAAGCCTGTAAGCACAGAGCAGTCCGCTTATTCCGGCTCCGATTATGGCAATTTTCATGATCTGACTCCGCATTTAAACTGTTCCCGGCAAATAGACCAGAACATCTTCAGCGCAACTCTCAGCCTGCCCTTTGACTTTATCTTACTGAGCATCTTCCATATATAGCCCGGACGCAGATAAAAACTGCGTATTGCCGCATTGCGCAGCTGCCATATTTTATTTTTACTTATAAATTCACTTTCCGTAACCGGAAACTGCGTACGGTCGAATTTATAGACATTTTTAAGCTGAGGGTCTTTTTTTTCAAGCTCCGTCCTTATCGGCGCGCCGAAATCAGGAACAAAAACAGAAAACGAAGCATAATCGCAATTTAAATCACAGGCAAAAGTAATTGTTTTTTTTATGCTGGCTTCATCTTCCTGAGGCAGTCCGATTATAAAAAATCCTATTGTATCTATACCCTCTCTTTGACATAATTCAAAAGCATCGTAAACTGTCCTGTTATCAAGCGGCTTCGCAAGTTTTTTAAGCACTTGTTCGTTTTGCGATTCAACCCCAAATTGAATAGTATGGCATCCGGCCTTTTTCATGATTCTGGCAAGTTCCCCGTCAAAGCAATCTATACGGGTTAAACAGTCCCAGCTCAAATCCAGTCCTTTATCGATCATTGCCCGGCAGACCTTTAGGCAATGATCTTTATCAGCAGTAAAAGTAAAATCAGGAAAATGCACTTCATTTATCCCGGATCTTTTTATCGCTTTTAGCTCAATTAATAAATTATCAATGTCTCGTTTTCGATAAGGAATTGATGCACTTGAGCAGAATTTGCATTTAAAAGGACAACCGCTTGAGATCAGCACACAGGTAAAAGGAAAATTCCTTGCCTGCGGCAGGCAGTATTTATTTAAAGGAAACAATTCATGACGAGGCACTGGATATGAGAATATCTCTTCATGGCCCCCGGAACATATCTCCTGCTGAATAATACCGTTGTTTTTGCACCATATGCCGGGCAGCCTGCCTTTCTTTCCCTTTAAAAAATCAACTACGCCGTTTTGCGTATAATCTACTATAACCGCGTCTATAAAATCAAATTCTTCCAGATACTTCTGAGTATTATGGCGCAGGAAGCCTCCGTTAAGAACTAGCTTTAATCCGCAGCTTTGTTTTAATTCATTAAATAAAAGGAAATCCTCATCTTTACTTGATGAAGAAGTTAAAGCGCATACACCAGAGAATAATGTTTTTTTTATAAACTGCAAAGTCTGCTCTCTAGACATCCCCTCAGCAATAGCATCAAGCACTTCCACTTTAAAATGACTGCCGATAATGCCGCTTAGAACCAAAAGGTCTATCGCAGGCCAATAGTAATCAGCTTTAGCAGATGAACTGCAGTATTGATCCCTAAGATATTTGTTTTTTCCCGGCGGATTCAAAAGCAATATTTTATTCATTATCGTATGAGTATAACATAACTCGACTTACGCAGCAAATCAGATTGCGGAAACCCGATGGACGAAAGACGACCACTCGCTCCGCTCTTTAGGACGAAGGACGGAAAAAGTAATAATCAGCAGAAAATCATTAATTTCGTAGGATAGTATCCAGCAAACAGCATACAACGGATGTGAAAACTATTTTGGACCTTGAAATACATAACTCGGTCTTAGAAACTATAAATACAGTTTCTATGTTCGGATTTACCTCCCCTCGAAAACGGGGACACCCAGGAGTCCCGCATGAGGCGGGCCAAGAATGCCTGTCCGACAATCTTTATGGCGGAAGTAAAAAAAGTTTTTACAGACGTTCGCATAAGAACAATTAAGCATTTTCGACGGCTTTTTTTGGCATTTCGGCAAAAAAAAAATTGCCCTAAGCGTAAAAACATCCTCTTTGCACTCCTAACTTCCCTTAAAAAAACAAATGATCATACTTAAATCTACCCGCAAAGTATAAGTATAGCTTCTTGCTTTAATCCTCCAGTTAATATATAATTATTTATCGGAGGGAACAATGGCTTTCAAGCAAAGATTATTACAAAAACAAGTTCAGAAGATGATCATGTCGATGAAAATGCAGCAGTCTATGCAGATTCTGCAGCTGCCTATTGTCGAAATCAATCAACTGATCGCAGAAGAACTGGCAACAAATCCAGTGCTTGAAGATACATCGGTCAGCACAAGTGAAGAAGCCGCACCAGCAGATACGCTAAATCCGGAGGAATTTCCTTCTACTGAAACACCGGCGGTAGATAATTCATTAAACGATATGCCGCGCATTCGGGATGAAAAGGATATCAAGCTGGAAGCAGACTGGCTGGATAATGATAATGTCTGGTTTTCTGATTTTTTTGACAAAAGTAAGCTCACCGACTCCATTGAAAAACACAATTTCATGGAAACTCTTATTACTAAATCCTCTACCCTACCGGAAGAACTGCTGCAGCAATACCGCTTGGCATACATCAATTCAGAGGATTTGGAGATTGCCGAGCAGATAATCGGCAATATTGCAGAAAACGGATATCTTAGAGCAAGCATTGAAGAGATCGCCCAATCAACCGGATTTTCTCTGGAATTAGTGCAGAGTGTACTGGAAAAAGTGCAATCTCTTGATCCGGCAGGAATTGCAGCCCGGGATCTCAAAGAATGTCTTATTTTGCAGCTTAAACGACTGGGCAAAGAAAACTCAACTGAAACAGCAATAGTAAAAAACTTTCTAAACGAGCTTGCCGCAAAAAAATATAACCTGATAAGTAAAGGACTTAAAATTTCCTTAGCTCAGGTAAAAAAATATGCCCTGAACATAAGCAAGCTTGACCCAAAACCATGCCGTAATTATGCCGTAGGGGCTCTGCGCATTGTTCCTGATGTAATCTTAGAGAAAACTCCTTCCGGCTATGAAGTAATCATAAACGCAAAGAGCTTGCCGCAGTTGTCGATCAGCCAGATGTACAAAAAAATACTAAAAGATAAAAACTGCCCTGAGGAAGCAATGAGATTCATAAAGGACAAGCTGAAAAATGCGCAAAATCTCATCAGCGGTTTAAGCCAGCGTAACCAGACTTTGGAACGGGTAACAAAATGTATTGTTGCCTACCAGGGAGACTTTATTGAAAAAGGAGTATTTAATTTAAAACCGCTTACACTCAAGGAAGTTGCTGATAAGTTAGAAGTCCACCCTTCTACTATCAGCCGGACTGTCGCAAATAAATATATCCAGACCCCCTATGGAACATATGCCCTGAAAATTTTTTTCTCTCAAGCAATAACATCAGAAAGCGGCATGTTGTCAAATCAAAATATTAAAGCTGCGCTTGAAGAATTGATAAAGACAGAACCGGAAGATAAGCCATATAGTGACCAGGCCCTCGAAAAAACTCTAAAATTAAAAGGCATGAACATCTCAAGAAGAACAGTAACAAAATACCGCAACTCTATGAAAATCCCCCCAGCTCATTTAAGGAGAAAATAAATTCCAGTAACCGACATTACGTGACCACGAAACATGCATTTGACCTGCGCTAATATCAGCAATCTTTTTCTTATTTTTCCCTGCGGCATCCATCACCCAAAGCTGTGCTTTATTATCCTGATTATTTAGCGGAAGAATAAAGCTGACCAATTTTCCGTTACTAACCCAGACCGGATTTCGGGCCGCACTGAGAACCTTAATCTCATCGCTGCCGTCTGCGTTCATCATTGTAATCCCCTCACTGACAAAAACGATCTTATTGTCCTGCGACCAATCTAGAGCACCTGTTTTAGAGTCATCAAAGGACATCTTGCGCAATTCCGCTGAATAAATATCGCCGATCCACACATTCTGCTTCCCTGTAAAAGCGATTTTTGTCCCCCCCGGAGACCAGGCAAAGTTCTCCTTACACTGAAGTTCATCCGTAGTCAATTTCTTCATATCTTTTCCGTCATTATTCATTATCCACACCTGACCTGCCCTCAAAAAAGCCAGATATAATCCGTCCGGAGACCAGCTTAAATTCTCGATCTGGTTAGGTTCATAGAATACTGTCAACTGCTGCATAATAGCTGTCTTCATGTCTATAATATAAACATTTGCGCAGCCGGATGAATTTGTCCCTATAAAAGCGATCAGGTCCGAAATAGGGTTGCAAACCGGCTGTGTTGCTTTATAGGTTTCATCTTCATCGGAGATCATGAGTTCATTCTCTCCGCTAGTATCGACCTTCCATATCAGGCCCTCAAAATCATATATTATGCTTTTATTATCTCTTGCCCAAACAGGATTGTTCCCTTTAACCTCAAGCTCCTGCGCTTTAGCATTAATGCTTACAATATTGATCGTACCCTCAGGCCCTACAAACACTCCCTCAGCCGGGGTATTGAAGTAGGTGATCGAAAGAGGAATACCGTTTACAGTTTTAATTTCCTGAGTAAAACTTATGAAATACGATGTCGAAGGCAACAGCGGTTTATGCGGTTTAAAAACAAGTGTATTGTTCTGCCAATTTAAACTCCCGCTGACATCAGGGAAAATATGAAAATTTTTCTCAACTGACTTTTTGTCCATAGCCGCGTTAAAAGTGATGGCTATCTGAGTCTGTGTATCAACATCAACAGCACCGTAAGCAGGTTCAATTTTTTCAATTTTAGGTATCGCCTGCTGCGCAAAAATCCTGGCTCCGGGAAAAAGCATAAGGATTAAAACAAAACAAGGTATTATTTTATAAGTACACTTCATTGGTTCTCCTATAATATAAGAATAAGTATCGGTAATCCAGGTACATCATATTACATTTTTTTATTTAATTTTACGCACCTGCATTATATTTGAAGAAAACAGAAGGCCATCTTCCGTCAGTACAAGCACAACATTATCATTTTTTTTAACTATTCCCTTCTTCCTGACAAGCTTAATGCTATCGTTCAAAGTCCGTTCAAGATTTACAAATCTTTTTACAAGCATTGGATATATCCCCCACATCAGGATAAGTTTTCTAAAAACGTTTTTATCTTGAGTGATGGCTATAACCATGCTCTGGGGACGACGCCGGCTTAGTAAAGAAATCCCCCGCGCATTGTTTGTAGGCACTATAATCGCTTTTGCACAAATGCTGTCTGCGATACTGACTGCAGCCTTAGAAAATGAATCAACAAGGTTTTCATTTTCATTTGTAATAAACTTCACGTCTCTGGTCAGGCTTTTTAAATGTTCCTCGCTTTTTGCCGCGATTCCTACCATGGTTTTAAGAGTCTTCAGCGGGAATTTGCCTATTGCCGTTTCCTCAGAAAGCATCAAGGCGTCGCTTCCGTCAATAACCGCATTGGCAATATCACTAACTTCAGCTCTTGTCGGCTGCGGACTGTTTACCATTGATTCAAGCATTTGAGTCGCCGTAATAACCGGACGGCCTAAAGCATTGCATTTTTTAATGATTTCTTTTTGCAAAAACGGTACTTCATTAAGATCCGCCTCAATACCTAAGTCTCCCCTTGCCACCATTACCGCATCACTGGCCGCAATTATAGCGTCCATATTATCGATCGCCACCTTGCGTTCAAATTTTGCGATAACCGAAGTTGATTTGCCTCTTTTCTTAATATAGTTTTTAACCTTTGTGATATCCTCAGCGCTTTGCACAAAAGAAACTGCGACAAAATCAACTCCTGCCTCTATCCCGTACTTCAGGCATTTAAGATCATAAGGCGTTATCGAGCTTAATTTCAGCATACGATCAGGGCAGCTTACCCCTTTTTTAGGATATATCATGCCTCCGGATACAACAGAACATATTGCTTTTTCCCGGGACGTAGAAATAACCTTTAGTTTTACGAGCCCATCATTAAGATAAACAGTGTCGTTTTTCTTTAACCCTTTAACAAAAGTAGGATGATTGACCGATACACCTTCACTTGTTCCGAGTATTTTTCTGGTAGTTAAAAAGAAATGTTTTCCTTCATTAAGAACAATGGACTCCTCTTTTAATGCGCCGATTCGTATTTTAGGGCCTGGCAAATCCTGCATTATCGCCACAGGCATATTTAAACGCTCGGCAATAGTTCTGAGCGTCTTGATATTCTTTAAATGATCTTGAGTCCTGCCGTGTGAAAAATTGAATCTGGCTACATCCATACCGGATAATACCATATTCTTCAAGGTCTTGGGGTCACTGCACGCAGGTCCTATCGTGCATATAACTTTTGTATTATTCCAGTACTGCTTCATACTTTTCCTCTTGCGTTACGCCAATGAGAATAGGCAAAGTCAAGAATTCTCTGTCTGTCTTCCTGCTCTATATCCAATATTCTGATACCGGCGTTATAATTGTAAGTCCACTCCAGATCTCCCTCCTTGATCCATACCGCGATTCCTTGGGCAAATACAGGTATAATGCTTCCCGGGATCCATACCTCGATCTTCATCATAACCCCGAGAGCTACTTTGCGATTAATACAGGCCTTAAGCCCATCTCGGCTGAAATTAGTAAGCATTATCAGCCCTTTTTTCCCATCTTCGGTCTGAAATGTCCCTTCGAGAAAAGCACCAAGACGCAGGTATCTTCTTTTATCCTCTTTAGAACTCATCTTCTGCCTCCCCCATTATCAGTCTACGAATATGCACATAATTATTATCCCCTATTGTATCATAAGTAAGGATAATTTCAAGACAAGAAGATAGGGGTTAGGGTATAGGGTGTGGGGATTGAAGTATAGGGTTTTTCAAAGACTATTTGTTTATATAAAAGGGGATTGTGCCCATCCCCTTAAACCCCTAGCCCATATTTCTTTTGTGCGGACAAAAGAAACATGGAAAAGAAAAGCCGCCCCTGAATATTTTCGCTAATTTTATAATAATTTACTTGTTCGGGTTTCACCGCCGAAAAACTATCCATAGTTTACGGCGTTCCGGCGTCCTGCCTCCACCCTCTCCAGTAAATTAAATAAAATCACGCCAAAATCTTGAAGGGGGAAATTTAACAGCTTTAAAAAAAAGATTAGTAGAAGCAAAGGTAAACACTTAAAACCAAGAAAAAGATTGAACCTACGCAGTTCAATCTTTTCACATAACATTTGAGCTCAGCTACTGGGTTGAGCTCCATTTGCACACACCATCCAGTTAGATGAAGCGATTTGTTATGCTTCTGTTATTTGCACTAATATCCCAGAGTGATTTTCAGAAACCCAAGATATAACATCTCCATACTTATAATCGTCTTTAAATTTTGTCAATTCTTCCTCGTCAGACTCAAAAAGTGTAAATCTATAATTTTTCTGAATTTTTGCTTTTTCAGGCATTGCCTCTATGGAAATTTGCATTTCATATTCATCAGTTTTCCATAAAAACTTTTCATCGAACATTTTTATAAACGGTGGTAAATATTTACTATTCGCCTCAACTATTTTATCCTTATTCTGTGGAAGCTTTAATTTTTCAATAATATCTTTTTTTAAATCTGATTCCTCTCTTCTGTATTCCTTTTCTTCTTTTCGCGTAAAATCTTTCAATAAATTAACACTATGTGCCCACTCTTCATTGGGGTTAAGCGAAAAACTTGTTAGCAATATCGAGGTTTGTCATTAATGTTTTGTAAATAATTCTGTGCAGGTAGGACAATTATTTGTTTTCCGTTTCTTTTTAACATTGCAGATATTTTTTAATTTTAACTACTTTTCCTCCAACATTGTTTATTATTAAATGGATTTGAAGGTTTGGATTGCCTATTTTATGGGTAATGTGAATTTTAGAATATAACTCTATATCTAGTTTAGCTTTTTTAAGAAGCAAGTGAATTGGAGGTAATTGAGAAAAGATAAGTGCTACCCCTGCTATAACTACCGCCCAAAATGACCAATTTAAGTATATAGGGATACTAGCTTCTGTCATATTATCTCCTTTCTAATTATATGCATAACATTTAATATACATACTACACGTTTATTTGAAAATATCTATAATTTTACCCTGAGCATGAATAAAAGTGCTGCTTTTGCATCTCATGATTATGCCTTTTATTTGTAATCTCATATTATATATGATATGCTCCTTTAGAGGGTTTTTGTCAATTTTATATTATTTTTGCTTCTCGTCTCCCCTTTTG